>NZ_JBSFYP010000015.1:0-124886 GCF_053599835.1 Micromonospora sp. NPDC005163
TCCATATATACCATTTTAAATAAACCGCCCCCCCGCCCCCCCCCCCCGCGCCGGCCCGGCCCCGGCCTGCTGGCGACCTCCGGCCGGCATCGGCCGGGCCGGCCGGCCGCGCTTCGGGATTGCCAGACTTCGAAGACCTCGGGGCTCTGCCCCGAACCCCGGCCCTCCTCAGAGATCAGCCAGGGCGGATCACCTCGCCGGGCACCACGAGGGCTACCAGCCTTCCCGGACGGGGACAAGGTGGAGCGCCCTAGCGGACGAACGACCTTGGCCCCGTCCGGGAAGGCTGGACGGTCTACGACTGCCCGACGAGGAGATCCGCTAGCGCAACTAAACCTTCCGCAGCACACCCGTTGCGAGCCACTGATCCGGAATACCGCCAGGTTGACCGCGGCCTCCGCCTCGTCCTGGTCCTGGCGTCGCGAGTTCGGTCCTCCACCGTGACGCGAGTGTTGGGCGCTTCCAAAGCGCTTCCGTCATTGTCACGATGCCTCAGTGGTACGGGGATTGCCGCCGGCTCGTCGGCCCACATACGTTGCGGGTTGCTTTCGCAGCTGGCAGCACGCCTTCGGGCCGCGACGAACCGAGCCAAGCTCAGCGCCGATCGCGCCCAGCCCGACGGAGCATCGAGCCGGGCGCGTCGAGCAGGCTATGCCACGAAGCGGGAACGGTGTCGGCGTCCGATCAGGTAGCCAGCGCCGCCGAGGAGCAGAAGCGCACCGCCGATGCCGGCCACGGTCGCGGTATCGTCACCGGTGACGGGCAGCCCACCGCCCTCGCCGCCGCCGGGGGCGCCCAGGCTGGCGGAGGAAGCAGGCGCCGGTGCAACGGTCGTCGTGGCGCTGGGCGTGGCGCTCGGCGTCGGTGTGGGCTGAGACGTTGCTGTCGGCGCGGGCTGAGACGCGCAGTCAAGCGCACGTGCGGCATACAGGCCGTCGTTCAGGTAAGCCAGGTAGGCATCGATGGTCCCGTCGTCGAGCGCCTTCTGCGCGGCCGCCTTCACGTTGGTACCAGCGCCCGTCAACGTCCGGACCACCGTGACCCGCAGAGCCGTTGACCAGGCGTTCTGCACGTCCGCCTTGAGGAATGCACGCAGATCATCCGCGGTGCCGTCCAAGCGCTCCTGAATGGCGTCAGGCAGAACGGGCAACGAGTCGGCGTTCGCCGCGGCCAGGATCTGGTTGGCCAACACGCGCACCTCTACATTGGTGGCGGTATCCAGGTCGATGGTGACAAGCTCGCGGATATCCTTGTACACCTTGCGCTCGACCGTTTGGCAGGCCTCGTTTAGCACGGGTGGTTCGGTTTGAGCCATCGCCGGCGCCGCCGGAACCAGGAAGGCCAGCGCCATTAGCACGCCGGCCCGTAGCTTCCATCGCATGTGGGTCTTCCTCCCCGCTGCAGGCCAAAACGTGGCGATGTTACCCGTCGCTCACGCCAGTCGTTGCCCCATCCGTGGCCGGCCTCGCGTCGAGGCTACGGATCCGCGGGCTTAGCGGTCCGCGTCCAGTCCGCAAGAGGCCGGGCGGACACCCTAGGAGCGTGCAGAGACCGCAGGGCCGGAACAGCGACGTACAGCCATTCGTACAGCCAAGCCCGTTGACTAGCGCCGTCATAGGCAGACCCAAGACGACGGGCCGAGCAGGTCAGCCGCAGTCACTGACACCCTCCGAGACAAGTCTCGATCTTTGCAAGGCAGGGGTTAGGGGTTCGAGTCCCCTGGGCTCCACCAGCACTTTCCTTGGTTGATCTCGGGTCCCGATCACAGCCAAGCGGTCACGCCGTCCCTTCCTCGCCCAGCACCCGATCGATGCCGAGGCAGCGTGACGAGCCCGCGCGGGCAGGACGTGCCCGTAGGTGTCGGCCGTCATCCGGATCGTGGAGCGCCCGAGCAGTTCCATGACGCGCCGCACAAGGCGACGGCTGTCCATATGCCCGAGGCTGGCAGCTGTGTGCCGCCGCTACCGTGATGCCCGTGACGACCTACGAGGCGGGCGCAACGGCCGTGGACATCCTGCTCGCCAGCGCCGCTGTCGCCGTGGTCGGGTGTGCTGCCTGGGTGGTCATCAGCAGCCGACGTGCGTCAACGGTTCGGCTGTTCGGGCGGACAGTGCATCACCCCCTGCTGTGGGCCGCAGGGGCAGCGTGCATGGGGTTCTACGCTCTGCTGGGGCTGGGAAACCTCACGGAGGTCACGCCCAGCACATGGCGCACTCCGAGCCGGTGGATCAGTGCTGTGCTGTTACTGGCCGCGTTGGCTCTAATGGTCACCTACGGGGTCCTTGAATCTCGCGCCAGGCGTCGGATTGGTCGTGAGTAGCAATTTGGGCCGTGACGAGCGCCAGCGTGGCCGGCCGTCGGCGATGTCAGGGCGCTCGGCTGCCGCGCCGCTCCGCGGCTTGCCGCCGGGTACACAAACGTCCAGGCGCGCGGAGAGCCCGCGGCACGGGGTTCGAGTCCCCTGGGCTCCACCAGCACTTTCCTCGGTTGATCTCAATCCCGGTCACGGCAGCTTCCGCGGCGCCAGGCAGCGCGCGCTGCCTGGCCGCGATGTCCACGTCCTGAGGGACAGCCGTGGTTACAGGGTCTTGACCTGGCCGCCATCGAGGATGAATTCGGAACCGGTGGTGTTGGCGGAGCGGGCGGAGGCAAGGAACAGCACCAGGTCGGCCACCTCGCCGGCCTCGGTGACCCTGCCGGTGCTGATCGCCATGCTCTGCGGCACGACCTCGTCGAGCGCCTGCTGGGCGGTGACACCCGCGCTGGCGGCGACGGCGTGGGCGAAACCGTCGGGCCCGGTCCAGAACGGGGTCCGCACCGGGCCGGGCGAGACGGCATTGACCCGGACACCGCGCGGTGCGAACTCCTCCGACAGGGTCTTGGTCAGGTTGGCGACCGCCGCCTTCGCCGCCGAATAATCGACCACCATCGGGAACGGCAGCCGGGCGTTGATGCTGCTGATGTTGACGATCGTTCCGCCGTTGTCCAGCAGGGCGGGCAGGGCCGCCCTGCTCGTGCGTACGGCGCTGAAGAACGTCACGTCGAACACGCGTGCCCACTCGGCGTCGTCGACGTCGAGGAATCCTGACCGGACGCTGCCGGCACCAACGTTGTTGACCAGCACATCCAGTCGCCCGTACGTCGACAGCGCGGCGTCGACGAGCCGCTGCGGGGTATCCGCGTCGGTGATGTCGGCCAGCACCACGGTGGCCCCGCGCGCAGCCTGGGCGTCGAGCTCCGGCGTGCTCGTGCGGCTGTTCGCCACCACGTGCGCACCCTCGTCGAGCAATGCCGCCACGGTGGTGAGACCGATGCCCCTGCTTGCGCCGGTGACGATGGCGACCTTGCCCTGCAGTTCGAGATTCATTACCACTCCTGATTGTTGACTGATCTGTTCCTAATTCGGGCAGCAAAAAGTCAGTCGAGGGCGCCCAAAGCGACCTCCACGGCGTTGTCGAGGAACGCTCGATCCGCGCGGGCCTTACCCATCACCCGGAGACCCTGCAGGAACGTGGTCAGGAACTGGGCCAGCTCCTGCGGTTTCTTGTCCGCCGCGATCTCACCGCGGACCCGCGCCCGCTCCAACGCCCCGGCCAGGGCCGACTCGATCTGACCCATCGTGCGCGAAACCTGCTGCACCGTTTCCGGATGCGCCGAGCGCTCCGTGGTCGCGTTGACCAGCAGGCAGCCCAGCTCCGGATCGGCCAGGTCGGTCTCCACCAGCTCCAGGAGCACCGCCCGGAGCGCAGGACGCACCTGCTCCGCCCGGTCCAACACCTCGATCAGCCCCGCCGCGTGGCGCTGGCAGTAACGGCGAAGCGCCAGCGCGTAGAGCTGCTCCTTGGATCCGAACGCCTTGTACAGGCTGCCGCGGGCGATTCCGAGGCCCTCCACGAGATCCTCCGTCGAGGTCGCCTCAAACCCCTGACGCCAGAACAACTCCATCGCACGGTTCACCGCCGTGTCGATGTCGAACGTCCTTGGCCTGCCCATGCGACAACCATAGAGGTAGGGAACTGATCAGTCCACAACTGTGGGGGCAGTCACCCGTGGCGGCGTTCGGCGACATCGGTCAGACCATTGAGTGGATGCTGAATGCCGGTGCCTGCTGCGGTCGGTTGTCGCCGCCCGTCCACAAGGTGCGCCAGGTGTGAGCGGAAGACCCCCGTGGTCGGGCACGGTCAGCCCTCGGATCAGCTCGCCCCACCGTGGTCGGGTCGGGCCTGCGGCAGGTGCTCCACCAGCTTGGTGAGCGCGCCATTGGCGAAGGTGGCACCGAGCGCGGACCCGGCCCCGATGGTCCAGCCGACCGGTCCGAGCGGGGTGCAGCCGAAGAACTGGCTCACCCCCGGCGTCTGCACCACCACGACGAGCACCCCCAGCGACGCCGCCGTGGACGCCAGCACCGCCGGGCTGGTGCCGCCGGCCAGGATCGTCTGGCCGAGCTGGGTGCCGACCAGGGAGACCAGCGCGACGGTGCCGGCCCGCTGACGGCGGCCGGTGTACCGGGCCAACGTCCAGCCGGCGGTCGCGCCCAGCGTGGTGGCCGCCGCGCGCAGCCCGATCTCCCTGGTGAGCGTCTCTCCGAGTGAGGCGTCCGGGCCCTCCCGGAGCAGGCCGTCAGTGCGGTCCGCCGCGGGCGGGCGGATCGCGATGGCGAGCGCCGGCGCCAGGTCGGTGAGGAGGTTGACCAGCAGCAGCTGCCGTCCGGTGAGCGCGGAGCGGCCGGTCGCCGCGGCGGTGAGCACGCTGAACGCGATCTCGCCGAGGTTGCCGCCGACCAGGATGCTGAGCGCGTGCCGCACCGACGACCACATCGCCCGTCCCTCGACCAGGGTGGCGATGATGGTCTCCAGCCGGTCGTCGGTGACCACCAGGTCGGCGGCGGCCCGGGCCGCCGGGGTGCCCCGCTGGCCGAGGGCGATCCCGACGTCGGCCAGCCGGATCGCCGGAGCGTCGTTGGCGCCGTCACCGGTCATCGCCACGGTCCGCCCGCACTTCTGCAACGCCTGGATGATCCGCACCTTGTGCGCCGGGGTGCAGCGGGCCACCACGTCGGTGTTGGCCAACCGCTCGGCGAGCGTCTCGTCGTCCAACTGGTCGAGTTCGCCCGCGGTGACCACCCGCTGCTCGTCGTGCTCACTGATGGTGGCGGCGATGGCCTCGGCGGTGGCCGGATGGTCCCCCGTGATCATGATGGTGTGTACGCCGGCCTGCCGGATCCGGCGTACCGCCGGGGCGGCGCTCTCCCGGACCCCGTCCGCGAGGGCGAGGAAACCCACGAAGGTCAGGGCCCGGACGTCCTCGTCGGTGACCTTCGGGTCGTCCACCTCGCACTCGGCGACGGCCAGGATCCGATGCCCGGCGCCGGCCTGGTCGGCCAGCATCCGTTGCAGCTCCGCCCGTCCGGCGTCGTCCAGCGGCTCCTGTTGGCCATCGGTGCGCCGGGCCGAGCAGCGCGGCAGCACCGTCTCCGGTGCGCCCTTGACGCTCAACAGCAGGTGACCGTCGGTCTCCCCGATGCTTGCGTGGTAGCCGCGCGACGGTTCGAACGGCAGGCTGCCCGCCGCCCGCCACCCTGCGGCGCCGGTCTGCTCCACGACCCCGGCCACCGTGGCGCCCCGCCGGACCGCACGGTCGGTCTGGAGCGCCAACTCCTCCGGATCGGCTGCGGCGGGAGTGGCCCGCAGCGCCGCAGCCAGCGTCAACCGGAGGCGATCGTCCAGCCGGTCCACCGCCGCGTACCGGTCACCGACGCCGTCGCCGACCCCGGCGAGCAGCAACTGACCCTCGGTGAGGGTGCCGGTCTTGTCGAAGCAGAGCACATCCACCCGGCCCAACGCCTCGATGGTGCGCGGGTTGCGAACCAGCGCCCCGTGCTCGGCCAGCCGCCGGGCGGCGGCCAGCTGCGCCGCGCTGACCAGAAACGGCAGTCCCTCCGGCACCGACGCCACGGCGAGGTTCGCGGCGGTCGCCGCCGTTTCGGCCAGTGGTACGCCCCGGAGCAGGCCAGCGCCGGCCACCGCCACCGCCGAGCCGGCGGCCAACGGGATGGCGGCGCTGGTCAACGAGCTCAGGCGGGCCTCCACCCCGCTGGTGGGTGGCGCCTGCCGGACCAGCGCCAGGCTGCGCCCGGCCTCGGTGTCGGTGCCGGTGGCCACCACCACGGCGGTGCCGTGTCCGGCGGCGACGGTGGTGCCTTCGTACAGCATCGAGTGCCGGTCGGCGACGGCGGCGGCGACCACCGGCTGGTCGGTCTTGGCGACCGGCAGCGACTCGCCGGTCAGCGACGACTCGTCCGCCTCCAGCCCCACCGATTCGAGCACCCGACAGTCGGCGGGCACCGAGTCACCCGGCTCGACGGTGATGATGTCCCCGAGGACCAGGTCCTCTGCGGCGACCACCCGCTCGGCGCCGTCGCGGAGGACCCGGGCGGTCACCGCCGAACGGGACAGCAGCTCGGCCAGCGACCGTTCGGTGTTTCGCTCATGCACCGCCCCGATCAGGGCGGACCCGCCGACCACGCCGCCCACCAGCGCGGCATCGACCAGCGAGCCGAACGACGCGGAGAGCACCGCGCCGGCCGCCAGCACCGGGGTGAGCGGGTTCGCGAGCTCGTCCACGAAGGCACGCAGCAGACCACCGCTTTCGGATGCGTGGACGCCGCTCGGGCCCTGCCCGTCCTGTCGGCGCTGCGCCTCAGCGCTGTCCAGCCCGTCCGGTCCGGTGCCGAGCCGGTCGAACACGGCGCCGACCGGCATCAGGTGCCAGGCGGTCGCCACCGGCGCCGGAGTGTCCGACCGGTCCGGCAGCCGCCGGGCCCGCCAGACGCCGTGCGCGAAGGCCAGCCCGGCCGCGCCGTTCACGGCGCCTATCGACCGGCCGGGCAACTGGGTCGGAGCGGCGGTGAACGCGCCGAGCGCCCCGAGACCGGTGCCGGCCATGGCCAGTCGAACGTTCTGTTCGGTCATGCGCCGGGCCACCCCGGTCGCCTCCACCATCAGCGCCACCGTCCGGAGGTCCGCGCCGACCAGCAGGTGCGCGCCCCACGGCGGCAGCTCCTCCGGAGCCGACACCCCGAGGCCGCAGTCGGACGCGCCCAGCGCCGACCGGTCCCCGGACACCAGCATCACCACCGCCCCGTCGCGCTGCAACGCACGTACCGAGTCGGTCAGCTGGTCCCCGCCGGGCAGCATCGCGTCGGCGAAGCCGTACCGCTGCTCGTCACCGCCGGCCACGACCAGCCGCAGGCCGGCCTGCCGGGCCGCGGCCGGCAGGCTGTCGACACCCGGCGCGGGCTCCGGTTCGACCCGGAGCAGTGCGGCGAGCCGGTCGCCATGGGCCAGGCCGAGCAGCTGACCACCGGCGGCCCGCAGCCGGTCGCCGTCGGGCGTGTCGTCAGGATCGCTGGGGGGCAGTTGGTCCAGTGGCCCGAGCCGCCAGCCGTCCGCCGCCCGTGAGCCGGCCGGATCAGCCGGGTCGAACAACGCGAACGCCCGTTCGGCCACCTGCTCGACGTCCACGTCCCGCGCCGGGGCCAGGTCGGCCAGCACACCCCGGTCCGAGCCGAGCACCGCGGCGTCCAACACCAGCGTGTCGATCCGGTCGAGCTCGCGCAGCACGCTGCGGTCCATCGCGATCACGCCGCGCCGGGCCAGGATCCGGCCGAGCTGAGCGGCGTACCCCTCGCGTCCACTGCCGGGGGCCTTGGGCAACGCGGACAGGCCCAGCGCGGCGGCCCGCTTGGGGCCGGCGAAGGGCGTCGCGGCAGCGGCAGCCGCCGCGCCGGCGGCCAGCATCCGGCTGATGTACCGCTCGACCGGGCCGTCCGGCTTGGGCCGGGGGCGTTCGACCACCGGCCACCGGGCGGTGGCGCGTTCCGGGTCGCCGGTCAGCCGTGGCTCGGCCCGTTCCCACGCGGCGAGCTGCGCCCGCGCCTCGCCCCACTGCACGATGCGTTGAGCGCCGTCCAGGACTATCCCGGCCCAGCCTCCGGCCAGGCCCAGCACCACCGCTTCGGCGAGCGGAAAGAGGATGTCGGCGCGCGGATCGGCGCGTAGACCTCGGGCGGCGAATGCATGCAGCTTGGGTTGCAGGTCCACCGCGGTGAGCAACCCGGCCACCTCGGCGGGCACCGGCGTGAACGGCAGGATCCGGGTGGCCGCCGAGATGGTCAGGCCCAACGCGTCCGAGGCGAGCGCACCGAGGGTGCGGGGAGTTCGGGGCCCCTCCTCCGGTGGGTGCGGCGGCGGGATCTCCGGGTCGGGCTCGTGGTCACAGGTCTTCTCGACCCGGGCGATCGTGGCGATCAGGTCCGGCAGCTTCGGCTCTGGTGCCCGCACGGCCACCACCACCCGGCCGGACGGCGCGTTGACCCGGGCCCAGGCGACCCCCGGCATTCGCTCCAGCGCGCCCTCCACCTGCCGGGCCAGCCGGTCACCGCCGTCCTGGCAGACACCGTGCACCTCGATGTGGTGCCGGCCGGGCCGGGACCAGACCCGACGCCGGGTCAGACCGGCCGTCCGGGCCAGCCGGGTCGCGGCCGAGCCCACGGTCCGGGACGCCTCGCCGACCAGATTCGGCAGGCCGAAGGACGGCAGGAGGCGGCCGACGGCCCGGCCCGCCGCCGTCATCGAGGCGTACGACTGGACGGACGCCGGCCCGACTCCCCGTAGCTGCTGCTCCCACCCACGCCCATCGTCGCCCTCCCGCCGCCTCGCGTCCGGCGGCCTGGCTTCCCGGCCTGCCATCCGTTATGCCCCGCGAGCAGCGGAACTTTCCGCAGGCGGCGGCGCATGGACGGGGTGGGCGGTGGAATCCGGCGAACGTCAACGGATACGGGGAGGCCGAATGAGCACGCTGACGCGACACCTCAACGGCGCGCAGGAGAACGTCCGGACGTACGGCCGGCGGGTGGAGGTGCCGATGCTGGGTCAGGTGGCGGTGCCGCCGCCGGACCGGATCGCGTACTACGCCGGGCTCGGGGTGCTCGCCGCACTCCAGGTCATCGAATGGCCGCTGGCCCTGGTGATCACCGCCGGCCACCTCCTGTCGGACCAGCACTTCTCGGGACTGGTACGAGGCGTCGGGGAGGCGCTGGAGAACGCCTGACGAGAGCCGGGTCACACCGGTTGACCTGAATCCGGGTTGAGGTCGCAGGCTGGGCGCATGCCGCGCACACCTCTGGGGACCCGCCCGCCCGACGCCCGCTCGGCGGGTGCTCGGTGACCGCCACCGTCGTACCGGCCCCGCCGGGGCTGTTCGCGCCCCGGCTGCGCGCGATGACGGTGGGCAGTGTCGCGCTGATCTCGCTGCTCGCGTTCGAGGCGCTGGCGGTCGGTACGGCGATGCCGACCGTCGCCCGCAGCCTGGACGGGCTGGCGCTGTACGGCATCGCCTTCGGCGGCCCGTTCGCCGCGGGTGTGCTGGCCATGGTGGTCTCCGGTATCTGGTGCGACTCGCGTGGGCCTCGGGGGCCGATGTGGCACGGCGTCGCCTGGTTCGTGGTCGGACTGCTGATCGCCGGGACCGCCCCCGTGATGGGTGCGCTGGTCGTCGGCCGGGTGGTGCAGGGGTTCGGCTCCGGGCTGCTCTCGGTGGCGCTCTACGTGATCGTCGGGCACGCGTACCCGGAGGAGCTGCACCGGCGGATCTTCGCCGCGTTCGCGGCGGCGTGGGTCGTACCGTCGCTGGTCGGGCCGGCGCTGGCGGGCCTGATCGTCGAGTACCTGGGCTGGCGGTGGGTCTTCCTGGCGGTGCCGGCGGTGGCGGTGCCGGCCGTGCTGTTGATCCATCCCGGCCTGCGGTCGCTGGACCGGACTGTGCCGACCCGGCCGGCGGCGGGCGCGGCGGCCCGCATCGGCTGGGCGTGCGGGGCGGCGGTGAGCGCCGCACTGCTGCACATCGGGGGACAGCAGCGCGGTGCCGCCGCCGTGGTCCTGATCGCGCTCGCGGTGACCGGCCTGCTGGTCTGCGCTCCGCGCCTGCTGCCGCCCGGCTTCCTACGGGCGGCCCGGGGCCTGCCCACCGTGGTCGGGCTGCGCGGTCTGGCCTCGGCGGCGTTCGTCGGCGCCGAGGTGGTCATCCCGTTGATGCTGTCCCGGGAGCGGGGTCTGTCGCCGACCGCCGCCGGGCTGGTTCTCACGGTCGGGGCGCTGGCCTGGTCGGTGGGCTCCTGGGTGCAGGGCCGGATCCCGCTGCCGGCCTCCCGCGCGAGCCTGCCGCGGGCCGGGTTGAGCTGCATCACGATCGGCACCGCCACGGTGGCGCTGGCCGTCCGGCCCGAGCTGCCGGTGGCCGTCGCGGTGCTGGGCTGGGCGGTGGCCGGCCTCGGCATGGGGTTGCTCTATCCGTCGCTGTCGGTGCTCACCCTGGAGCTGTCCGCCCCCGGGGAGCAGGGCCGGAACAGTTCCTCGCTGCAGCTGGGCGACTCGCTCTTCGCGGCGACCGTGCTGGCGCTCACCGGCGCCGTGCTGGCCGCCGGGAGCGCGCCGGGCCCGGCCAGCTACACGGCGACCCTGGTGGTGGCCGCCGGGTTGGCGTTGCTCGGTGCGCTGCTGGCCGGCCGGGTGGTGGTTGCGGGAGGGCGCGGCCGGGCGGGTGATCCGTGGATTCAGCGGCGTCCGGCGCCGGTGGGCCGGGAGGATGGCGGGCGATGAACTTCCTGACCGTCCTTCCGTTGGCCGTGGTGATGGTCGCCGGGACCCAGTTGGTCGTGGCGGTCTTCCTCGCGTCGTCGGACCGTCCCCGGGCAGCGTCGCTGGGCTTCCTCGCCGGCGCCGGGCTGGTGGTCGCCGCCGGGGTGACGGTGGCGTGGCTGCTCGTCCGGCTGGTGGGCCGCCCGGCCGCCGATGCGACGGCCGTCGCGGGCCGGCTCGATCGCGGGCCCGTCATCGACCTGGTGGTGCTCGTCCTGCTCGTCAGCCTGGCGGTGGTGGTCTGGCTGCGTCGGAACCGGGCCGGTCAGCCGAAGTGGCTGGGGAGCATCGGGCACGCCGACCCCGCCTGGGCGTTGCGACTGGGCGCGCTGCTCTTCGTGGTGACGCCCACCGATGACCTGACCATGGCCGCCGTCGGGGCGAGCGTGGCCCGGCACAACCTGCCGTGGTGGCACCTGCTGCCGTTCGTGCTGTTCACGGTGACGTTGCTCGCCCTGCCGCTGCTGGCGCTGCTCCTGCTCGGGCGGCGCGCGGCACGGGTGCTGGCCCGGATGCGGGAGTGGGCCCAGGGGCACGCCTGGGTGGTCAGCGAAGTGTTGATCGCGTTCTTCACGCTGCTGACCGTGCTGGACCTGATCCGTTCGGGGTGAGCCGCCGCACACCCGGTCACGGGCCGTGCCGGGTCGCCGTCAACAGCGGGTGGCCCACGGGCGGCGCGGCCGCGCCGGACGGGTCGATGGGCTGGCGGATGCCGTGGTTTCGCGGCGGGATGGGAGGACGGGATGAGGGTTCTGGTCACCGGAGCGAGCGGTCGCCTGGGCCACGCGGTGCTGGCCCGGCTGCGCGACGACGGAGTCACCATCCGGGCGACCAGCCGACGGCCGCGTGCCGGCGGCGAGGTCGAGTGGGTGGCGACCGACCTGGCCACCGGGGAGGGGCTGACCGAGGCGGTGGCCGGGATGGACGCGGTGCTGCACCTGGCGTCCGCACCCCAGGGTCGGCGGACCTACCAGGTGGACGTGCTGGGCACGCGTCGGCTGGTGGTCGCCGCCGGCGCCGCCGGTGTCCGGCACCTGGTGTACGTCTCGATCGTCGGCGTGGACCGGGTCCCCATCCCGTACTACCGGCACAAGCTCGCCGCCGAGCAGGTGGTCGCGGCCGGCCCGGTGCCGTGGTCGGTGCTGCGGGCGACCCAGTTCCCGCAGTTCCTGGACGACATGCTGACCGCCAGCGCGCGGCTGGGGCTGGTGATCGGCGACCGCGCGGTGCTCGCCCAGCCGATCGACCCGGGCGAGGTTGCGGCGCGGCTGGCGGCTCGCCTGGTCGCCGGCCCGCTGGGCGGCATCGAGGAGTACGGCGGGCCGCAGGTGCTCCGCTTCGACGAGGCGGTCCGCGCCTGGCGGGAGGCCCGGGGATCACGCCGGCCCCTGCTGCCGGTGCGGATCCCCGGCCGGCTGGGTCGTGAACTGCGCGCCGGCGGCCTGGTCACCGAGGTGCTGCCCCGAGGCGTTCGCACCTGGGCCGATCACCTCGCTGACACGTACGGGGGAACCGGGCGGAGATGAGACGTACACCGGTTCACGTTCGTCTTACGGTGACGCCATGTTCGCAGTCGTCACCACCGTGATCCTTTATGTCTTCGGCTTCGTCTTCCTCTACGGCGTGATCCGGCTGGGTGTCCGGCACGCGCTGGAGGACGTGGAGCTGTTCCGAGCCAAGGCCCAGCGCGCCGAGGAGTTGGCCGCCTCCCGCGACCGCACCTTCCTGCGCGAGAACGCCTTCCTCGCCGGCAGCTGAGCCGCCGGTCGGCTCGGCCCCGGACGGGCGGGGCCGCGTGGCGGCTCGGGATCGTGGGACGGTTCGGGAGTCGCCGGGCGGTTCGGCGTGGCGGGTGCGAGGATCGCATCCGTGATGGGAACGCTGAAGACCGAACCGGCCCGTGCCCGACTGGACCTGCTCGCACCGCCGGTGGCGGAGGCGATCGCGCAGTGGCCCGCCGACGCGCCGATGGACGTCGACGAGGTGCTGGTCGCCCCGATCGACGCCGATCTCGCCGACACGGCCGCGTTCTGCGCGGCGTACGAGGTGGGGCTGGACGTGTCGGCCAACTGCGTGGTGGTGGCCGGCAAGCGCGAGGGTGTGGTCCGCTACGCGGCCTGCATCATCCTGGCCACCACCCGTGCCGACGTGAACGGAGTGGCCCGCCGGGCGCTCGACGTGCGGAAGGCGAGCTTCGCTCCGATGGACGACGCGGTCGCGCTCACCGGCATGGAGTACGGCGGCATCACCCCGATCGGGTTGCCGGCGCAGTGGCCGATCCTGGTGGACTCGCGGGTGATCGCGACGCCGCACGTGATCATCGGGTCCGGCGTACGGCACAGCAAGATCGCGCTTCCCGGGCCGGCGCTCGGCGTGCTGCCCGGCGCGCAGGTGGTGGAGGGCCTGGCCCGACCGGCCTGACCAGGCACCCGCATCGATACCGTTGCACGTGAAACATCACGCCGGTCGATGCCGGGTGCCTGGCCGGCTGCGGCCTGACTCAGTGCGAGTGTGCTCCGCACTCGCGCTGCTCGACCTCCGCCAGCGCGGCGAGCAGCGTCTGGGTCTCCTGTGCGCCGGTGACCGCGTACTTTCCGGCCAGCACGAAGGTCGGCACGCTGGTGACGCCCAGCTCCCGCGCGGCGGCCAACTCGGCGGCGATGTCGGTGGCCCGCTCGTCGGAGTCGAGGAACCTGCGCACGTCGGCGGCGTCCAGGCCGATGCCGCCGGCCACCGTGGCCAGGGCCTCGTGGGAGCCGACGTCGACGCCCTGGGTGAAGTACGCCTGATAGAGCGCCTCCACCATGTCGGCGGCCCGGCCGTGGTCGGTCGCGTATGAGACCAGCCGGTGCGCGTCGAAGGTGTTGGCGGCCACCGCCCGGTCGAAGTCGAGCCGGAGCCCGTCACCGGCCGCGATCCCGGTCACGTGGGCGAACATCTGCCGGGCCCGCTCCGGGCCGCCGAACTTGGCGGCCATCGCCTCCATCAGCGGACGGGGCTCGGCCACCGGCGACGGATCGAGTTGGAACGGCCGGTAGCGGACGGTCACCTCGCCGTCGTAGCTGGCGAGCGCCTTCTCCAGCCGGCGCTTGCCGATGTAACACCACGGGCACACGACGTCCGCGTAGATCTCGATCTCCATGATCGGTGCCAACTCCCTGGTCAGCCGATCTGTTCCCGTACCTGGCGCTTGAGCCGGCCCAGGATCGCGGTGCCGCCGCGCACCCGCAGCGGGCTGATCGCCTGCGCCAGGCCCATCCGCTGGTAGAGGTCGTCCGGCACGGCCAGCACCTCCTCGGCGCTCGCGCCGGCCAACCCTTCGGCGAGGATCCCGGCGAAGGCCCGGGTGGTCGGCGCCTCCGGTGGACAGTCGAAGAGCGTCTCGACGACCCCGTCCGGCGTCACCCGGGCGCGTAGGAAGAACGCCGTCTGGCACTCCGGCACCTGCTCCATGCCCTCGCGCTCGGCGGCCTCCACCGGGAGCGGCGGGATGACGTCGGCGTACTCGAGCAGCATCTCCAGCACCAGGTCGCGCGGCGCGGAGGCGAACTCGTCGACGATCTCGGCCAGTCGGGCCGGCATGTCAGCCATGCGTCGAGGCTACCGCTGCTAATAGGGGCCCCTTCCTCTACCTGAGGCGATAGGAAGGGGCCCTTCCTCACACGGTGGGGGACTGCTCGCTGATCTCGCTGAGGGCGCTCGTCGGGTCGAGCTGCATGGCCAGGTCGCCGAGCGAGACGATGCCGACCAGCTTGCGGTGGGTGTCGCAGACCAGCACCCGGCGGATGCCCCGGTCCCGCATCAACGCCGCCGCCTCGCCCGCCGTGCAGTGCTGCTCGATCATGACGACCTCGCGGGTGACGATCGAGCCGATGGTCGTGGCGGCCGGCGAGATGTTCTCGGCCACCGCCCGGACCACGATGTCGCGGTCGGTGAGCATGCCGGCGAGGCTGGCGCCGTCGGTGACCACCACGTCACCGATGTCCGCCTCCTTCATCACCCTGGCCGCCTCGTCCAGGGTGGTCTCCGCCGGCAGGTACACCACCTGCTTGGTCATCACGTCGCTGACCCGGTAACCGGTCATCAGAGCCTCCGAAGACATATCCACCCGATCGAACTGCGGTACCCCGTGCCGCGGTGGCTACACCACGGTCCCACGTTCCCGGCGTACCTCGTCGACCAACCGTTCCACCAGACCGTCCAACGGCAGCTCGGTGCGCCCGTCGCCGGCCCGCTCGCGCAGCTCGACGTACCCGTCGGCCAGCCGTCGGCCGACCACGACGGCGCGCGGCACACCGATCAGCTCGGCGTCGGTGAACTTCACCCCGGCCGAGACATGCGTCCGGTCGTCGACCAGCACCCGCAGGCCGGCGGCCGCGAGCCGCCCGCCGAGCTCCAGCGCCGCGTCGAGCTGCGGCCCCTTGCCCGCCACGACCAGGTGTACGTCACACGGCGCGACCGCCGCCGGCCACACCAGCCCCCGGTCGTCGTGGTGCTGCTCGGCGATCGCCGCCACCGCCCGCGACACCCCGATGCCGTAGCAGCCCATGGTCGGCCGGACCGGCTTGCCCGCCGGACCGAGCACGTCGACCGCGAACGCGTCGGTGAACCGGCGGCCGAGTTGGAAGATGTGCCCGATCTCGATGCCCCGCCGGATGGTCAGCTGGCCACCCTCGCAGGTCGGGCAGGGGTCGCCGGCCCGTACGTCGGCCGCCTCGATCGTGCCGTCGGGCGTGAAGTCCCGCCCGCAGACCACGTCCGTCGCGTGCCGGCCCGGCTCGTTCGCCCCGGTCAACCAGGCCGAGCCGGGCACCACCCGCGGGTCGACGAGGTAGCGGATGCCCAGCTTGTCGAGCAGTTGCGGCCCGATGTACCCGCGAACCAGCTCGGGATGGTCGGCCCACTCCTCGAAGACGGCCACCTGGGCCGGGTGCAGCGCGGCGTCCACCCGCTTCAGGTCGACCTCCCGGTCACCAGGAACGCCGACCACCAGCGGCTCGGCCCGGTCCGCGCCCGGCAGACGGACGGCCAGCACGACGTTCTTCAGGGTGTCGGCGGCCGTCCAGCCGTCCCGGCCACCCAGCCGGCGCGCGTTGGCCAGCTCGACCAGGCTGGCGATCGTCGGGGTCTCGGGAGTGTCGTGCACCTCGACGGCCGGCTGCGCGGTCGGGTCGCCGGCGGCCGGCACCCGGGTGGTGACCGCCTCGGTGTTCGCCGCGTAGTCGCAGGCGGTGCAGCCGACGAAGGTGTCCTCGCCGACCGGCGTCGCGGCCAGGAACTCCTCCGACGCCGAGCCGCCCATCGCCCCGGACATCGCGTGCACCACCGTGTAGTCCAGGCCCAGCCGGTCGAAGATCCGCTGGTACGCCGCCCGGTGCCGCCCGTACGCGTCCCGCAGCCCCGCCTCGTCCAGGTCGAAGGAGTACGCGTCCTTCATGAGGAACTCCCGGCCGCGCAGCAGACCGGCCCGCGGCCGTGCCTCGTCCCGGAACTTGGTCTGCACCTGGAACAGCGTCACCGGGAAGTCCCGGTACGAGGTGAACAGGTCCTTGACCAGCAGTGCTGCCAGCTCCTCGTGGGTGGGTGCCAACAGGTACTCGGCGCCGCGTCGGTCGGCGAGGGTGAAGATGTCGTCGCCGTACTCCGTCCACCGGCCGCTGGTCCGGTACGGCTCCGCCGGCAGCAGCGCCGGGAAGTGCACCTCCTGGTCGCCGATCGCGATCAGCTCGCCGCGTACCACCTCGGTGATCCGGTCCAGCACCAGCTTGCCCAGCGGCAGCCAGGTGTAGCCGCCCGGCGCGGCGCGGCGGATGTAGCCGGCGCGCAGCAGGAGCCGGTGGCTCGGCACCTCCGCGTCGGCCGGGTCCTCGCGCAGCGTTCGCAGCAGCAGGGTCGACATGCGTAGCAGCATCAGCGCAGCCTACGACCGGTGCGGCGGGATGAGCGATCCATTTCGACGCTGATGTTCCGCGTGATCGACTCGGTTTTCATGATGTCGGGGTATCCCGTTCGTGGGGATGCCCCGGTTTCCGGGATCCCGAGTGGATCAGCCCCGGTGCGGCGAGGTCAGCGCCGTTTGGCAGCGGTGACGAAGGCTCGCCAGGACTGCGGGTCGAAGGTGAGCACCGCACCGGCCGGGTCCTCGCTGTCCCGCACACCGACGACGCGGGCCGGGCCACCCCGAGCGCGACTGATGACCTCCGCCACGTCATCCCTGCGGGGGCACCAGCGGCCGGGTCTCCGGTGACAGACTGGTCGCCGCAGGCAACGAATGGCGTGAGGGGAGCGCGGGTGCGCTGGCGCAGTTTTGTCGCGGTCGGGGACAGCTTCACCGAGGGTATGGACGACGCGTACCCGGACGGCACCTACCGAGGCTGGGCCGACATGGTGGCGACCCGGCTCGCCGCCGAGGCGGGTCCCGACTTCCGGTACGCCAATCTGGCCATCCGCGGTCGGCTCTTCCCCAGCGTGGTCGCCGAGCAGGTGCCCGCCGCGGTGGCCATGAAGCCCGACCTGATCAGCTTCGCGGCTGGCGGCAACGACGTGCTGCGCCGCACCTTCGATCCGGACACGCTGGTCGCCCGCTTCGACGAGGTGGTGCGGCAGTTGCGTTCGGGCGGCGCGGACGTGCTGCTCTTCCGGTTCGCCGACGTGATGGCCCGGCTGCCCGGCCAGCGTCTCGTCGCTCCCCGGGTGGAGCTGCTCAACCAGGCGGTCGGCGAGACCGCGGAGCGGCACGGCGCCATCATGGTCGACCTGTACGCCGACGACACCTTCCTCAACCCGATGCTCTGGAGCACCGACCGGCTGCATCTGAGCGAGGCCGGGCACCGACGGGTCGCCGGACAGGTGCTCACCGCGCTCGGCGTCGGCTGCGACGAGGAGTGGCTGATGGTGCCCCCGCACCCCGCGCCCTCTCCGTGGCTCGCCGCCCGCGCGGCCGACCTGCGCTGGGCCGGGCAGCATCTGGCCCCGTGGATCAAGCGCCGGCTGACCGGCCGGTCGTCCGGCGACACGGTCACCGCGAAGCGTCCGCTGCTCGGGCCGATCGTCGACTGAGCGTGCGCACCCTGCACACCGCGCCGCTGCTGCGGCTCACTCCGGATGGCGAGCCGGCGGCGGATCACGCCGTGGTGGTGAGCGGCGACCGGATCGAGGCCGTCGGTCCGCTGGCCGAGCTGAGCGGGGCGTACGCCGGGGTGCGGGTCCGCCGCTGGCCCGGCACGTTGGGGCCGGGTCTGCTGCACGACGGCCCGCTGCCGGTGGCGCCCACCCCGCGCGAGCGGGTGCACGCGCTGCTGCGGAGCGGGGTGACGGCGGTGCTGGCGGAGCACCTTGCGGACCCGGCGCTGCGGGCCGCAGTCGACCGGGGTGACCTGCTGGTGCTGCTGGCGGCCGTACCACCGAGATTGCACAAGGGCGGGCGCGCCGACCTGGCGGTCCTCGACGCCGACGGTGCCTGCCTGGTGACCGTGGTCGCCGGTCGGATCGCCCACCGCCGCGCCTGACCCTTCAGTCACGTGCGCGGCGTCGCACCCGATGGCCGGTCGAGGGGCAGGGTTGCGGCGTACCTTGGGGATCATGTCTGTGCCGAACGATCCTGATCCCCGCCTCCAGTCGTACGCGGACCCGCAGCGGCTGGTCACCACCGACTGGCTGGCCGAGCACCTGGGCGACGAGGGCCTCGTCGTGGTCGAGTCCGACGAGGACGTGCTGCTCTACGAGTCCGGTCACATCCCCGGTGCCGTCAAGGTCGACTGGCACACGGAGCTGAACGACCAGGTGACCCGGGACTATCTCGACGCGAAGGGCTTCGCCGAGATGTGCGCCGCCAAGGGCATCGGCCGAGGCGACACGGTGGTCTTCTACGGCGACAACTTCAACTGGTGGGCCGCGTACGCCCTCTGGGTCTTCTCGCTCTTTGGGCACGCCGACGTGCGGCTGCTCGACGGCGGCCGGCAGAAGTGGATCGCCGAGGGGCGCGAGGTGACCCGCGACAAGCCGTCCCGTCCGCGCGCCGACTACCCGGTGCCGCTGCGGGACGACACGCCGCTCCGGGCGTTCCGCGAGCAGGTGATGGCGCACATCGCCGCGGGTCGGCCGCTGGTCGACGTCCGGTCCCCGGGCGAGTACACCGGCGAGATGCTGCACATGCCGGACTACCCGCAGGAGGGTGCGCTGCGTGGCGGGCACATCCCGGGTGCGGTGAACAAGCCGTGGAAGTCCGCCGCCAACGAGGACGGCACGTTCAAGTCGTCGGACGAACTGCGCGCGATCTACGCCGACCAGCTCGGCCTCAGCCCGGACGACGACGTGATCGCGTACTGCCGGATCGGTGAGCGGTCGAGCCACACCTGGTTCGTGCTGCGGCACCTGCTGGGATACCCGCAGGTGCGTAACTACGACGGCTCCTGGACCGAGTGGGGCAACCTGGTCCGGGCTCCCGTCGTGAAGGGCGACCAGCCGGGCGGCCTCGCCGCCTGAGCGGCCCAACCGTCCCCGCGCGGCCGTTGTCGTCTCGCGGGGACGGTGCTCAGCCAGCCAGTGCCACCACACCGGGCAGGTCGCGGACGATACCGCTGACCTCGCCGGTCTCCGGGTGCCATCGTGCCAGGCCGGCCGGTTCCAGACGGAGGAGCACCGCACCCTCCTTGTCCCAGCCCAGCACCTCGCAACAGCCCTTGGCGCGGTCCCGGCCCAGGTCGAGGACGTGGGAAACAGCGCCGGTGCGGGCGTCCAGCACGGCCACTCCCTCGGCGCCGTCGATCTCGCCGCTGGTGATCCACGCTGCCCGGGCCAGCCGCTCGCCGTGCAGCCAACCCCGGCCATAGAACTCGTTGACCTGGTACGGCGCGGGCAGCGCGTCGCCGGTG
Organism: Micromonospora sp. NPDC005163; assembly: GCF_053599835.1. NCBI lineage: Bacteria > Bacillati > Actinomycetota > Actinomycetes > Micromonosporales > Micromonosporaceae > Micromonospora > Micromonospora sp. NPDC005163. Next base: position 19,571 of record NZ_JBSFYP010000015.1, read on the forward strand.
ATCCGCTCTTCGGAGCGGATGGTGCCCTCGCGGGCGGTCCGGCTGCGCAGCATCAGGCCGCCCCGCTCGCCACCCACCTCGACTAGCGCCGCCTCGCGGCCTGCCGCCGGGTCGGGTGCCACGACGTCCCAGGCCGACACATCGATGGTGCTCGCCGCGTCGGTCTCCCGGTCCACCGCGTACGTCCGGTTGTCGCCGCCGACCAGCACCCGGTCGTTCGCCCAGACCACCAGCTCCAGGTAACCGTCGAGCGGGACCCGGCGCACGCCCGCTCTGGTGAGGTCGACCATGACCAGCTCGCTGGTCTGTGCGAAAGCGGCCCATCGGCCGTCCGGCGACAGCACTCCCGGCTTCACGGCGGGCGCCTCGTTGCCGCCCTCGTCCCGGGTGGGCGCCAGCGAAACAACGTCGAGACTGCGCACGACGCCGTCGTCGCCGAGGATCCGGACGGGACCGTCCGCGTGATTCTCCTCGTCCAGAGGCTGGAACAGTGCCAGCGCCCGCTGGACCGGTCGCTCCGACAGCCGCACGGTCGCCGGGCCGCTGAGCCGGGCCAACGGGTCGGGCGGGAAGGTCAGCTCGGCGGGGGCCCGCACCACCGGCGGGGCATGGCTGGGCTCCACGGTCGGGGCCACCGAATGGTCCGGCGGCGGATCCGCGGGCGGTCGCAGGGCGGCCACCGTGCCGCCGCCGATCAGTGCCACGGCCAGGGCGACCGCGCCGACCGCCCATCGGGTACGCCGGGTACGTCGGGCCCGCTCCCAGCCGGCCGCCGCTGGGTGGCTGGGTCGGACGTCCTCGACGCTGACGGTCAGCAGCCGACGCAGGTCCTGCTCGTTCACGGGTTCACCTCCAGGCCGCTGGCCAGGTCGCCGCGAGTCGCCGGCTCCTGGGCCGGTCGGGAGTCCCGGGCGAGTTCCGGGGCCACCTCGCGGAGCCGCCGCAGCGCCGCGTGGCACTGGCTCTTCACGGTGCCGACGGTCACGCCGAGCGCCTCGGCCGTGGCGACCTCGGTCAGGTCCTCGTAGTAGCGCAGCACCAGAACGGCCCGCTGCCGGGGCGGCAGCAGGCCGAGCGCGTCGTGCAGGGTGAGCCGCAGCGCGCCGTCGCGGTCGGGGGCCACCTGCTCCGGCGGGTCGGCGCTGAGCCGTTCCCGCCGCCGGCGACGCCACCACGACACCGTGTCCCGGTAGAGGATGGCCCGCACGTACGCGGCGGGATCGCCGTCGCGGACCGAGGTCCAGCGCAGCGCCAGCTTGAGCAGCGCCTCCTGGAGGAGGTCCTCGGCCTGGTGCCGGTTGCCGCAGATCAGGTAGGCCGCGCGCAGCAGGCGGTGCTGGTGGCTCTCCACGAAGGCGAGGTAGCCGTCACGTCCGTCACTTGCCGCCGGTCCCATTCGCCCACCTCCCGGCCGTCGCGTTCGGCCGTCACCTGGCAGACGCACGGGGAGGGGGAAAAGGTTGGGTCAGCTCTCCGGCTGCCCGGTCAGATAGCGCTGGAGGGTTGGTGCGACCCAGGAAACCAGCTCCTCCGGATCCAGCTCCACCATCGGCGGCAGGCGGACGATGTAGCGGGTGAAGGCGAGGCCGAGGATCTGACTGGCCACCAGGCTGGCACGCCGCGCGGTGGTTGCCGGGTCGGTGCCGAAGGTCGCCACGGCCGCGGTGAGCTGATCGGCGAAGATGCCGCGGATTCGTTCCGCCGCGCCCGGATTGGTGCTGGCGGCCCGGAGCAGTGCCGCCAGCGTCTCGTCGCCCTCCCACCGGGCGAGGAAGTGCCGCACCAGCACCGCGCCGAACTGCTCGGGCGGCACGTCGGTCAGGTCGGGCAGCCGTAGGTCGAACTCGGCCGCCGCCGCGAAGAGGCCCTCCTTGCTGCCGTAGTAGCGCATCACCATCGACGGGTCGATCCGGGCGTCGGCGGCGATGGCCCGGATCGTGGCGCGCTCGTACCCGTCCGCGGCGAATCGCTCGCGAGCGGCGCGCAGGATCGCGGCCCGGGTGACGTCCGAGCGGCGGGGCTGGGCGGAGTGGGCGGGCGCTGTCATGTCAACGACCGTATGCCAACGGCTGTTGACACACAATGAGCGGCGCTCTAGCGTTGCCAACAAGTGTTTGCCAACAGCTGTTGGCAACGGTCGTCCGGGAGGTGGCCATGCTGCCCACGCATACCGACGTTCTGGTGGTGGGAGCCGGGCCAACCGGCCTCGCCGCCGCACTGACACTGGCCCGCCGCGGATTCGAGGTGACCGTGGTGGACCAACTCGCCAGCCCGCCGGTGACCTCCCGCGCGGCCGTCGTGCACGCGTACACCCTGGAGGAGCTGGACCGGATCGGCGCCGCGGCGCCGCTGGTCGCCCAGGGGGTGCGGGCGCCGCGCTTCACCGTCCGCGACCGGGACCGGGTGCTGCTGTCGGTCCCGTTCCACCAGCTGCCGTCCCGCTTCCCCTACGCGCTGATGGTCTCCCAGGCGGTCACCGAGGCCGTGCTCACCGAGCGCCTGGCCGACCTCGGCGTCCAGGTCCGGCGGCCGTGCCAGATGTCCGGTCTGAGCCGGACCGCTGACGGGGCGCTCGCACAGGTCGACGGGGTCGAGGTGCGCGCCCGGTTCGTGGTCGGCGCGGACGGCCTGCACAGCACGGTCCGGCGCCTGGCCGGCATCGGCTTCACCGGCCCCAGCGGCGAGGAGTCCTTCGTGCTGGCCGACGTGCGGGTGGACAGCGCCCTGCCCCGCGACGAGGCGGCGCTCTTCCTCGCCCGGTCCGGGCCGCTGATCTGGGCGCCGCTCCCGGACGGGGTGGTGCGGCTGGTCGCCGCCGCGCCGACCGCGCCGGCCGAGCCCGACCCGGCGTACCTCCAGGCGCTGCTCGACGAGCGCGGCCCGACGCGGCAACCCGAACGGGTCACCGAAGTGCTCTGGGGATCCCGGTTCCGGGTGCACCACCGGATCGCCGACACGTTCCGGTCCGGACCGGTGCTGCTGGCCGGCGACGCGGGGCACGTGCACAGTCCCGCCGGCGGGCAGGGCATGAACCTCGGCATCTGCGATGCGGTGGCGCTCGGCACCGCGCTGGCCGATGTGCTCGGCGGCGGTCCGGAGACGCTGCTGGACGACTACACCGCCCGGCAGCGCCCGATGGCCGAGGACGTGCTCAGCTTCGCCGCCGGGCTGACCAGGCTGGCCACCCTCTCCCCGGCCCGCCGGCCGGTACGCGACGTGCTGCTCCGGCTGCTCGGTGCCCTACCGCCGGCCCGGCGCCAGATCGCGCTGCGCCTGTCCGGGCTGTCCCACCGGGAACGAACGCCGGGCTAGTCCCGCAGTGTCCGCCACGCCGCCAGAGTGACCAGTGCGAACGTCCCGGCCGCCGCACCCGCCACCGGCACGGTTCCGTACGCCGCGGCGACCAGCCCGGCCACCGCCGCGCCCACCGGTGCGGTGAGCAGCCCGACCATCCGCTGGGCGGCACCCACCCGACCGAGCAGTCCGCTCGGCACGTGCCGCTGCCCGTACGACGCGCACAGGCTGTTCCACACCACGGTGCCGGCGGCGAAGACGGCCAGCGCGATCCCGCCCGGCACCGGATGCCGGGCCAGCGCGAACCCGGCCAACGCGACGGTCTGCACGGCGAGCACCACGCGCAGCGCGGTCACCGTGCCGAGCCGGGCGGCGAGCCGACCCGACCCGAGCGCCCCGGCCACGCCGCCGACGATCGCCCCCGCGGCGAACAGGCCGTACCCGGCCGGCGGCACCCGCAACACGTCCAGCGCGTAGAGCACCAGCACCGCGAGCAGCCCGCTGATCGCCAGGTTGCTCGCGGCGGCCAGCAGGGTGACCCGCCACAGTGTCCGGTGCCCACGCAGCCACCGCATCCCCTCGACGATCTCGCCCCAGACCGACCCCCGCCGAACTCCGGCCACGGCGTGCGGAGCGGGTATCGGGGTGAGGGCCAGGACGAGCAGGGCGGCCACCGCGAAGGTGACGGCGTCGACGGTGAACGGGAGAGCGGGGGCGGCGGCGAAGAGAACGCCGGCGGCGGGTGCGCCGAGGAAGCCGCCGGCCACCGCCGTGCCCGCCTGGAGTCGGCCGTTCGCCCGGGGCAGCGCGGCCGGCGGCACCAGCGCGGGAAGCAGCGCGAACGAGGCGGCGTCGAACAGGGTGCCCAACGCGGCGAGGAGGAACGCGGCCACCAGCAGCGCCAGGACGCCGGCCCGGTCGAAGGCAACCGCCACGGCCAGCGCCGCCACCACGACGGCGCGGGCCCCGTCCACCAGGGCCATCGTCCGCCGGCGGTCCCAACGGTCCGCGTACACACCGCCGAGCAGGCCGAAGAGCAACGGCGGTAGCTGAGCGACCACGGTGACCGCCGCGATGACCCGGGGATCGTGGGTCATCGTCGCGGCCAGCAGCGCCAAGGCCGGCGTACGCAGCGCGTCCCCCAACCGCGAGGAGACGGCGGCGGACCAGAGCAGCCGGAAATCCCGGCCCAGAACGGAGGAGGTCATGGCGGTGACCGTGCGGGTTCGACCGGGTCGAGGGTCAAACCGCCGGGCGAAAGGGGGACGCACGTGTCGGTGATCATCGGTACGGTGGGCGCCGGCATCGGACCGGGGAGAACTCAGGCGTGGACCACACCTTCCAGGTCGACCTGCGTGGCGTGGTCGACCTGCTCAGTCATCACCTCTACGGCAGCCCGCGGGTCTACGTCCGTGAGCTGCTGCAGAACGCGGTGGACACGATCACCGCCCGGCGTGCCAGCGAGCCGGACGCTTCCGCGCTGGTCCGCATCGAGCCGCCGGACAGCACCGGCGACGGCACGCTTCGGGTGCACGACACCGGCATCGGCCTCACCGAGGCGCAGGTGCACGAGCTGCTGGCCACCATCGGCCGCAGCTCCAAGCGCGACGAGCTCGGCTTCTCCCGGCACGAGTTCCTCGGCCAGTTCGGCATCGGCCTGCTCTCCTGCTTCCTGGTGGCCGACGAGATCCGGGTGCTCACCCGGCACGGGGACCACCCCACGGTCCGCTGGACCGGGTACGCCGACGGCCGCTACTCGGTGACCGTGGCGCCGCCGGAGGCCGCCCGCCCCGAGCCGGGCACGACGGTCACGCTGGTGCCCCGCCGCGACGCCGACCAGTGGTTCAGCACCCCGACCGTCACCGACCTGGCCCGGCTCTTCGGTTCCCTGCTGCCGGTCACCGTCCGCGTCGGCGACGTGGTCACCACCACCGGTGAGCCACCCTGGCCGACCACGGCGGGAGCGCCGGTCGACCGGGCGGCGCTCATTTCGTACGCCCGGGAGATGCTCGGCGTCGACCCGTTCGACGTGGTGCCACTGAGCGTGCCGGAGGCCGGGCTGACCGGTGTCGCCTTCATCCTGCCCACCCCGGTGAACCCGGCGGCCCGGGCCGGGCACCGGGTCTACCTCAAGCGGATGCTGCTCACCGAGCACGCCGACGGGCTCCTGCCCGACTGGGCGTTCTTCGCGCACTGCGTGGTGGACGCGACCGAGTTGCGCCCGACCGCCAGCCGGGAGGCCCTCTACGAGGACACCCTGCTGACCGCCACCCGGGAGGCGCTCGGCGACCAGGTACGCGGCTGGCTGGTCCGGCTGGCGCGGCACGACCCGCACCGGCTCGCCGAGTTCCTTCAGGTGCACCACCTCGGCGTGAAGGCGTTGGCGCTGCACGACGACGAGATGCTCCGACTGGTCGACCGGTGGTGGCCGATGGACACCAACGTCGGCACGCTCACCCTCGCCGAGTTCCGGGAGCGCTACGGGGTGCTCCGCTACGCGGCGAGCCTCGACGAGTTCCGCCAGCTCGCCGCGGTGGCCGCCGCACAGGACCTGGCGGTGGTCAACGCCGGCTACACCTACGACACCGAGCTGATCGAGCGGCTGCCGACGGTGGACCGCTCGGTGCTGATCGAGCGGCTGGAGCCGAGCGACCTCACCACCCGCTTCGACGGTCTCGACCCGCAGGTGGAGCTGGCCCTGCGGCCGTTCCTCACCGCGGCGCAGCGGGCCGTCGAGCGCTCCGGCTGCGAGGTGGTCATCCGGGCGTACGACCCGGTCTCGCTGCCCGCGCTCTACCTGGTCAGCCGGTCGGCGGCGTTCAACGACCAGCTCGCGGCCAGCCGGGACCGGGCCGACGAGCTGTGGGGCGGAGTGCTCGACGCGCTCGCCGCCACCGCTCCGCCGGACCGCCCGCAGCTGGTGCTCAACCACCGCAACCCGCTGGTCCGCCGGGTCACCATGCTGGCCGACCCGGAGCTGGTCGGGCTCGCCGTCGAGGCGCTGTACGGGCAGGCGCTGCTGCTCGGCCACCATCCGATCCGCGCGGCCGACGCCGCGCTGCTGAACGATTCCTTCCTCGGCCTGCTCGGCCGGGCCGTGCCAGGACGGGAGTGACCATGGCCGACGAGGACCTGTGGCGGGTGCTGCGCGGCATCGCCGACATGCCGTACGGGGCGGGGCAGATCGCCGCGCTGGAGCAGTTGCTGCGCCGGGTGGACGCCGCGGACGACCGCCACCTCGCCTTCGTGACCCGGATGCAGGCCACCACCGGGTACGTCTACGGCGGCGAGTCGGCGAAGTCCTTCGTGACCTTCTCCTGGTGCCTGTCCGAGTTCGACCGGGATCCGCAGCCCTACCACCAGCGCCACCTGCACCAACTGCTGTGGCACTTCAAGTACATGGTGTCCGGCCTGCTGAAGTTCCCGGACGTGCCGCTGGACCGGACGTACGCGGTGCTGGACGACATGGAACGGCGCTACCGGGCCGGCGGGCACAGCCTGCAGACCGTCCACAAGCACCGGTTCCGGGTCGCCGACCACGTCGGTGACGCGGAGGCGGCCGCGCACTGGTACCGGCTCTGGCAGACCACCCCGCGCGACGAACTCTCCGACTGCGCCGGCTGTGACCCGACGAGCCAGGTGGGCTACCTCGCCGACACCGGGCGGGACGCCGAGGCGGTGGCGCTGGCCGAGCCGGTGCTCGCCGGTCGGCTCACCTGCAACGAGCAGCCGCAGGCGATCCTCACCGCGCTGCTCCTGCCGTATCTGCGCACCGGGCGGGGTGAGTCGGCGCGGGACGCGCACCGGGAGGCGTACCGCCGGCTGCGCGGCAACCTCGCCGACCTGTGGGACATCGGCGACCACATCGAGTTCTGCACGCTGACCGGCAACGAGGCGCGGGCGGTGGAGCTGGTCGAACGGCACCTGGACTGGCTGGACCGGCCGCCGTCGCCGGCCGCCGCGATGCACTTCGCGGCGACCGCCGCCGCCGCGCTGCGCCAGGCCGGCCGGATCGGCGCACCCACCGTGTACCGCCGTGCCGCCGATGGTCGGCCGGCCGGCGAGGTGCCCGCGTTGACGCTCGCCGACGAGCTGGCGGAGACCGCGACCGCGCTGGCCGCCCGCTTCGACGCCCGCAACGGCACCGCACACCAGTCGGAGTGGATAGCCAGTCGGCTCGCCGTGCGAGCGAGCGGTGCGCACCTGCCGCTCTCCGCCAGCGTCCGCCGCCGCCCGGCCCGCCCGTCCGGGGACGAGCCGGGCATCCACCGGGACCGGGGTGCGTCACCGGCCACCTCCGACCGGGCGCGGGCCGGCGACGAGACCACCGTGGCCCTGCCCGCCGACGCCGGCCCGGACGAGCTCCTGACCCTCGCCGAGGAGAGCTGGGGCCGGCACGACCGGGCCACGTTCCGGGCGGCGCTGGCCGCCTGCGACGACCGGTTCGGCACCGACGACCTCGCACCGCGTACGGCCGCGCACCGGCTGGCGCTGCGGGCGGCCGAGCGCGGCGACGAGGACGACATCGCGGGCGCGATCGAGATGAACCGGGCGGCGCTGAGCCGGTACCGGGAGGCGGCCGAGGAGGTGCCCGCCCAGGTGGTGGCCGGGCGGCTCGGCGTGCTGCTGACCCGCTCCGACGACGACGCCGAGGAGGGGCTGGCGCTGGTCCGAGCCGCGGCCGAGGTGTTGGACCGGCTCGGCGACGCGCGACAGCGCGCCGCCGGGCACGATCGGGTGGCGCTGGCGCTGCTGCACCGGGAACGCTGGGCGGAGGCGCTCGCCGCGCTCGACCGGGTGCCCGCCGACGCGGGCGGCGACCGGCATCTGGCGGCCCGGATCGCGCTGCACCGGGCACACCTGCTGGAGCAGTCGGACCGCGTCGACGAGGCCCGCGCGGCCGCCGACGAGGCCCGCCGGATCGGCCGTGAGCTGGGCGTCGGCGAGCTGATCACGGCGGCCTGCCTGACGTACGTCAGGACGGTGGACGATCCGGCCGACGCCGTGGCCGCCTGCGACGAGGCGCTGGCCGTGACGCCGGCGGCTGCGGAGCTGCCGGTCCGGGTCGCCCGGGCCCGGGCGCTGCTCTCCGCCGGGCGGGCCCCCGACGCGGTGGACGACTTCGTCGAGGCGGTGACGCTCTGCGTGGAGCGGGGCGCCGAGGGGGACGCCTTCCTGCGCTGGGAGCTGGCGAACGCGTACCGGATCGTGGGTCGGCTCGGTGAGGCGGCCGAGGTCGCCGAGGAGGCCGTCCTCGGTCTGGACCGGCTCGGCGCCCAGGCGGAGGCGGACCGCTGTCGGCACCTGCTGGCCGGTGTCTACGCCGGGCTCGGCGAGATCGACCCGGCGCTGGCACTGCTGGAGCGGTTGGCCGACAACCTGGACGGCCCGGACAACCTCCCGCACCGCGCGCAGGTGCTGGAGGAGGCCGGCGGGATCCTCTACGACGCCGACCGGGACGCGGTGGCCGCCGAGCGGTTCGCGGCTGCCGCCACGGCGTACCGGCTCGCCGACCTGCCGCTCGACGAGCTGCGGGCCCGCCGGCGGGAGGCGTACGCCTGGTTCTGGTCCGATGACCGGCCGTCGGCGGTACGCGCCATCGAGCTGGTGGACGGCTTGGCGGCGACGCTGGCCGGGCAGCCGGAGCAGTCGCCGCCGGTGACGTACGAGCTGGCGATGGCCGCCGAGGCCGGAGCGCGGGTGCTGACCGGGGAGGATCGGCCGGACGAGGCGCTGGGCCGGCTGCTCGGGGTGCCTGACCGGTTGCGGTCGATCGAGGCGTTCGGCGAGGCCGCGCAGGTGGAGATCCTCATCGGTGAGCTGCTGCTGCGCCTGGACCGTCCGGCCGAGGCGGAGCCGCTGCTGCGCCGGGTGCTCGGTGGCCTTCCGGCGGACTCGCGGCCGGTGCGCCAGACCGCCTGGCTGCTGGCCCGCGCGCTGGACCTGCTGGACCGGCCGGAGGAGGCCGCGGCGCTGCGGGAGGAGCACGACCTCGACCCGGACGACTGACCCGACCGACGGTGCGGCGTGCGCAACTGACCGGTAACCATCGCGCGCGGCCCGCGGTCTACGCTTGCCCCGTGACGGTGGAGCAGCGGGCACGGGGCGCGGCGGGTGCGGGCCGGCGCCGGTCCCGCAAGGACGAGATCCTGGAGATCGCGGTCGGTCTGTTCGCCGCCCGGGGCTACCACGGGGTGTCGATGGACGACATCGGCGCGGCCGCCGGGGTCACGGGTCCGGCGCTCTACCACCACTTCGCCGGCAAGGAGGCGATGCTCGCCGCCGCGCTGATCCCGGTCAGTGAGGGGCTGCTGGCCGGCGGGCGGGAACGCTCCGCCGGGCATCCGGACGACCCGCGCGGCGTACTGGAGTCGCTGATCGACTTCCACGTCGAGTTCGCGCTGGCCAACCCGGCGGTGATCGCGCTGCACCTGCACGAGCTGGACCGCCTGCCGGACGAGCCGCGGCGGCGGATCCGCCGGCTGCAACGGCTCTACGTCGAGGAGTGGGTGACGGTGCTCACCGCGCTGCACCCGGGCATGCCCGACGGCGAGGCGCGGGTGCTGGCGCACGCCGCGTTCGGCCTGATGAACTCGACTCCGTTCCTCGGTGGCGAGGTGGACCGCCGACGCCGCGCCGAGCTGCTGCGCGACGCCGCCCTGGCCGCGCTGCTCGCCTGAGCCGACTCGTCACCGGCGTACCGGGCATGGTTTCCTGACAACCGTCCCAACATCCGGACGCCGGGAGGAAACATGATCGAGTCACTGCTGGTCGCCAATCGGGGCGAGATCGCCCGCCGGATCATCCGTACCGCCAAGCGGCTCGGCATCCGCGCGATCGCGGTGTACTCGGAGGCCGACGCCCATCTGCCGTTCGTCGCCGAGGCGGACGAGGCGGTCCTCATCGGCCCGCCGAACCCGGCGCAGAGCTACCGCAACACCGAGGCGATCCTCGCCGCCGCGAAGTCGACCGGAGCGCAGGCCATCCACCCCGGGTACGGCTTCCTGTCGGAGAACGCCGAGTTCGCCCGTACCGTCGAGTCGAGCGGCCTGATCTGGGTCGGCCCCGGCGCGGACGCGATCACCGCGATGGGCGACAAGATCAACGCCCGGAACCTGATGGCGGCGGCCGGCGTTCCGGTCGCGCCCGGCACCACCGACCCGGCCGCCGACCTGGACACGGCGGTGACGGCCGCCGCCGGGATCGGTTACCCGGTGATGGTCAAGGCCGCCGCCGGCGGCGGTGGCATGGGCATGGGCGTGGCCGTCGACGAGGCCGCGCTGCGCACCGAGTACGACAAGGTGCGCGCGTTCGCCGAGCGGATGTTCGGCGACGGCTCGGTGCTGATCGAGCGTTACTTCCCCCGGGTGCGCCATGTCGAGGTGCAGATCCTCGGCCTGGCCGACGGCCGGGTGGTGGCCCTGGGCGAGCGGGAGTGCTCGGTGCAGCGGCGTAACCAGAAGCTGGTCGAGGAGTCGCCGTCCCCGGCGGTCTCGCCGGAGATGCGCGAGCGTTTCCTGGCCGCCGCGGTACGCGCCGGTGAGGCGGTGAACTATCGCAACGCGGGCACGGTGGAGTGCTTGCTCGATCCATCTACGAACGAGTTCTTCTTTCTGGAGATGAACACGCGGCTCCAGGTGGAGCACCCGGTGACCGAGTACGTCTACGGCGTCGACCTGGTCGAGGAGCAGCTGCGGGTGGCGTCCGGGCTGGCGCCGACCTTCGATCCGGACGCGCTGGCACCGAGCGGGCACGCCATCGAGATGCGGATCAACGCCGAGGACCCGAAGCGCTTCCTGCCCGGCCCGGGCGTGGTCAGGACCTGGGTGGAACCGACCGGCGACGGGGTCCGGGTGGATTCCGGCTACACCGAGGGCAACACCGTCACGCCGTTCTACGACAGCTTGATGGCCAAGCTGATCATCAGTGGCGCCACCCGCGACGAGGTGATCGAGCGGGCCCGGACGGCGGTCGCCGCCTTCCAGATCGAGGGCCCGAAGAACAACCTGCCCTTCTTCGCCGAGCTCCTGGAGAACGAGGAGTTCCTCTCCGGCGCCTACGACACCGGCATCGTCTCCCGCATGCGCTGATCCACCCGGCCGCCGGGCTGCCAGTGTGGCCGGGCTTGCCAGTGCCGCCGTCCCGGCGACCCGGCGGCACTGGCAGCCGAGCCCTTTGCTCTGCTTACCTGGAGGCAACAGCGGTCGTCCGGATACCGGAAAGTCGCCGTTGCGTCCGTTGAAGCAGTGCAAAGGGCGCGGTGCAGCCGACAACCCGCCCCGATCCGACGTCACAGCGAGGTGACCGATGAGCCAGCTGCCAGATTCCGTGTCGATCCGCGAGGTCGGGCCGCGAGACGGGCTGCAGAACGAGGACCCGATCCCGACCGACGCCAAGGTGCGGCTGCTCGACGCGCTCTCCGGCACCGGCGTACGCCGGATCGAGGCGGTGTCGTTCGTGCACCCGAAGGCGATCCCACAGATGGCCGACGCCGACGAGGTGTGGCGGCGGGCGGTGCGGGCCGACGGGGTGCGCTACTCGGCCCTGGTGCCGAACACGCGGGGCGCCCAGCGGGCCCTCGCCGCCGGGTTCACCGAGATCGAGGTGGTGGTCTCGGCCAGCGACACGCACAACCGGCGCAACGTCAACCGTTCAACGGACGAGTCGCTGGACGACATCGCCGAGCTGATCGACCTGCTGCACGGCGCCTCCGCGCGGGTCGAGGTGATCGTGGCGACCAGCTTCGGCTGCCCGTACGAGGGGGACATCGACCCGCAGCGGGTGGCCGGCATCGTGGATCGGGTGGTCCGGGACGGCGCGGACCGGGTCGCGTTCGGCGACACCACCGGCATGGGCACTCCGCGCCGGGTCCGCGAGCTGCTGACCGCGGTACGCGACCGCAATGCGCACGTGCCGGTGCTGCTGCACTTCCACAACACCCGGGGTACGGCGCTGGCCAACCTGTTGACCGCGCTGGAGTTGGGGGTGACCGAGTTCGACGCCAGCGTCGGCGGCCTGGGCGGCTGCCCGTACGCGCCCGGGGCCAGCGGCAACCTGGCCACCGAGGAGGCCGTGCACATGCTGCACGACATGGGCATCGACACCGGCATCGACCTGGCCGCCCTGATCGAGGCGGCCGAGCTGGCCGAGCACCTGCTCGGCAAGAAGCTACCCTCCGGGGTGCTGCGCGCCGGCCCCCGCACCCGACTGACGCCGATGCCGAGCTGACCGCTCGGAAACGCGGGGAGGGGCCGGCACGATGCCGGCCCCTCCGACGTACCCGGTCGATCAGCCCACCGAGGTGAGCATGCTCGGCCAGCTGTCGCGGAAGATGTCCGCTCCGGCGCGGTCCGCGCTGCGCTCGGTGGCGGCGAAGGTGCCGGCGAAGAGGTTGCTCACCCGGTTCGCCTCGGCGGTGCTCGGGTACGGGTTGGTGCAGCTGGTGCCGGCGCTGCCGCCGGACATCAGCAGCGAGCAGTTCCCGTTGTAGTTGTCCGGCAGGCCGAGGATGTGCCCGATCTCGTGGGTCATGATTCGCAGCACGCTGTACTGGGCGGCCTGCTGGGTGTCGATGTAGACCCGGCCATTGCCGAGGCTGGTCCGGACGGCGTACGAGCCGCCGCCGGTGATCCGGTAGATCCGCAGGTTGGAGCCGCAGTTCGCGGAGAGCGTCAGGTTCGACGTGGCGTTGTTCCAGATCGAGGCGGCCTGGTTGGCGGTGCCGGCGTAGCTTCCCGCCTGGCTGGTGTTGTAGCAGATGGTCATGGCGGCGGACGCGGGCGACGGGTTGGCGACCGTGACGCCGAGGGTGGCGAGCGCCGTCGCGACGAACGCGACCGCGAGCCGATTGAGTCGTGAGGTCATCGCTGACTCCAATCCGGGAGGAGGGGGTGTCAGGAGCCTAGCCACATAGATTAATAGATTTCAATGTTTGGTTTGAATCCGCAGCCTCCGGGCACCACCCGGCTGCCCGGTCCGCCCATGGGTCGCCGGGCGTCGCGCGAATGCGATAGCCTAACGATCGTTCAGGTCAGTACGGCGAGGGAGTCAGCGTGACGCTCGACGGTGAGGCGCTGGAGCAGCTGCGCAAGCGGGCCCGGTCCGGCGGCGCGGACAAGTACCACGCGGCGAACGCGGCCAAGGGCAAACTCTTCGCCCGGGAGCGGGTCGCGCTCCTGGTCGACGAGGGCTCGTTCGTCGAGGACGGCCTCTACGCCAATGCGCTGGCCGAAGGGCTGCCCGCCGACGGCGTGGTCACCGGCACCGCCACCATCGACGGCCGGCAGGTCTGCCTGATGGCCAACGACTCCACCGTCAAGGCCGGCAGTTGGGGCGCCCGCACCGTCGAGAAGATCATCCGGATCATCGAGCGGGCGTACGGCGCCGGCGTGCCGATGGTCTACCTGGTCGACTCGGCCGGCGCCCGGATCACCGACCAGGTCGACCTCTTCCCCGGCCGGCGCGGCGCCGGCAAGATCTTCTGGAACCAGGTGCGCGCCTCGGGCTCGATCCCGCAGGTGTGCGCGCTGTTCGGCCCGAGCGCCGCCGGCGGGGCGTACATTCCGGCGTTCTGCGACGTGGTCGCCATGGTCGACGGCAACGCCAGCATGTACCTCGGCTCCGACCGGATGGTCGAGATGGTCACCGGCGAGAAGACCACGCTGGAGGCCATGGGCGGTGCCAAGGTGCACACCGCCGAGTCCGGCGTCGGGCACTTCCTCTGCAAGACCGAGGCCGACGCGCTCGACGTGGTGAAGACCTACCTGTCGTACCTGCCGGCCAACTGGACCCAGGCGCCGCCGGCCGCCGAGGCCGTCGCCGCGCCCGCGAAGGCCGACCTGGCCGCGCTGGTGCCGGCCAGCGAGCGGCAGGCGTTCGACTTGCGGCGGTACGTCAAGGGCCTGCTCGACGAGGGGTCCTTCTTCGAGATCCAGGCGCTCTGGGCCAAGGAGCTGACCATCGGCTTCGGTCGCCTCAACGGCGAGGTCGTCGGCGTGCTCGGCAACAACTCGATGTTCAAGGGCGGCGTGCTCTTCGTCGACTCGGCCGACAAGGCGACCCGGTTCGTGCAGCTCTGCGACGCGTTCAACGTGCCGCTGCTCTTCCTCAGCGACGTGCCCGGCTTCATGGTCGGCAGCGTGGTGGAGAAGCAGGGCATCATCCGGCACGGCGCGAAGATGATCACCGCCATCTCCGAGGCGACCGTGCCGAAGATCTGCGTGGTGGTCCGCAAGGCGTACGGCGCCGGCCTCTACGCGATGGCCGGCCCCGGGTTCGAGCCGGACGCCACCATCGCGCTGCCCAGCGCGAAGATCGCGGTGATGGGGGCCGAGGCGGCGGTGAACGCGGTCTACGCCAACAAGATCGCCGCCATCCCGGACGAGGACGAGCGGGCCGCCTTCGTCGCCGCCAAGCGGGCCGAGTACGAGCAGGACATCGACGTCGTCCGGCTCGCCAGCGAGCTGGTGGTGGACGCCATCGTCGAGCCGCACGAGTTGCGTACCGAGCTGGTCCGCCGGTTCGCCGCGGCGCGTACCAAGGATCGGCACTTCTCCCGGCGCCGGCACGGCGTCACCCCGGTCTGACCCTCGACCGGACCGGCACAGCGAACCGTCCCGGCGTCACGAGCGCCCGGCGGCCCCGTCCACACAGGAGGATGAGATGGATTTCCGGCTCACCGACGAACAAACGGCGCTGCGGGAGAGCGTGCGGGACTTCGCGCGCGAGGTGGTCGCTCCGGTCATCGCCGAGCACTACGAGCAGCACACCTTCCCGTACGAGGTGATCCGGCAGATGGGCAAGATGGGCCTGTTCGGCCTGCCCTTCGGCGAGGAGCACGGCGGCATGGGTGGCGACTACTTCGCGCTCTGCCTGGCCCTGGAGGAGCTGGCCCGGGTCGACTCCAGCGTGGCGATCACGCTCGAGGCGGCGGTCTCGCTCGGCGCCATGCCGATCTACCGGTTCGGCACCGACGAGCAGCGCGCGACCTGGCTGCCGAAGCTGCTCAGCGGCGAGGCGCTGGCCGGTTTCGGGCTCACCGAGCCGGGCACCGGCTCGGACGCCGCCGGCACCCAGACGCGGGCGGTGCTGGACGGTGACGAGTGGGTGATCAACGGCTCGAAGGCGTTCATCACCAACTCGGGCACCGACATCACCGCCCTCGTCACCGTCACCGCGGTGACCGGTACGAACCCGGACGGCTCGAAGGAGTTGTCGACCATCATCGTGCCCAACGGCACGCCGGGGTTCACCGTGGCGCCGGGCTACTCCAAGGTGGGCTGGACCGCGTCGGACACGCACGAGCTGACCTTCGACGACTGCCGGGTGCCGGCGGCGAACCTGCTCGGCGAACGGGGGCGCGGCTTCGCCCAGTTCCTTCAGATCCTCGACGAGGGCCGGATCGCCATCGCCGCGCTGGCCGTCGGTCTCGCACAGGGCTGCGTCGACGAGTCGATCAAGTATGCGAAGGAGCGCCACGCCTTCGGCCGGCCGATCGGTGCCAACCAGGCGATCCAGTTCAAGATCGCCGACATGGAACTGAAGGCGCACACCGCCCGGCTGGCCTACTACGACGCCGCCGCGCGGATGCTGGCCGGTGAGCCGTTCAAGCGCCAGGCCGCCATCGCTAAGTTGCACGCCAGCACCATCGCGGTGGACAACGCCCGGGAGGCCACCCAGATCCACGGTGGCTACGGCTTCATGAACGAGTCCCCGGTGGCCCGGTTCTGGCGGGACTCCAAGATCCTGGAGATCGGCGAGGGCACCAGCGAGGTGCAGCGCATGATCATCGCGCGCGATCTGGGCCTCTGACCGGAGCTGGATTCGCCGGCGGCCGGTCGACCGCCGCCTCCGGCAGGGCCGTGCGGTCGCTGTCGGATATCGGCGAGTGGGCGTCGGCAGCCCGACGCTCGCCTGCCGATGGTCGGAGTCGATCCGTACTCTTCGTGCCCATGACTCCGGATCATGACCGGTCGCGGAGCCCGGCCGGTCGTAGCGGGCTGGCGGAGCTGCTCCGCGGGCACCGGCGTGCCGCCGGCCTGACCCAGGCGGAGCTGGCCAACCGGGCCGGCGTGGGCGTGCGGACGGTGCGTGACCTGGAGCGCGGCCGATCGGTTCGGCCGCAGCGCACCACCGTCGAGCTGCTCGCCGGAGCTATGGAGCTGACCGGGGCCGCCCGGGCGGCGTTCCTGGCCGCGGCCCGCGGTCAGGCCGGCGGTGAGCCGCCCCGACCGGACGTCACCCTGGCGGCCCTCGCGGTCACCGGCCCCGCCACGTCGGCAGCCGACCCGATCGGGTCCGCCCCGCCGGTCGCCCTCCCACCGCCGGTCGCGCTGATCGGCCGGGACCGCGACTTCACCGAGCTGGCGGCCATGCTGACCGCGGAGCACGGTCCCCGGCTGGTGAGCCTGGTCGGGCTGGCTGGAGTCGGCAAGACCGCGCTGGCGTTGTCCGTCGCGCACGACGCCGCCGACGCCCACCCGGGCGGCGTCGCCGGGGTGCTGATCGGCGAGGGCTCGGACGGGCCGGACGTGCTCGCCGCCTCGATGGCCGTACTCGGTGCGGCCCGGCTGCCGGAGCTCACCGCCCGGCTCGCCGACCGTCCGGCGCTGCTGGTGATGGACGCGGTGGAGCGCGCACCCGGTCCGGTGGCCGAGACACTGCACCGGCTGACCGGCGTGCTGCCCTCGCTGCGGGTGCTGGTCACCGGGCGCCACCCGGTCGGGCTGCCCGGCGAGCGGGTCTGGCCGGTCGCGCCGCTCGACGTGCCGCCGCCGGACGCCGAGCGGTCTGGACCGGCCACGCTCGGGTCGTGGCCGGCGGTCGCACTGTTCACCGCCCGGCTCGCCCAGATCCGTCGGGAGCCGCCCACCGCCGACGAGCTGCCCGCGCTGGCCGCGCTGGTCCGCCGGCTGGGTGGGCTGCCGCTGGCCATCGAGCTGATGGCCGCCCGGGGCCGGCTCCTCGACCTCACCGAGCTGCTCGACCGGTACGGCGACCGGGTGCTCGACCTGGCGACGCCTGCCGACCCGGCGGTCCATCCCGGTTGGGACGGACCGGATGCGGCCGCCCGCCCGGCGAACAGCGCCGATGCCGCCCCGGCCCTGGCGGCGGTCACCCTGCGGGACGCGGTGGCGACCAGCTATCGGTTGCTCGCGCCGGATGAGCGGGACGCGCTGCGGCGGCTCGCCATGTTCGGCAACCGGTGGTCGGTGGAGCTGGCCGAGGAGATGCTCGCCGACGAGGCCGACCAGGACGGCACGGTGGCGATCGACCCGGTCCCGGTGCTGGACCGGCTCGTCGAACTGGGCCTGCTGAGCGTGCGCGGCACCGGACCGTTCCGGTTCCGGCTGCTCGACGCGGTCCGCGACTTCGCCCTCGAACAGGCGGCCGGCGGTGGCGAGCTGACCTGCGTCCGGCGCCGGCACGCGGAGGTGATCGCCCGCCTGGTGGCGGGGACCGCCACCGACCTCAATGGCCCCCGGTTGCCCGACGCGGTGCACCGGCTGGACCAGGTGAGCAGCGACATCAGCTCCGCGCTGGCCCACGCGGCCACCGACGATCCGATGACCGCGCTTCGCCTGGCGGCCTGCCTGACGCGCTGGTGGCGGTTTCGGGGGCGCGACGTCGCCGGCCGGCAGTGGCTGCGCCGGTTGCTGGCCGACCCGCGAACCGCACAAGCTGATCCCGTCCTGCGTGGCTGGGCCAGCCTCGGGGTGGCCCGGCTCGCCGTCGAGCACGGTGCGGGTCCCGACGAACTGCCGACGGCGCGGGCCGCGCTGGACATGTTCCGGCAGGCCCGCGACGTTACCGGGGAACTGGAGGCGCGAACCGTGCTCGGCGCGCTGCTGATCACCGTCGGTGGGCACGACGAGGCCCGCGAGCAGGCCGAGGCGGTGCTCCGGCTGGCGGCCCGCAACGGTCGGACCCGGCACCTCGCGGTGGCCCAGAACAGCCTCGCCTGGCACGAGATCCGGGTCGGTGACCTGGCTGCGGCGCGCCGGCGGCTGGCCGCCGTCGACCGACTCGCCGCCGAGGGCGGTGAGCAGCGGCTGCGGGTGCTGGCCTGGGCCAACCGCGCCGAGGTCGCCCGTCTGGAGGGCCGGTACGCCGACGCCGTCGACCAGGGCCGACGCGCCGTGGCGGCGTTGTCCGAGCTGGGTGATCCGGGGCATCGGCGCCGGGTGCTCGGCACGGTCGGGTTGGCGCTCGCCCAGGACGGTCGCGGTGCGGAGGCGAACGAGGTGCTCACCGAGCTGCGGGCGGGGATCGGCGAGGTCGCGGTGGCCGTACCGGTGCGATCGTGGGTGGAGCGGGCCGGGCTGCCACGACCGCGCGCGGACGACGCGGTGCTGTCCCGGAGTGGGCCGGAGGCGGGGACCTGCGCGTTGATCGAGGGGAACCTGGCGCTGCACGGGGGTGACCGGGAGCTGGCCGCCGAGTGGTTCGCCGCTGCCGCCGAGGCCGCTCAGGATCGGCGGGACGTGGTGGAGGCGCTGGTGGGGTTGGCTGCGAGCACCGCGGACCCGGCGGTCCTGGACCGGCTCGACCAGGTCTGTCAGGAGAGTGGCATCCGGCTGTTGCCGCAGGAGTCGGGACTGCTCTACGCGCTGATGGCCGCCCGGGGCGGGCGGGCCGTGGGGTAGTCGCGGCGGGCCGGCCACCGGGTCGTCGTGGGGCGGCATGATCGCGGACGGTCGGGCGGGAGTGGCGCGGACGAAAAGCCCCCTTGGTGCTACCCCTCGCTGTTCGCCCGCGCCGTCACCCCCCGGTGAATCCCCGGTGCACGAAGCCTGCCACCGAGATCGAGGCGGAAAGTCTGTTCCGAGCGGTAGGTCCGGTTGCCAAGGTCAGTTCTGCCGGTCTTTCTGCCGGTGGCGCGACACGTGCTCAGGCCGGTCCGTACGCCGACCGCTTGCCGTGCCCGCAGGGACGGGCGGTCGCCGGCGGTCAGGGTCGGGCAGCTCCGTCGGCGGCGGCGATCTCCTGCTCGGGGGCGGTGTCGGTGCTGCCGGCGGTGGCGCACGGGTGAACGGCGTCGCGCACCCGGCGCAGGCCGTCGAGCAGTGCGGCCAGGGCCTCGGGGTCCAGTTGGCCGGTGAACCACTGCTCGATGATGCGGAGATGCCCGGGCAGGGTCTCGTCCAGCCGCTGCATGCCGGCGGCGGTAACGACGGCGAACGAACTGCGGCGGTCGGACGGGCAGGCGCGGCGGGTGAGCAGCCCGTCGCGTTCCATCCGGTCCACCACACGGGTCACCCCGCTGGTGGACAGGGAGGTCTGGGCGGCGAGATCCGTCATCCGCAGCTGGTTGCCCGGCGAGCGGGCCAGTCGGGTGAGCACCTCGAACTCGACCACTGAGAGGCCCTGCTCGTCGAGTTGGGCGGCGAACCGGGCCGAGAGCCCGGCGTGCACCTCGTAGAGCAGGCCGACGGCGGTGATCCGGGGATCCTCGAACACGTTGGTCACTCGTTCATCGTACCAGTACTTGACACAGGGAATATTGCTGTGGCTATAGTTGCTCAAGCAGTCGTTGGGCTACTAAACATTCTTCTGGAGGACATCAGCATGACCAGCAGCATCGATGCGGTTACCCGCGACTGGGACGGCCTCACCATCCCGACGGCCGGCACCTACGCGCTGGACGCCGCACACAAGCGGGTCGGCTTCGTCGCCCGACACATGATGGTGAGCAAGGTCCGCGGCGAGTTCAACGAGGCGGCCGCCACCATCACCATCGCCGAGGACCCGCTGCAGTCGTCGGTCGTCGCGACCATTCAGGCCGCCAGCATCGACACCACCCAGGACGACCGGGACGCGCACCTGCGCAGCCCCGAGTTCCTGGAGGTTGAGAAGTACCCCACGCTGGAGTTCCGCAGCACCGGCGTCAAGTCCCACCGCCGCAACGAGTTCGTGCTCACCGGTGAGCTCACCATCAAGGACGTCACCCGTCCGGTCGAGCTGCAGGTGGAGTTCGAGGGCGTCGGCCGCAGCCCGTTCGGCCAGGACATCTTCGGCTTCTCCGCGAGCACCGAGATCGACCGCGAGGAGTTCGGCCTGACCTGGAACGTCGCGCTGGAGACCGGCGGCGTGCTGGTCGGCAAGAAGATCAAGATCGAGATCGAGGGCGAGGCCGTCCGCCAGGCCTGATCCTTCGGATCGCCGGTACGCCGGGCCCGCGCCGCAAGTCGGCGCGGGCCCGTCGTCGTCTCCGGCAGCCGTCGCCACCTGCGTGTGAAGTGTCACGGGTTGTTCGCATCTCCAGCGGGTCCGGCACGCCTCCGACGGGGTACAGATGGCGCCACGAGCGCTTCCGCGCGGGCCGGTTTCGCATCATCGGTACCGGCCCCTGGCTCCGGTCAGGTGGGCGCTCCTAACGTGGATGGTTCACAATGCGCTTTCCGGGACGGCAGGATCCCGACCGCGCCGGCCGCCGGGAGGACATATGGGCAGGGACGTCTCGCAGGGCGCCTTCACCCGGGAGGATCGCGTCCGCTACCGGCAGAAGGTCCGGCGATGCCTGGACGTCTTCGCCCTGATGCTGGACGACTTCGGCTTCGACGCCGACCGGCCGATGACGGGTCTGGAGATCGAACTCAACCTGGTCGACTCGGCGGCCGAGCCGGCGATGCGCAACGAGGAGATCCTCGCCGACATCGCCGACCCGCTCTTCCAGACCGAGCTGGGGCAGTTCAACCTGGAACTCAACGCCGAGCCCCGGCTGATCGAGGGCACCGGCTTCGCCGACTACGAACACGACCTGCGCAGCAGCCTCTCCCGTGCCGACGAGCGTGCGGCCAAGTCCGACGCGAAGATCGTCCTGGTCGGCATCCTGCCCACCCTCACCGAGGGGCACCTGGTCGAGGACAATCTCTCCACCAATGAGCGCTACCGGGTGCTCAACGACCAGATCGTCGGCGCCCGGGGCGAGGACATCGAGCTCGACATCCGCGGCGTCGAGCAGTTGCGGACGCACACCGACTCGATCGCCCCCGAGGCCGCCTGTACCAGTCTCCAGTTCCACCTCCAGGTAGCCCCGGACAGTTTCGCCGACTACTGGAACGCGTCCCAGGCCATCGCCGGGGTGCAGGTGGCGATCGGGGCGAACTCTCCCTTCCTGTACGGCCGTCAGCTCTGGGCCGAAACCCGGATCGCCCTGTTCGAGCAGGCGACCGACACCCGCCCGGACGAACTCAAGGCCCAGGGCGTACGACCCCGCGTGTGGTTCGGCGAGCGGTGGATCACCTCGATCTTCGACCTGTTCGAGGAGAACGTCCGCTACTTCCCGCCGCTGCTGCCGATCTGCGAGGACGAGGATCCGGTGGAGGTGCTGCACTCCGGCGGTGTGCCGCAGCTCGGCGAGCTGCGGCTGCACAACGGCACGGTCTACCGGTGGAACCGCCCGGTCTACGACATCATGAACGGCCGTCCGCACCTGCGGGTGGAGAACCGGGTGCTGCCGGCCGGTCCGACCGTGGTGGACATGCTGGCGAACGCGGCCTTCTACTTTGGGCTGGCCCGCGGCCTGGCCGAGGCGGACCGGCCGATCTGGAGCCAGCTCACCTTCAGCTCCGCCGAGGAGAACTTCCACGCCGCCGCCCGACGCGGCCTGGACGCCGTGCTGCACTGGCCGCGGCTCGGCGATGTGCCGGTCACCAAGCTGGTGCTGGAGCAGCTGCTGCCAACCGCGGCGGCCGGCCTGGACGGGTTCGGTGTCGCCCCGGCGCAGCGCGACCGGTTGCTCGGCATCATCGAGCAGCGCTGCCGGACCGGCCGCAACGGCGCCGTCTGGCAGACCGAGGCGGTCTGGGCGGCGGAGCGGCACCGGGGCATGGACCGGGCCGCCGCGCTGCACCACATGGTCCAGCGCTACGCGGAACTCCAGCGCGGCAACGAGCCGGTCCACACCTGGCCGGTCGACTGACCCCGCACCACCGGTCCGGCCGGCCGTCAGCGCATCGGCGGCTGTCCGGGACTCAGTCGGTGCCGGGTCGCCCGGGCCGCCGCGGTGACCGGCCCCGCCGGCTGCCCGACGCGGCGCCCTCCACCGGCTCGTCGTCCATGGACCCGGTCGACTCGGAGTCGTCCGGGGCCGAGCGGGGTGCCGGCACTCGGGGTGCGCGGGTCGCGTCCCGCTTTCGCGGAACGGTCCCGCTCGCCGACGCCGCGGCACGGGCCGCGTCCGTCCCACGTCCGGTGCTGGCCTCGGTCGTGGGGCTCAGCGGATCGGCGTCGGGCTCGCCGGCCCGGGTCGAGTCGCGCTCGGCGGCCCGCTTCGCGTCCACTCCGACCGGAACGGGCGCGTCCGGGTCGGTCGACCGAACCCGGTTGGCCCGCTCGGCGAGGACGGCGACCAGCACCGAGCCGCCGACGCCGGCGATCACCGCGTACGGGGCGATCAGCTGGGTGGACAGCTGCGCGGGGCCCAGCGCCGACCAGCGCGGCAGGGTGGTCAGGTAGGCGAGCGCGACGAGCAGCGGACCGGCCGCGCCGGAGGCTGCCGCGCCGACCCGGTGCCCGGTCGACCGGGCGGCTCGCCGGGCGGCCAGCGCGCCGACCAGCAGCGCGGGAACGAGCGCCAGCAGCGCACCGGGCCAGTAGAGCTGGTCCCCGATCCAGTACCGCGGGTGGTCCGGGTCGAGCTGCCAGGTGCCGAGCTGGGCGCCGGTCAGCCCGCGTCCGACGCGTACCCCGTCGATCACCGAGACCACCGCGAGCAGCCAGAGCCAGGCGGCCGTGGCGGTCACGTTCACCGCGGCGGCGCGCGAGCGCAGCGCCCAGAGCGCGACGAGCACCCCGATCAGGATGCCCAGTCCCGCGTGTACGGCCGCCACCCGTTGCGGCGCACCGGTGTCGGCGCCCACCGCGACCCGCGCGGGTACGGCGACCAGAAGTACGGTGACCAGCCCGCCGACCGCGGCGCCGAGCGCCAGGGACACCCGCCGCAGCAGGCTCCCACGCTGGCTGGGCAGCACCTCGGCCATCGGTGACGACGCGCCCTCCGTGGCGCCCGTCGGGCCGGTTCCCTCGACCGCAGCCGCACGCGCGGCTCCGGGCGTCACCGGCTCCGACCGCTCTGCCGGCGCGGACCCGTTCTCCGGCGCCGGTGCGGCGGGAGGCATCGACCCCGGGCCGCTCACCGTCGCCTCGGCCGCCGGCGGCACGGCCCTGGAGTGCAGGCGCTGCGCGCACACCGCTCCGAGCACAGTGGAGCTGGCGGCGAGCCACGTGGCCCAGGCGAGGCCGTCCGCCCAGGCCGTGTCGGTGGCCCCCGCATCGGTGGGCGTCCAGGTGATGACACCGAGCCCGTAGCCGAAGCCAAGCTGCGCGGCGCCAGCGCCGGCAGCGACCCCGATCGCCGTCACGATCGATACTCCCCAGCCCCGTCTGGCCATGCCGGGCAGCGTAACGTCCCGTCGTCGGCGCGGCGAGTGGCAACTACCCGCCGGGGTGGACCGCGGACGCAGCGGGTTGGGCGACGACCGGTACGGTCGCCGGTGATGAGGCGGTGGGCGCAATGACGGACGCGAACCCGGGTCGGCAGGATTCCGTCGCCGGCCGGGACGGCGGCGGTGCGGGCCGGGCCAGTGTGCTGCTGGGTGGCGGGTTGGTCGCCGTGCTCCTCGCCGCGGTCGGCGCCACCGGTGGCTGGCTGTTGGCGGGCGGGGACGACGCACCTCCGGCGGATCCGTTGGCGGTGGCGACGACGACCGGTGCGCCGACCGGGCGGGCCACCGCACCGCGGCCGAGCACCGGCCGGACCACGCCCTCCGCTCCCCGGACCTCCGCCAGCGCGACCAGGGGGACCGGGCTGACCGTGCCACCGGTGGTCGGCAGCGATTTCATGGAGGCCCGGGATGTCCTGCGCAAGCAGCGGCTGGGCTGGCGGCTGGTCTTCGGCAACGGCACCGGTCGTACGGTCGAGAGCACCTCGCCCGCCGTGGGTACGGAGGTGACCCGGGGCACCACCGTGCAGCTGCGGGTTGCCGGTCCGCCGCCCCCCGCGGAGGTGCCGGACGTGGTCGGCGACGGCTGCGCGAAGGCCGCCGACGAACTGGTCGACGAGGGTCTCTACCCGCGCTACCGCAGCGGGCGCAGTGGGAAGGTCAGCCGGCAGGAGCCGGCCGAGGACGGCCCGGCCCGCTGGAACGACGAGGTCAGCATCTGGTGCGGAGAGACGCCGCCGAGCCTGCCGGGCACGCAGCCCCCCTTCTGACCAGGGCCGGGCGGTTCGGGCCGCGGATCCGCGCCGATGACGGTGCGGGCGGTTAGGTTGGCGGTCGAGGGCCATGCCGCCCGCCCGGTTCGGGAAAGGACGTGCGATGAGCGACGACCGCCAGGAGCCCGCCACCCCCACCACCGGGTCCCCCGACGAGACCGCTCCGATCGACCGGGCCGCGTCGCCGGATGAGACCGCGCCGATCGACCGGGCCGCGTCGGGTCCCGCCGCGTCGCCCGATCAGACCATGCCGATCGACCGCTCCGCGCTGACGCAGCCGGGCACGCCTCCCGACCGGACCGCGCCCATGCCTGCCGAGCGGGCGACCCCGGCGCCGTGGTCCGGGCGGGCGGAGGTCCGGGCGCCCCGACCGGCCGAGCCCTCCGGGGAGTGGTACGCCGAGGAGCAGGGTGGCCGACGCTGGTGGCTGCCGATCCTCTGGGGGGTGCTCGCGCTCCTGCTCGCCGGCCTGCTCGGCGCCGCGCTCTGGGTCGTGCTCGCCGCGCAGAACGACGACGGGGATGGCGACCCGGGGTCCACCCCGTCGCTGCCGCCGCCCAGTGCCACGAGCGCCGCACCGACCAGCGCGGCCCCGACCTCGGCGGCGCCGACCAGTGAGACGCCGAGCAGCCCGGCGGCCACCACCGCGCCGGCCGAGAAGCCGGTGCCGCCGCTCGCCGGCCTGCCGCAGGCCACCGCGGAAGGGCTGCTGGACCGGCTCGGGCTGGCCTACCGGGTGGTGTACCGCCCGTCCGAGCTGCCACCGGGGACGGTGGTGGGCACCGAACCGGAGGCCGGCACCATGCTGCCCGCCGACGAGGAGGTGCTGCTGATCGTGTCCCAGGCCCAGCCCTCGACCGGGACCAGCCCGGCTACGCCTAGTCCCACGGCGACACGCACGCGGTGACCGGTGCTCACCACATCCGGCGGCGGGTGCCGACCAGGCCGAGGCCGGCCAGCGAGATGGTGAGGCCGAAGATCCCGGACCAGAACAGCGAGCGGCGGACGTCGGTCGCGGTGTTCCGCGCCGGACCGGCTTCGGTGATCTCCTGCCGCCCGCCGGACTGACCGCCGCCACCGGCCCCGGCGGCCGGGCCGGTCGGGTCGGCCGCGTCGGCACGGTCGTCCGGGGCATGGGTGTCGAACCAGCCGGGTTCGTCGTACGTCGGTGGGTCGGCGTCGACCACGGTGATCTCCGGTGCGGGCACCGGAGTGGTCAGTCGGGTGGACGACAGCGCCGGGCCGCGGGCCAGGACCA
Source organism: Micromonospora sp. NPDC005163 (assembly GCF_053599835.1). Classification (NCBI taxonomy): domain Bacteria; kingdom Bacillati; phylum Actinomycetota; class Actinomycetes; order Micromonosporales; family Micromonosporaceae; genus Micromonospora; species Micromonospora sp. NPDC005163. Next base: position 45,340 of record NZ_JBSFYP010000015.1, read on the forward strand.
CGAACGTGGTCACGGCCCCGAGCAGGGCGAGCAGTCCGAAAGCGTAGGCGATACGGGAGCGGTGGTGCCGCCGCACGGCGGGCTGATTGACCATGACCATCCCAGGCTCAGGGCCCTGGACGCGCGGGTGGAACGGTGCCGGGGTGGGCGTACCAATTCTATGGCGACGGCACGCCCACCGGCGGCGGATCGCGTCGGTCAGCCCACCCGGACCGGTGTACGGACGACCGGTCGCCGGCTCCGTACGGTGTGCGGGCGGGGCTCCGGTGCGGCCTGCACCTGTTGCAACCCGCCCCGCTGGACGAAGATCGACCGACGGTTGACCGCGTCGCCCGCGGTGTTCAACTCGTAGCCGTCGAGCCAGAGCCAACCGTCGTAGGTCGGCCAGTCGAGCACCCGGATCACCCGGAACTTGATGGGCCTGAGGAACTGGACACTCGCCGCGCGAGTCACGTGCAGTACGTCACCGGAGCGGGGAAGCACATGGGCTCCTGGGGAGGTCGGCCGGCATTCGTGCCGGCGGTGACTGGTCGGGGGAAACGTCTCGGCCCGGTGACGGGTTCGCGCCTCGTGGACCGGTGGTGCGGGTGGTGGCGGTCGGGCCGTACTCCGCTGGTGGCGTGCCGCCACCCGACCATCACCCGGTTGCTTCCGGGAACCGCGCCCGCCGCCGCAGCCGGCTGGCTTGCAGCGGCGGGGTCCTCACCCCGGAGTAGCTCTCGGTGTCGCCGGCCGGGCCCGCGTCGTGCCCGGGTTCCCCGGGTCGGTGGGATCACCACACCGGGGGACCGGACGGAGACGCTGAGTGATCCGTGCCATGCGGACAGAGTGCATCAGTGACGTGCTTCATGCAAGTTGCACGTCGACTTTTGCCGATACGTGAGTGCCTTCCACAAAGCGGCGCTTGAAGCCATCCGCGTCCGGACGGCACACTGAGGGCCGGTTTCGCCCGTCGCGGCCGGCCGATGACCGGCACCACCCCCTCGCCGCGAACGCTCGCCGGTCGACGGTCGCGCCCCCGGCGGGCGGCAGCCAGTGGCGCGTCGACCGGAGGTAGCCCGAAGTGGGGTCGAGCAGCCAGCGGCGGAAAGCAGTGACCGGGGAGCGCCATGAGTGAGCGGCGCAGCCCCACCATCCGACGGCGGCGGCTCGGTGCCGAGCTGCGCCGCCAGCGGGAATCCGCCGGGATCACCATCGAAGTCGTCGCCGAGCAGTTGGAGTGCTCGGCGTCGAAGGTCTCCCGGATCGAGACCGGGCACACCACGGCCACCCCGCGCGACGTCCGGGACATGCTGCGGATCTACGGCGTGGTCGGTGCCGAGAGCGACGAACTCGTGCAGATCGCCCGGGAGGCCCGGCAGAAGGGCTGGTGGCACCCGTACAGCACGGTGCTGGTCGGCGCGTACGTCGGGCTGGAGGCCGCGGCGAGCTCGATTCGGGCGTACGAGCAGCAGGTGGTGCCGGGTCTGCTGGAGACCGAGGAGTACGCCGGCGCGATGATCCGCGCCGCCCGGCCGGACTTCACCGCCGATCAGGTCCACCAACGGGTGCGTGTCCGACTGGGCCGTCAGTCGTTGTTGACCCAGGACGATCCGGTCGATCTGTGGGTGGTGCTCGATGAGGCGGTGGTAAGCAGGCCGGTGGGTGGGGACGAGGTGATGCGTGGCCAGCTCAAGCGGTTGGTCGAAGTGGCCGAGTTGCCGAACGTGACGTTGCAGATCCTGCCTTTCGAGGTCGGTGCGCACGCCGGCATGGACGGCACTTTCACGATCCTCAGTTTCCCCGAGGCCGGTGATCCGGATGTCGTGTACGCGGAGAACGCCACGGGTGGGCTTTTCCTTGAGAAGAGCGACGAACTACAGAAGTACAGCTTCATCTTCGATCACATCCGCGCCGCGGCCATTCGTCCGGAGGAGTCCGTCGCACACATCGCAAAACTGGCAGAGGAGCCGTTGTGGAAATGGCGACCAAGGGGTTCCCCGTGGACCTGACGCAGGCAACGTGGTTCAAGAGCTCGAAGAGCGGGCCGAACTGTGACAACTGCGTGGAGGTGGCGTACGTGACCGGGGCGGTCGGAGTGCGGGACTCGAAGGACAAGGCCGGCCCGGCCCTGGTTTTCGCCCCGGGTGACTGGCACGCCTTCGTCGCCGGCACCAGAGTTGGTGTGTTCGGCTCGGCCTGACCGAGCGGTCACGTGAGGTCCCCGTCCGGTCTCGACCGGGCGGGGGCCTTCGCGTGCCGCGCCGGCGGGCTCCCGCTCCGCGCGCGGAGGCGCGCTCGGCGAGGTTCCGCCGGGATTCCCGTCGCCACAGCGGGTCCGTCTCGTTGAACGAATCGGTACGGCGCTGGTCGACGACCCGCCGCACCGATCCGCAACCCAGCGAGGTAGGCGAGACGGATGACGACGATCGGGTCAGACAACCTCACCAACGGTCCGGGCAAGCCGGAGCGGTTCGGTGGCAAGTACCGCGGGGCGCGTCGGGACACCGTACTGACCGAGGTGGTCTCGACCGACCAGGAGATGAGCGGGCGGGAGGCGCCGGCGACCGAGGCGGGCGACCCGCCGCTCTCGCTGCCCTCGCTGGACCCGAACCCACTGGTCGAGCCGTCCTTCCCGCCGAGCGGCTGGCCGATGGAGCCCACCGGGTCGTTGGCTGACCACCCGTTGCTGCGCGGCCTGCTGATGGAGCTGCCACCGAAGGGCAGCGTTCCGCCGCCGGGCTGGCTGGACCGCTGGTTCGAGGCGACCCGGGCGATCCTGGAGCTGCTATACGTGCAGGGGCCCGGCCGCTCGCGCTGACTTCGCCGGATCCGGCTGGGCCCGCTCGGCGAGCCGGTTGTGCCGGAGCGCGTGCCGGACGCCGATGGCCAGGATCCCGAGCGCGCCGACGGTGATCGCCGGACCGGTGACGCCCGGTTCGGCGAAGAGGTCGGTGCCGCTCGCCGCGACCACCGCGGGCACCGTCAGTACCCCGGTGACCTGCAACGGCAACCCGATCAACGGGTGCGCGGCGGCGGCCCGAAGACCGTGCGGCGCGGGCGTCTCGGGCGCCGCGGCGAACGCTCCCGCGCCGGCCCAGAGCCGGCGTACCCGGCGTACGGTGCAGACCGCGACCACGAGGGTGGGGAGCCCGGCGATATCGAGGGCGGCGGCGGCCTGGTCGGCCGGGGTGTTCCCGGCACTGAGCAGCCCGGCCGCGAGGACGGTCACCGTGAGCGTCAGGCCCACCAGGGTCAGGATGAGCAGGTGTCCAGCGCGTCGGCGCAGCGCGCGGGCGCGGTCCAGCCGGGGCAGGCCGTCCGCGACCACGCCAGCGGCCAGCCACAGGACGGCGATCGGCAACAGGGCGGCGAGGGGGCTCTCCATGCTGGTCAGCCTGCCCGGTCGCGGCCGTCCGCGACTCCGGGCGCAGCCCTCGTTCGTCCCGGACGCCGTCCCGTAGGGGGCATCCTTTCCGTGTTATGAACGATGCGACATGTTTATCTTCGTCACTACGTTGACCTACTCTCGGAAAGATCGGCCGTCACGAATCTGAGCGGGACCCGCGTCGGGCGGCTGCCGGTCGGAGGGAGGTAAGAGATGCGTCTTGCCCACAGGTCCGTACTCGTCGGGGTGGCCACACTGACCCTGTTGGCCGCTGCCACACCCGCCCTGGCCGCCGAACCGACCGGTGCCATCCGGGCGGCGGGCGGAGACACGGCCGTCGCGGACAGCTACATCGTCGTCTTCAAGGACACCGCCGTCAGCCGGGGCACGGTCGGCGACAACGCGGACCGGCTGGTCGGCCGGCACGGCGGCACGGTGGCCCGCACCTACGGCGCGGCGCTGCGCGGCTTCGAGATCCGGGTCGGCGCGAAGGCCGCCGCGCGGATCGCCGCGGACCCGGCGGTGGCGTACGTCGAGCAGAACCACACCGTCTCGATCGCCGGCACCCAGACCAACCCGCCGTCCTGGGGCCTGGACCGGATCGACCAACGGAACCTGCCCCTGAACAGCTCGTACACCTACCCGAACACGGCGTCGAACGTCCGCGCCTACATCATCGACACCGGCGTGCTGTACGGGCACAACGACTTCGGCGGGCGGGCCGTCTCCGGCTTCGACGCGGTGGACGGCGGCTCCGCCGACGACTGCAACGGCCACGGCACGCACGTGGCGGGCACGGTCGGCGGCTCGTCGTACGGGGTGGCCAAGGGCGTCCAGATCGTCGGCGTCCGAGTGCTCAACTGCCAGGGCAGCGGCACCAACGCCCAGGTGGTGGCCGGTATCGACTGGGTGACCGCGAACGCGGTCAAGCCGGCGGTGGCGAACATGAGCCTCGGTGGTGGCGCCAACAGTTCGATCGACACGGCCGTCACCAACTCGATCAACTCCGGCGTCACGTACGCGGTCGCCGCCGGCAATGGCAACGCCCTCGGCGTCCGGCAGAACGCCTGCAACTACTCCCCGGCCCGGGTCGCCTCCGCGATCACCGTGGGCGCGACGCAGAACAACGACGCCGCGGCGAGCTTCTCCAACTTCGGCACCTGCGTCGACATCCTGGCCCCGGGCGTCAACATCACCTCGGCCTGGTACACGGGCAGCAGCGCGACGAACACCATCAGCGGCACCTCCATGGCGTCACCGCACGTCGCCGGGGCCGCCGCGCTCGTGCTCTCGGCGAACCCGTCGTGGAGCCCGCAGCAGGTCCGGGACAACCTGGTCAACAACTCCACCCCGAACGTGGTGACCAACGTCGGCACCGGCACCCCGAACCGGTTGCTCTACGTCGTGAACGGCACCCCGCCGGCCAACGACTTCTCGGTCTCGGTGTCGCCGACCTTCGGCTCCACCGCGCCGGGCGGTTCGGTGACGGCCACCGTCGGTACGGCCACCACCGCCGGCTCCGCCCAGTCGGTCAGCCTCTCCGCCAGTGGCCTGCCGGCCGGGGCGACCGCGTCGTTCAGCCCGTCGACGGTGACGTCGGGCGGCTCGTCCACCCTCACCATCGCCACCTCGGCGAGCACCCCCGCCGGCAGCTACCCGGTGACCATCACCGGCAGCGGTGCGGCGGGCACCCGGACGGCCACGTACACGTTGACCGTGACCGGCTCGGGTGGCGGTGGCTGCTCCGGCACCAACGGCACCGACGTCGCGATCCCGGACACCGGCGCCACGGTGTCCAGCTTGATCACGATCGCCGGCTGCAACCGCAACGCCTCGGCGTCCTCGACCGTCGCGGTGAACATCGTGCACACGTACCGGGGTGACCTGGTGGTCGACCTGGTCGCCCCGGACGGCTCGGCGTACCGGCTGAAGAACAGCAGCTACTTCGACGGTGCCGACAACGTGAACACGACCTACACCGCCAACGTCTCCAGTGAGGCGGCGAACGGCACCTGGCGACTGCAGGTGCGGGACGTCTACTCCGGGGACACCGGCTACATCAACACCTGGACCCTGACCCTCTGACCTGGTTCCCACGGCCGAGGCCCCACCCGGAACGCCGGGTGGGGCCTCGTGCCGTACGGATCGGGGTCAGACCGCGAAGGTGGCCGGCCGCTCGGTGGCGGGCGCTGGCGGGCGGGCCTTCCACAGGCCGGTCTTCTGCCCGGCGAGCCGGGCCAGGTAGGCCGGGTTGAGGATCACGTAGCGGCGCCAGAGCCGCTTCGGCTCCAGCCCGAGCCGCCAGAACCACTCCAGGCCAACGCGCTGCATCCACGACGGGGGCTGGCGCAGCAGCCCGGCGTGGTAGTCGAAGGCCGCCCCGACCGCCATCAGCGGCATGTCGAGCAGGGGGCGCATGGCGTACGTGAAGACCTCCTGGCGCGGGCAGCCAAGCCCGACCAGGACCAGGCGGGCACCGCTGGACCGGATTCGGTCGGCGATCTCGGCGTCCTCGCCCGGCTGGACCGCGCGGAACTTGGACGGCTCCACCCCGGCGATCTTCAGCGCCGGGAACATCCGCTCCAGCGCCGGGATCAGCTTGGCCAGCGTCTCCTCGGTGGAGCCGTACAGGTAGACCGGCAGCCCCTCGTCGGCGAAGCGCGACAGCACGTGCAGCGTCAGCGTCGGCCCGTAGACCCGGTCGGTGAGCCCGGCATGGTGCAGCAGGTTGAGCGCCCAGCGCACCGGCTGGCCGTCGGGGGTGACCACGTCGAAGGAGTTGAGCCGGGCGTTGTGCGCCGGGTCCAGCACCCCGGTCATCACACCGTGCACGGCCAGCGCGGTCAGCGCGAGCGGACGCCGCTCGTGCGCCGCGGTCACCACGGCGTCGGTCGCCGCGTCGTAGTCGGTGGCGTCGACCAGGACGCCGAGCACGTTGCGCTTGGTCTGGGCGGTCATGCCTGGGGCACCCACTTGTCCACGTTGGCCTCGTAGATCTCCCGCAGGATCATCGGGACGTCATACGTAATCTTCCACTCCGGGTACTGCTCCTCAAACCGGGCCATGCTGCTCACGTACCACTGGTGGTCGCCGGTGCGGTTCTGCTCGACGTAGTTGATCTGCGCCTCGCGGCCGGTGATCTCCTCGGCGATCCGGAACGCCTCGATGTGTGACGTGTTGGAGTGCCGGCCTCCGCCAAGGTTGTAGACCTCCGCCGAACGCGGCGCCCGGAAGAACGCCTCGAACGCGGTCAGCACGTCCCGCGAGTGGATCGCGTCGCGGACCATCTTGCCCTTGTAGCCGAACAGGTTGTACGTCCGGCCCTCCATCACGCAGCGCATCAGGTAGGCCAGGAACCCGTGCAGCTCGGCCGCCGAGTGCGCCGGCCCGGTCAGGGTGCCGCCCCGGAAGCAGGCGGTCTTCATGTCGAAGTAGCGCCCGTACTCCTGCACCATCACGTCCGCGGCGACCTTGGACGCGCCGAAGACCGAGTGCAGCGAGTTGTCGATCGACATGTCCTCGGTGATGCCCTGGTACCAGCGGTGGTCCTCGGGCAGCTCGTACCGGGTCTCCAGCTCGATCAGCGGCAGGCTGTTGGGCCGGTCACCGTAGACCTTGTTGGTGGAGCAGTGGATGAACGGCGCGTCGATCGCGTGTCGTCGGGTGTTCTCCAGAATGTTGAGCGTGCCGCCGGCGTTCACGTCGAAGTCCGTGTACGGCTCCTTGGCGGCCCAGTCGTGACTCGGCTGCGCCGCGCTGTGGATCACCACGGCGATGTCGGAGCCGTACTTCTTGAACACCTGTTCCAGGCCGTCCCGGTCCCGGATGTCCACCGCGAAGTGGGTGTAGGCGGTGCCCAGGTCACGGCTGAGTCGCTCCAGGCTCCACGAGGTGGAGCCGTCCTCGCCGAAGAAGTACCGGCGCATGTCGTTGTCGATGCCGACGACGTCCAGGCCGAGGCCGGCGAAGTGCCGGACCGCCTCGGAGCCGATCAGACCACCCGACCCGGTCACCAACGCGACACTCACACGCCACTCCTGGTCCATCGGAGGCAGAAACCATCGGAGCATAGCGTGACGACGGGCACGGCCCCGATATGACGGAAGGGCCCCGCATTCTGCGGAGCCCTCGTCGTTGGTGGGGATGGGGGGAGTTGAACCCCCACGCCCTTTCGGGCACACGGACCTGAACCGTGCGCGTCTGCCATTCCGCCACATCCCCGTGGCACAACCCGGAACACTCTAGCCGCCCCGAGCCCACTGTCTCCAGCAGGCCCCGGAGATACTACGCTGTCCCCGGCGCTCGCCACGAGCGGTTACCGTTCGTGGCGGACGAAAGATTAGCACGGGAGACCCGGCCCATCCGAACGGGCCGGTAGCAGGCGGCCGAGCGGCGTGTGAGCTGCGCGCGCGCCGGCCGGATACCATCATGTCCTCGGGACCCGAGGAGGAGCCGGTGAGCGTGCTGCAACGCTTCGAGAAGCGTCTGGAAGGCCTGGTCGAAGGGGCCTTCGCCAAGGTCTTCAAAGGGGTGGTCCACCCCGTGGAGATCCTCAACGCCATGCAGCGGGAGGCCGAGGCGCACAAGGCGATCCTGGCCGGTGGGCGCACGTTGGTGCCCAACCGCTACGTGATCGATCTCTCGCCGTTCGACCACAGTCGTCTGGCGCCGTATGCCGCCGCGCTGGCCCAGGAGCTGGCCCAGTCGCAGGCGGAGTTCATCGGCGAGCAGGCCTGGACGGTCTACGGCGACGTGATCGTCGAGATCGAACGGGGGGAGGGCCTGGACACGGGGATGTTCCGGGTCACCGCCGAGGTCTACACCGGCGGCGAGGTCGCCCCGGTCTCGGCACCCGGCTACGACGCCGGCCCGCCCGCCTACCCCGCGTACGACCAGGGTGGCGGCTACGGTCCGCCGCCCGGGCAGGGTGGCGGCCGCAACGTGCGGCTGGTCTCGGGCGACGGGCGCACCTATCCCCTGCAGATGGGGTCGACGGTGATCGGTCGCGGCGACCAGGCCAACCTGCGCCTGCCCGACGTCGGCATCTCCCGGCGACACGCCCGACTGGACTTCGACGGCGGCCAGGTCGTGCTGACCGATCTGGGGTCGACCAACGGCACCATGGTCAACGGCCAGCGGGTCTCCGCGGTCGCCCTCAACCCGGGTGACATGGTCCAGCTCGGCACCACGACGCTGACCTTCCGCGTGGACGGCTGACCCGCCTTGCCGGAACTGGTCATCACCGTCGCCCGGTTCGGGTTCCTGATCCTGTTGTGGATCTTCGTGTTCACGGTGGTCGGTGTGATCCGCCGGGACCTCTTCGCGGGGGCCCGGTCCGGTCGTCTGGTGGCGGCGCCGCGTGCGGTGGGCGCCTCGACGGGGCAAGCGGCCAAGCCAGCGAAGGTGAAGCGGGGCAGGGCGGCACACCAGCTGGTGGTGACCGCTGGCCAGCTGGCCGGCACTCGAATCACTCTCGGTGAAGCGCAGATCACCATCGGTCGGGCCGAGGACTCCACCCTGGTCATCACCGACGACTACGCCTCCGCGCGGCACGCCCGGCTCGTGCCGCGTGAAGGGCAGTGGTTCGTCGAGGACCTCGGCTCGACTAACGGCACGTACCTAGATCGCGCTAAGGTCACCGGACCAACCCCCGTCCCCCTCGGCGTGCCGATCCGGATCGGCCGCACTTCCCTCGAATTACGGCCATGACTCTGACCCTGCGCTATGCGGCCCACAGCGACCGCGGTCTGATCCGAGACGGCAATCAAGACTCCGTCTACGCCGGGCCGCGGCTACTCGCCGTTGCCGACGGCATGGGCGGCATGGCCGCCGGTGACGTCGCCAGCAACATCGTCATCGGTGCCATGGCGCCGCTCGACGAGGACGTCCCGGGGGACGCTCTCGTCGACGCGTTGCGTTCGGCCGTGGGCACCGCCAACCAACAACTCCGCGACACGGTGGACGCCAACCCGCAGTTGGAGGGGATGGGCACCACGCTGACGGCGACCCTCTTCTCCGGCAGCAAGCTGGGGATGGTCCACATCGGCGACTCGCGGGCCTATCTGCTGCGCAACGGTGAGTTCGCGCAGGTCACCAAGGACGACACCTACGTCCAGATGCTCGTCGACGAGGGTCGGATCAGCGCCGAGGAGGCGAGCAGCCACCCGCAGCGGTCACTGCTCACCCGGGCCCTGGACGGCCGGGACATCGACCCGGAGTACTCGGTGCGCCAGGTGCTGCCCGGCGACCGCTACCTGATCTGCAGCGACGGCCTCTCGGGCGTGGTCAGTGCCGAGACCATCGGCGAGACCCTGCGGGAGTACGCCGACCCGCAGCAGTGCGTCGAGCGGCTGGTGCAACTCGCGCTGCGCGGCGGTGGGCCGGACAACATCACGGTGATCATCGCGGACGCCACGGATCAGGACATCGTCGAGGCGACCCCGATCGTCGGCGGCGCCGCCGCCCGCGACCGGGGCATGGCCACCTCCGCCGACGACTCCACCCCGGCCGCCCGGGCCTCGGCGCTGTCCGCGCCGCGCCCGGCCGCGCCCGAGGAGCCGCCGGCGGCGGACGACGAGCAGGAGCCGAAGCGCCGTCCGGTGCGGGCCACCGCCATGGCGCTGGCCCTGCTGGTGATCCTCGGCGGCGGGCTCTTCGCCGGCTGGACCTACACGCAACAGCAGTACTACGTGGGCGCCACCGAGGAGGGCCAGGTCGCCGTCTTCCGTGGCATCCAGGGTCAGATCGCCGGGATGGACCTCTCCACCGTGCATCGCACCAGCGGCACCCGGCTGGACGACCTCACCGTGGCGGCGCAGGACACCGTCAAGGTGGGCATCCGGGCCAAGAGCGAGCCGGATGCCGAGCGCCAACTCGCCGAGCTGACCAGCGACATCCCGAGCAACCCCAACCTGAAGCCGATCTGCCCGGCCGACCCGACCGCCGTGGTTGGCGCGACGCCGACGCCCACGCCGACCCCGACGCCGGCCGGGACGACGCCGGCACCGAACGGCAGCCCCAGCGCGAAAGCGTCGGTGACCCCCACCGGGGTCGTCAGCGCAAGCCCGACCACCGGTGCGACCGCCGCTGTCGGCGTGACCGATCCGACCACCACACCCGACGCCACGCCCTCCGACTCGACCACGCCAGGGCTCGACCCGGCCGGTTGCCGGTCTCCCGAGTGAGCGTCAGCTGAGATCCCGAGGACTCCACCCGTGACCGTAGCGGCCACACCGGCACCCTCGCCCGCCACCACGGGCGGGGAGTCCGGCGTACGCCTGGCCCGGTCCCGACGCAACGCCGAACTGTCCCTGCTGCTGCTCGCCATGGTGCTGGTGGCCGCGTACGGGGCGACCGTCGAGGCGAACCTGCTGGACACGGTCACCCCGGACTTCTGGATGCCCGCCGCCGCCCTCGGCGCGGTCTTCCTCGGCCTGCATCTGGTCATCCGGTTCCTCGCCCCGTTCGCCGACCCGGCGCTGCTGCCGGCGGTGGCGCTGCTCAATGGCCTCGGGGTGGGCTTCCTGCGCCGGATCGACCTGGGCGAGGCCCCCGTGGCCGACCGGGAGAGCCTGGCCATCTTCGCGGGGCAGGGCGGGCGCCAGCTGGCCTGGACGCTCCTCTCGGTGATCCTCGCCGCCGGTCTGCTCGCCATCATGCGCGACCACCGTTCGGTCTCCCGGTACGCGTACACCCTGGGCCTGGCCGGCATCGTGCTGGTGATGCTCCCGGCGGTGCTGCCGCGCAGCATCTCCGAGAAGAACGGCGCCAGACTTTGGATCGATGTCGGCCTGTTCTCCATCCAGCCGGGTGAGTTCGCCAAGCTGGCACTGCTGGTGTTCTTCGCCTACTACCTGGTGCGCAAGCGCGAGGTGCTGTCGCTGGCGAGCCGGCGTTTCCTCGGCATCGACTTCCCGCGTGGGCGCGACCTGGGCCCGGTGGTCGTGGTCTGGCTGATCAGCCTCCTGGTGCTGGTCTTCGAGAAGGACCTGGGCACCTCGCTGCTCTACTTCGGCATGTTCGTGGTGACGCTCTACATCGCCACCGAACGGGTCAGCTGGCTGCTGATCGGTCTGATCCTCTTCTTCGGGGGCGCCTACCTCGCCTACGTCCTGGGCTCGACGATCGGCGGGCCGTTCGCCAACTTCTACGTGCGCGCCGAGATCTGGTTGGATCCGTTCGCCGACCCGACCGACAAGGGCTACCAGCTCGTCCAGGGCCTGCTCGCCCTGGGCACGGGCGGGCTCTTCGGCGCCGGGCCGGGCGGCGGTCAACCGGACATCCTGCCCGAGGTGCAGAACGACTTCATCTTCGCCGGCATCGGTGAGGAGATCGGCCTCTTCGGTCTCTCCGCGCTGCTGGTGGTCTACCTGCTGATCGTGGAGCGGGGCCTGCGTGCCGCGCTCGCGGTGCGGGACTCGTTCGGCAAACTGCTCGCCGGCGGTCTCGCGTTCACCCTCGGCCTGCAGGTCTTCGTGATCGTCGGCGGCATCAGCAAGCTCATCCCGCTCACCGGTCAGACCACCCCGTTCCTGTCCGCCGGTGGCTCGTCGCTGATGGCCAACTGGCTGCTCATCGCGGTGCTGCTGCGGGTCTCCGACGGAGCCCGCCGGCCGGTCAGCGGGAGCGGTGGCAAGGCTGCCCGGCCCACCGGCGGCCCGCCGGAGCAGCTGCACGGTGCTCCCACGGAGGTGATCAAGCCGTGAACGCACCCCTGCGCCGTGTCGGCGTCGTCGTCATCGTCCTGTTCGGTCTGCTCTTCGCGAACCTCAACTGGATCCAGGCGTACAAGGCCGACGAGTACCGCACCAGCGACTACAACGGTCGGGTCCAGGTCGCCGACTACAAGCGCAAGCGCGGCAACATCGAGGCCGGTGGCACGGCGGTGGCCACCAGCAAGGAGACCACCGGCAAGCTGAAGTTCCTGCGCTCCTACCCGGGCGGCGCCAAGTACGCCCACGTGCTCGGCTACAAGCCGGTCAACCTGGCGGACCAGGGCATCGAACGGGTGGAGAACGACTTCCTGGCCGGCACCAGCGACCAGTTGATCGGCGACCGGTTCAAGGACATGTTCACCGGCGACCAGACCGGTGGCGGCAACGTGCTGCTCACGCTCTCCAAGCGGGCCCAGGACGTGGCGTACGACCAGCTGCGCAACAACCAGGTGGGTGTGAAGAAGGGCGCGGCGATCGCCATCGACCCGCGCACCGGCGCGGTGCAGGCGCTGGTCTCCATGCCCAGCTTCGACCCGAACCCGCTGACCGTCCACGACAGCACTGAGGCGGCGGCGGCGTTCAACAAGCTGGATCAGGACCCGGACGGCCCGCTGAAGAACCGCGCGCTCTCCGAGACGCTGCCGCCGGGCTCCACCTTCAAGATCGTGGTGGCCGCGGCCGCGCTGGAGAACGGGATCAGCAAATCCACCTCGATCCCGGCCGGGTCGAGCTACACCCCGCCCACTTCGGGCAGCCCGATCCGTAACGCCCACCCGTCGATCTGCCCGAAGTCGCAGGTCACCCTGCTGGACGCGGTCACCGAATCGTGCAACACCGGCTTCGCCCAGCTCGGCGTGCGGCTCGGCGCCGACACCATCAAGGAGAAGGCCCAGCAGTTCGGCTTCGAGCAGGACGACCTCACCGTCGGCCAGCTCGGCGAGGACGGGCTGCGCACGGCGGCCAGCCGGACCGGAGACATGCAGAACCCGGACGGAAGCACCGACCCGGCCGCACTGGCCCAGTCCTCGATCGGCCAGAACAACGTCCGGATGACCCCGCTGGAGGGGGCCATGATCGCCGGGGCGGTCGCCAACGGCGGCAGCCAGATGCGGCCGTACCTGGTCCGGCAGCTGCTCGCCCCGGACCGGACCACCAGCTACTACACCGCGAAGCCGCGGGAGCTGCGCCAGCCGGTCAACGGGCAGGTCGCCGGCGACCTCCGCGACATGATGGTCAGCGTGGTGCAGAAGGGCACCGGCCGGAACGCGGCGATCAGCGGCTACACGGTCGGCGGCAAGACGGGCACCGCGCAGTCCGCCCCGGACCGGCCCGACCACGGCTGGTTCATCGGGTTCGCGCTCGACAAGAACGGCACCCCGGTCTCCGCGGTCTGCGTCGTACTGGAGCAGGCCGGCAGCGGCGGCAGCTCCGAGGCGGCCCGGATCGGCGGTCAGATCATGCGGGCCGCCATCGCCGACCCGGGGGGTCGCTGACATGCTCAGCCCCGGCGTCCAGCTCGGCAACCGCTACCGTCTCGACGAGCGGATCGCCAGCGGCGGCATGGGCGACGTCTGGCGCGGCACCGACCAGGTGCTCGGCCGGACGGTCGCGGTGAAGAGCCTGCTCCCCGCGCTGCTCGACGATCCGGACTTCGCCGAGCGGTTCCGCGGCGAGGCGCGGACCATGGCCACCATCAACCACCCCGGCGTGGTGGACGTCTACGACTTCGGCAACGACCAGCAGATCGCCTTCCTGGTCATGGAGTACGTCGAGGGCGACGCCCTGTCGTCCACGCTGAGCCGGGTCGGCCGGCTCACTCCGGCCCGGACGATGGCCCTGGTCGCGCAGGCCGCGGACGCGTTGCACGCCGCGCACGAGAAGGGCATCGTGCACCGCGACGTGAAGCCGGGCAACCTGCTGGTCCGGCCGAACGGCACGCTGGTGCTGACCGACTTCGGTATCGCCCGCTCCGACATGGTCGGCCAGCTCACCGCCGCCGGCTCGGTGCTCGGCACCGCCTCGTACATCTCACCGGAGCAGGCCACCGGTGGCGTGGCCACCCCGGCCTCCGATGTGTACGCGCTCGGCGTGGTCGCCTACCAGTGCCTGGCCGGGCGGCGACCGTTCGAGGGCGACAACCCGCTCGACATCGCGATGCGACACGTCCGGGAGACGCCCCGACCGTTGCCGGCGGACATCCCGCCGCAGGTCCGGGCCGTGGTGGAGCGGGCGTTGGCCAAGGACCCGGCAGCCCGCTGGCCCAGCGCCGCCGCCCTCGCCGGGGTCGCCCGCCAGCTCAAGGCCGCGCTCTCCCAGCAGGCCAGGGCCGGTGGCAACTCCGGGCCGGTCTCCGCGGCGCCGGCGTCGCCCGCCGCACCCGGTCGGGCCCAGGTGCCGTCCGCGCAGCAGCTTCGCCCGCCGGGCGCCCCGCACCGACCGCCGGTCGCCGGGCAGCGGCCGACCGCCGTCGCGCCGGCCCAGCAGCCCCGACCCACCGCCGTCGCGCCGGCCGTCCCGCACGCACGCCCGCCCGTCAGCCCCGCCGGTTACCCGCGCGGCGCCGCCGCGGTGCCGCAGGCACCGGTCCGGCAGGAGTATCAGCAGGCGTACGCCCGGCAGGCCGGCCCAGCGCTGCCGGCACCCGATCCGCGCCGGTCCCGGCCCGGCATGGTGCTCCTCGCCATCCTGCTGGCCGTGCTGGTCCTGCTCTGCTCCGGCGTGATTTCCTACAACCTGCGGAAGCAGTCGCAAGCCGGTGAACCCGGTGCGCTGGCTCCGCACACCGTGACGTCCGGCGTGCTGCGGCTCGACGGACGCGACGATGCGACCCGGACGTCGTACCGTCTTGAGGTACGGCTCCAGCCGGACGACGGCGGGACGATGACGAGCGAAGGACGACAGACGCGATGACAGCGCAGGCCCGCCTGCTCGGTGGCAGGTACCAGGTCGGCGAGCTGCTCGGCTACGGCGGCATGGCCGAGGTGCACCGCGGTCGCGACCTCCGGCTCGGTCGGGACGTCGCGATCAAGATGCTCCGCACCGACCTCGCGCGGGACGCGACGTTCCAGATGCGGTTCCGTCGGGAGGCGCAGAACGCGGCTTCGCTCAACCACCCGGCGATCGTGGCGGTCTACGACACCGGCGAGGAGACCGCGCCGACCGGTGAGACGTTGCCGTTCATCGTCATGGAGTTCGTCAACGGACGGACTCTGAAGGAGGTGCTCGGCGCCGAGGGCCGGTTGCAGCCCCGCCGGGCGCTGGAGATCTGCGCCGACATGTGCGCGGCGCTGGAGTTCAGCCACCGGCACGGCATCATCCACCGGGACATCAAGCCGGGCAACGTCATGCTCACCCAGACCGGCCAGGTCAAGGTGATGGACTTCGGCATCGCCCGGGCGCTGGCCAGCGGTGCGACCACCATGACGCAGACCAGCGCGGTGATCGGCACGGCGCAGTACCTCTCCCCGGAGCAGGCGCGCGGTGAGGCCGTGGACGCCCGCTCCGACGTGTACGCGGCCGGCTGCGTGCTCTTCGAACTGGTCTGCGGGCACCCGCCGTTCGTCGGGGACAGCCCGGTCAGCGTCGCGTACCAGCACGTGCGGGAGACGCCGCCCACGCCGAGCGACATCAACCCGGACGTCAACCCCGCGGTCGACGCGATCGTGCTCAAGGCGCTGTCCAAGAATCCGCTCAACCGCTACCAGAGCGCCGGCGAGATGCGGGCCGACCTGCTCCGCGCCGCCGCTGGCCGTCCCGTGCTGGCCACCCCGGTGATGCGCGAGGCGGAGACCGTGGCGATGGCTCCGGCCGGCGGCGGCGGTGGCTACCCGCCCGCCGGCGGTGGGCCGCAGACCCGCCAGATTCCGGCCCGGGTCGGCGACCCGCGCCAGCGCAAGGCGTCCTCCTTGCTGATCGCGACCTTCAGCGCCGTTGGCGTGCTGGCGGTGATCGCCCTGGTCGCCGCCCTGCTCTGGAGTCAGCAGCCGGACAAGAATTTGAAGTCGGTCCCCACGCTCACCGGCAAGAGCCAGGAGGCCGCCTTCGCCGAGATCCGCAGCCTCGGCTTCCAGCCGCAGGCCGGAGACCAGGTGCTGAACGGCACCTGCGAAAAGAACACCGTCGTCACGCAGATTCCGGAGGCCGGGACGCAGCTGCGGGAGAACGGCACGGTGACCGTCCAGGTGTGTGGTGGCAAGCCCGAGGTGGTAATCCCGAAGGACCTCGTCGGCTCGAAGTACGACTCGGTCAAGGCTCGGCTTGAGGGCCTGGGCTTGAGGGTCAAGCCCAAGCCGCGCGACGACAAGGAGAGCGAGGGCATCGTCCTGGACGTGTCGCCGACCTCCGGGACTCGGGTGGCCGAGGCTACCGAGGTGACGGTCACCTACTCCAAGGGCAACATCCGTGGCGTTCCGGACGTTCGTGGTTCCTCCCAGGAGGCGGCCGAGGAGGAGTTGAAGCGGGCGGGCTACAAGGTCAACGTCGATCTCGGCGACCTTGTGCCCGCAGCGGAGGCCGGCAAGGTGACCGACCAGAACCCCAGGCCGGGCACGCAGTTGGCCCAGGGGAAGACGGTGACGATCATCGTCTCCCAGCCGGAGCCGGAGAACGAGACTCCGAGTCCGCCAGCGACGCCGACGCCGACGCCGACCGCCACGCCGACCAAGCCGGGCGACGGTAACGGTGGCGGTTCCGGGCTGCCGTTCCCTCCCCCACCCACTCGGCTCAACGAGCAGTAGACCCGGTGGCTCGGGCTCCGGGACCGTCCGCGTGACCGCCGCCGAAGCTTCGGTGACCGGCCCTCCGGGTCGCGAGCGTCGGTGGCGGCGAGGCCTGACCCGGGTGGTCGCCCTGGGGCTGGTCGCGCTGCTCCTCGCCAGCCTTCCGTGGCTCTGGACGACGATCTCCGCGCGCGGTCACGTGTACGACGAGGCCGACGCGCCGGCCGCCGACGTGGTGATCGTTCTCGGCACCGCCGTGGCGGCTGATCGAACTCGACCTGGGGACCGGCTGGCCGGCCGTCTGGAGACCGCCGCCGAGTTGGTGAACAGTGGGCGGGCCCGGGTGGTCCTCGTGTCAGGCGACGGGGGTGGCACGTCGGGTGACGAGCCGGCCGTGATGACGTCGTACCTGACCGAGCTCGGTGTCGACCCGCGTCGCGTGGTGTCCGACCCGTTCGGCCTGGACACCTACGACAGCTGTGCCCGGGCGCGCGAGGTGTACGGGGTCGAGCGGGCCCTGATCGTGACCCAGTCCTACCACGTGTCCCGGGCCGTGACGCTGTGCCGGCACCTCGGCCTCGACGTCGACGGAGTCACGGCCCGCTGCACCGGTTGCGGCCCCGCCCTGCTGGTCGAGAAGTCGGTCCGGGACTACTTCGCCAGTGGCAAGGCGGCCTGGGACGCAGCCCTGGGCCGGGCACCGGCAGTGCGCTCGCCCGCGAGTCCCGCGGTCCAGGACGCGCTGCGGGGCTGAGCGTCCGGTTTGAAGTCGGCCTGGCCGGCGTCAGGCGGTGGCGAAGGCGGCGCGGCGGCGGGCGTCGACCTCGGCGGCCAGCTCCGGGGCCCGCTCCAGCGCCTCTGGGTGACCGCAGCCGGCCAGCCAGTTGGCGAGCATCAGGTGGCCGCCCTCGGTGAGCACCGACTCCGGGTGGAACTGCACGCCCTCGATCGGCAGCGTCCGGTGCCGCATCGCCATCACCACGCCGGAGCCGGTCCAGCCGGTCACCTCCAGCTCGTCGGGGAGCGTCTCGGGCAGTACGGCCAGTGAGTGGTAGCGGGTGGCGGTGAACGGGTCGGGCAGACCGGTGAGCACGCCGACCGACTGGTGCCGTACCTCGGAGGTCTTGCCGTGCAGCAGTTCGGGCGCGCGGGTGACGGTCGCCCCGAACGCCTCGCCGATCGCCTGGTGGCCGAGGCAGACGCCGAAGATGGGCAACTCGCCCGCGTACTCCCGGATGACGTCCAGGCAGATGCCGGCGCGGTCGGGACTGCCCGGCCCGGGTGAGAGCAGGATGCCGGCGGCACCCACCCTGCCCACGTCGGAGACGTCGATCTCGTCGTTCCGGCGGACCTCGCAGTCCACCCCGAGCTGGCCCAGGTATTGCACCAGGTTGAAGACGAACGAGTCGTAGTTGTCGATCACCAGGACGCGCATGGTCACCTGCTCGGCGAGGGCGGCGCGGAGTTGTTCCGGTCGGTGTCGTACGGCAGCTCGTGCTCGTCGCCGGCCGGGGTCTCCCCGGTCACCGCGTCGCCGCCGCCCGGTTCACCGGGTACGCCGGAGTCCTGGGTGACCTGCACGTCGTCGAAGGGCAGCAGCGGCTCGGCCCACGGGAAGGCCACGTACCAGAGCAGGGCCACCGCGGCGGCGGCGAGCAGCACCGAACCGGTCAGCTTGCCGGCCAGGCCGAACGGCAGTTTGCGCCAGATGAACGCGTACATCGGGTCAGCCTCCCAGCTCCGCCGGGCGGCCCGCTGACTTGGGTTGGGTCCGGTCCAGCTCGGCGTGGATGATCAAGCGCTGGTAGTTGTCGAACTTCGGGTTGCAGGTGGTCAGGGTGAGCATCCGCCGGGTCGGCTTCTTGTCTGGATCACCGGGGACCGGTGCCACCACCTCAACCTGCGTCGGCCTGACGATCCGGGTCTGCGACACCCGATAGACGTACCAGTCGGTCTTGCCCTCGACCACGATCGCGTCGCCGTCGTCCAGCTCGTCCAGCCGCCAGAAGGTGGCCCGGTTGCGGTGGCCGGCGACGGAGAAGTTGCCGACCTGTCCGGGCAGCGCGCTGGCCGGGTAGTGGCCCGGGGCGTACCGGATGTCGGCCTGGGTGACGCCCTCGACCACCACCCAGTTCTTGTCGAGCTTGGGGATGTAGAGGCCGGCGATGGGCTTGCCGCGAACCGGCGGCGACGGTTTGACGCTCGGGGTGGCCGACGGGACGACCGTGGGGTCGTCGGTCGGGCCCCACGCCTGGGCGAGTTGCTGGCTGAGGTCGTTCTGGTGGGCGTCGACGATGGCCGACTTGCCCCAGACCTCGTAACCCGCGAAGAGCAGCACCACGAGGCCGAAGGTGATCAGAACCTCGCCGGTGAGCCGGACGCCGGTGCGGAGCCGGGACGCGAGCGAGGGGCGGGTGAGCTCCGAGTAGACGCTCTTGTAGCCCTCACCGGTCTGGTGGGGCCGGAGTTGGACCACCCGCTCGCCGCGTCGGGGCCGCGGTGGTTCGGCGGGACTGTCCGCGGCGCCGGCCGGCTCGTCGGTGGCCGCGGTGCGGGGGACGGCACCCATCAGCGCCGTGGAGTCCATGGCCGGCGGGCGGGACGAGGGCCTGGCGGGCACGGCCGGGATCAGCGCGGTGGCGGCCGGGTCGGCGGGGCGGTCCGGCCCGGCCGGGGAGCCGGTTGCGCGCGTGGGTCCGACCGTGGGGATGAACGCGGTGGGCGCGTCCACACCGGCGACCGGCGGGCGGGCGGTCGGGGCGGTCGGCGGCGCCGGCGGCCGGATGGGGGCGTTGTCGGGTGCGGCCGGCCGGACCGGTCCCTGGTCGGGTGCGGTCGGTCGGCCGCCGGTGGCTGCGGGGGGACGGACGGGCCCGCCGTGCGGGCCCGACCCGGCCGGGGTGGCACCGGGCCACGGCGGAGGCGCTCCGGTGCCCGGGTGAGTCGGGGTCCGCTGCTGGTCGGGCCGGCCGGCGTTCGGCTGGGCCGGGCGGTCGGCGCGCGGGAGGTTGTCGGCGCGGCCGGCCGGCGGCGGCGCCCCGTCGCCCCGGGGAGGCCCGGGGGCGGCCGGCGGTTCGGGTACGGCCGCTGGGCGCGTCGCCCGGGGTCGGGCGGGCAGCATCGGATCGGGCCAGTTGCCGGCCAGGCCGGGCCGGTCAGCTCCGCGCTCGGGCCGGTCGACCTTGGGTAGGAACGCCGTCGGTTCGTCGGCCTGGTCCCGGTGTCGCCCGTCGCGCCGGTCGTCCGGGCCGCTCACCGGGGCACCGTCGCCGAGCGCAGGGCGGTCGAGTCCTCGAATGCCGGGACTGTCACCGCGGAGACGGTCTCCTTGTATCCGAGTTGGTAGTCGTCGACTGCGTCCTTGAACAACCGGACTCCCTCAGAGCTGGCGAGGGCCTGCTGGAGGGCAGCGGGATCGCCGATTGCTACGATCTTGAACGGTGGGGAGTACACCCGCCCGTGGAGCAGCAGGGTGTTACCGACGCAGCGTACCGCGCTGGTCGCCAGCACGCGGACGTTCATGATTGACATGGCCTCCGCCCCGCCGGCCCAGAGCGCGTTGACCACCGCCTGCACGTCACCCTGGTGCACCACCAGGTCGTCGTTGCTGGCGTCCGTGGGGGTCTGGTCGGTGCGTCGCGGCGCGTCGTTCAGCTCCACCGTCACCCCGGTGCCGGTCAGCTTGGTGAACCCGGCGGCCTGGAGGCTGCCCTGGGCGCGGTCCTGCTGAGCCTTGATCGGGCTGTCCGAGTCGGCCAGCGCGTCGGTCCGCTCCTCGACCTCGTCGCGCAGTGTGGCGGCCCGGCGCTCGCTCGCCGCCACCTGCTCGCGGCGGTCCTCGATGAGCTGGTTGAGCTGGGGCCGACGGTCCTCTCGTAGCGCGGTGCCGCCGGCCGTGGTCGCGGTGGTGGTGAAGAGCAGCCCCGCCGCGGCGGCGATCAGGGGCACCCCGATCGACCAGCCCGGTCGGCGTTGACGCGGTCGCCGGGGCAGCAGCCCGGCACCGGCCCGTCGAAGGACCTTCTGCCAGGAGGCGGCGCCGGATGTGTACTCCACCGAGCGTTCCTTCCGCGTTTCGGGGATTGGTCCGCCCCGGCCGGGCCGGTGATGCGAACAGTCCCGCCTTTTTCGGTCACTCCGTGCACCGGCCTGACCCCATTCGTGGTCCGGGCGGGCGTTCCGGACTACGCTAGCTTTCGAACATTATTGGCCATGGACCGTCGCCCCCGCGCCCGGTTGTCAGGCCGGACGAGGTCGTCACCCCTCTGGAGAGCGTCGTGCCCAAGTCTCAGGTCCGCAAGAAGAAGGTGTACACCCCGCCGACGGACGTCCGTCCGACGACGGCGGCATCGTCGCGCAAGCCTAGCCCGGTGTGGCTGCCGATCACCGCGGTCGCATTGATCGTCGCTGGCATCGGTTGGCTGGTGGTCTACTACCTCTCCGAGCAGCAGTACCCGATCATGGCGTGGGGTTACTGGAACCTCGCGGTGGGCTTCGGCGCGATGGTCGCCTCGTTGGCGCTGCTCTCCCGCTGGCGCTGAGCCGGCCCGGCGCGTCGCCACGCCGGAGGATTCACGTCACCCCACGGAGCCCCTGCCCGGCAGGACCGGGCGGGGCACCCTATGGTGTCCGCAGGGCGGCGTGGCCCGCTGCGAGATGACTCACGTTACTGCTGGGTAACCTTGCGCGTAGGCTGCACTGCATGACCGAGCGGAGCGAGGTCATCGACCGGTCCGGTCGCAGGTGCGGCAGCGGCGCGACGCCGGCTCCGTCCTGACCCGGTCCCGGTCGCCGAGCCGCTCGACAGGCAGCAGACCGGGGAGGCCAACTCGATGGGCAGCGTCCAGATCGTCACCACGATCCTCGCGGCCGCCATCACCGCCGTGGCGGTGTGGCTTGCGGCACGCGCGGTCCTCAAGATGGTGGCAGTCATCCGGCTCGGCCAGCCCGCGCCGGAGCGGTTCACCGACAAGGTCAGCCGTACGAAGACCATGCTGGTGGAGACCGCCGGCCACACCCGCATGCTCAAGTGGGGCGTGGTGGGTGCGGCGCACTGGTTCGTGATGGTCGGCTTCATCGTGCTGTCGCTGCTGGTGCTCGAGGCGTACTTCGAGGTGGTCACCCCGACCGGTGGGCTGCCGATCATCGGGCACTGGGTGGTCTTCGGGCTGGCCACCGAGATCATCGGCGTGCTGGGTCTGGTCGGCATCCTGGTGCTGATGGCGATCCGGCTGCGCAACCGGCCGAACCGGCCGGGTGGTCGCTCCCGGTTCACCGGCTCGACGATGTGGCAGGGCTACTTCGTCGAGTGGATCGTGCTGCTGGTCCTGATCTTCGGGTTCGTGATCCGGGGCTTCAAGGTCGCCACCGACCACTTCGAGTACCCGCTCTGGGCCACCCCGGTCAGCCACGCGGTCGGCGCGGTGCTGCCCGACTGGCAGGACGGGGCGAGCATCGCCGCCCTCATCAAGATCGTCATCTCGATGACCTGGCTGATCGTCATCTCGCTGAACGTCACCATGGGCGTCGCCTGGCACCGCTTCCTGGCGTTCCCCAACATCTTCTTCAAGCGTGAGCCGGCCTGGCCGGCCGGCTCCGGCCTCGGCGCGCTGCGCCCGATGACGAGCCAGGGCAAGCCGCTCGACTTCGAGGAGGCCGACCCGGAGAAGGACCAGTTCGGTGTCGCCCAGGTCGAGCAGTTCAGCTGGAAGGGTCTGCTGGACTTCAGCACCTGCACCGAGTGCGGTCGCTGCCAGTCGCAGTGCCCGGCCTGGAACACCGGCAAGCCGCTCTCGCCCAAGCTGCTCGTGCTGAGCCTGCGCGACCACGCGTACGCCAAGGCGCCCTACTTGCTGGCCGGTGGTGGCAAGGACCTGACCGGCGAGGAGAAGGCCACCGCGGCGCAACTCGCGCACGTCGACGTGCTGGCGCTGGCCGAGGCCGACCGTCCGTTGATCGGCACCGCCGAGGAGGGCGGCGTCATCGACCCGGACGTGCTCTGGTCCTGCACCACCTGCGGTGCCTGCGTCGAGCAGTGCCCGGTGGACATCGAGCACGTGGACCACATCGTCGACATGCGTCGCTACCAGGTGCTGATCGAGTCGAGCTTCCCCTCCGAGGCCGGCGTCATGCTGCGCAACCTGGAGAACAAGGGCAACCCGTGGGGCGCCCCGCAGAACACCCGCGAGGACTGGACCAAGGGTCTCGACTTCGAGGTGCCCCGGGTCGGCGAGGTGGACGACTTCGAGTACCTGTTCTGGGTCGGCTGCGCCGGCGCGTTCGAGGACCGGGCCAAGAAGACCACCCGCGCGGTGGCGACCCTGCTCAACGAGGCGGGCGTCAAGTTCGCCATCCTGGGTGAGGGCGAGACCTGCTCCGGCGACCCGGCGCGGCGGATCGGCAACGAGTTCGTGTTCCAGATGCTCGCCCAGCAGAACGTGGAGACGCTCAACGAGGCGTTCGAGGGCCGGGAGAAGGCCAAGCGCAAGATCGTCGCTACCTGCCCGCACTGCTTCAACACCCTCGGCAACGAGTACGGCCAGCTCGGCGGCGAGTTCGAGGTGGTTCACCACACCCAGCTGCTGGCCCACCTGGTGTCCACCGGCAAGCTCACCCCGGTGCAGCCCGTCGACGGCGGGGTCACCTACCACGACCCCTGCTACCTGGGCCGGCACAACCGGATCTTCGCGGCTCCCCGTGAGGTGCTCGGGGACGCCATCGAGGGCGAGATCACCGAGATGCCGCGCAACAGCGAGCGCTCCTTCTGCTGCGGCGCTGGCGGCGCCCGGATGTGGATGGAGGAGAAGATCGGCAAGCGGATCAACGTGGACCGGGTCGAGGAGGCCATGGCCACCGGGGCGAGGACGGTCGCCGTCGGCTGCCCGTTCTGCTCGACGATGCTCAACGACGGGGTGAACGGCAAGGGCGCCGGCGAGCAGGTCGAGGTGATCGACGTGGCCAGCGTGCTGCTCCGCTCGGTCAAGCCGGAGCAGCCGCAGCGCGGCAAGGAGGCCGCGCCGGTCGCCGGCTGAGCCGTCGGCCGGCCCGGCCGGTGGCTGGGCACCCGCCGTGGCACAATCGCGCCGAGGTGAGGCGAACATCGACGGGATTGTCCTGGCCACGCTGCTGCCCCTGGTCGGCTTCGCTGCGCTGACCGCCGGCAACGCGTTCTTCGTCGCGGCCGAGTTCGCCCTGGTCACGGTCGATCGCGCGGAGATCGACCGCCGGGCCGGCGCCGGCGACGAGGCCGCCCTGAGGGTACGCACGGCGCTGCGCGAGCTCTCCTTCCAGCTCTCCGGCGCGCAGCTCGGCATCACCATCACGGCGCTGCTCACGGGTTATCTGGCCGAGCCGGCCCTGGCCCGGGTCTTCACCCCGCTGCTGCGTCCGGTGGCCGGGGACAGCACGGAGCGGTTCACCCCGTTTCTGGCGCTGGCCCTGGCGACTCTGATCTCCATGCTCTTCGGTGAGCTGGTGCCCAAGAACGCGGCGCTGGCTCGACCGATGCCGACCGCGCTGGCCACCGCCGGCCCCATGCACTCCTTCTCCCGGACGTTCGGCTGGGTGATCCGGGGACTGAACGGTTCGGCGAACCGGCTCGTCCGGGCGCTCGGGGTGGAGCCGCAGGAGGAGCTCCGGAGTGCCCGCTCGCCGGAGGAACTGGGCCTGCTGGCGGCCATCTCCGCCCGGGCCGGGGCACTGCCCCCGGACACCGCGATGCTGCTGCGCCGCACCATCCGCTTCGGCGACAAGCGGGCGGCCGAGGCGATGACCCCCCGGGTGGACGTGGTCGCGCTGCGTGCCACGGCCACGGTGGCCGGGTTGCTCGAGCTGTCCCGGGAGACCGGGCGGACTCGGTTCCCGGTGTACGAGGAGACCCTCGACCTGGTCACCGGTGTGGCGGGGGTGCCGGACGCGCTGGGGGTTCCGCTGGCCGCCCGGGCGTCGACCACGGTCGGCTCGGTGGCCCGCGAGCCGGTGTACGTGCCGGAGAGCCTGGACCTGGACGGCGTGCTGGCCGCACTGAAGGCCGCCGGCGCCGACCTGGCCATCGTGGTCGACGAGTACGGCGGCACGGACGGCGTGGTCACCATCGAGGACCTGGTCGAGGAGCTGGTCGGGGAGATCGCCGACGAGTTCGATCCGGCCAGCGTGGACGACGTCGGCCCGGTCGAGCTCACCGTGCCGGGCGGGGAGCGCACCGTGCTGGTCGACGGGGTGTTGCGCTCCGACGAGTTGGCCGAGCAGACCGGCTTCCGGCTGCCCGAGGGGCCGTACGAGACGCTGGCCGGGTACCTGATGGCCCGGCTCGGGCACATCCCGCTGGCCGGCGAGACGGTCGAGGCCGGTGGCTGGGAGTTCACCGTGGTGGAGGTGGAACGGCACCGGATCGAGCAGGTCCGGGTGCTGCGCCCGGCGGAGCCGGACGACGATGCCTGAGCTGTTGGTGACCGTGCTGCTGCTGCTCGGCAACGGGTTCTTCGTGGGTAGCGAGTTCGCGCTCATCGCGTCCCGGCGGACGGTGATCGAGCCGCTGGCCGCCGGCTCGAAGCGGGCCCGCTGGGCGCTGTCGGCGATGAACCAGATCCCCCTGATGATCGCTGGGGCGCAGCTCGGCATCACGGTCTGTTCCCTGGGCCTCGGCGCGATCGCCGAGCCCGCGCTGGCCCACCTGCTGGAGTCGCCGTTCCACGCGGCCGGCCTGCCCGAGCGGGCGGTGCACCCGGTGGCGTTCGTGCTGGCGTTGGGCGTGGTGGTCTTCCTGCACACGGTGGTCGGCGAGATGGTGCCGAAGAACATCACGCTGGCCGGTCCGGAACTCTCCGCGCTCTGGCTCGGCCCGGCCATGCTGGCGTTCTGCGTGGCCACCAAGCCGCTGCTGCTGGCGATGAAGTGGGCGGCCCGGCGGGTCCTCGCGGTCTGGCGGATCGAGGCGTCCGAGGCGGTGAAGACGGTGTTCACCGCGGAGGAGTTGGCCGGGCTGGTCTCCCAGGCGCGCACCGAAGGGCTGCTCGACGCGGAGCAGCACGCCCGGATCACCGGCGCCCTGGCCCTGCACACCCGGACCGCGGCGGACGCGTGGCAGCCGTGGTCGACGGTGGTGACGGTGGCCGAGGACGTCTCGCCCGCGTCGCTGGAGGTGCTGGCGACCCGCACCGGCCGGTCCCGGTTCCCGGTGGTGCAGCGGTCCACCCGGCGGGTGCTCGGTTTCGTGCACGTCAAGGACGTGCTCGGGTACTCGGGGCAGGCTCGCCGGGCAGCGGTGCCGGCGGAGGTCTACCGGCCGCTGGCGGTGGTGCCGCCGGAGCGTACGCTCGCCGACCTGCTGCTGGCCATGCGCCGCGAGCGGAGGCACATGGTGCTGGTCAGCGACGGCCGGCGCCCGCTCGGTGTGGTCACGCTCGACGACGTATTGACCGCGATAGTTGGCTGATCGGCCGATACCCTTGGTGTGCAAGCGGTTGCGCGACAGTGACGGTGACGCCTCCCGCCTTGATTCCGCTGCTGCGCTTCCCTAATGTGAGGCACCGACCGCTGTGGGTCGTCTGCCTCGGCCCTTCCCTCACGCGAGGCGCCCGGCGGTCGGTTGCAAAGGAGTCGGTGCCGGTGGCAACCATGCCCCCTCATCGTCACGCCCCGGGACTGCCCGCTCGGTCGGGCGGTCTGCGCAGGGTCGCCCACCGTCTACTCGTCCTGGTCGCCGCCGCGGCGGTCGGCGCTGGCGTGCTCTCCGCGCCCGTGCAGGCCGCGCCCACGGTCGACGAGATCGAGGCGCAGATCGACAAGCAGTGGGAGCGGTTGGAGCCCACCATCGAGCAGTACAACAAGGTGCGGTCGCAGCTGAAGACCAACCGGAAGAAGTCGTCCGAGCTGCAGAAGAAGATCGAGCCGCTGGCGCTGCAGAGCGAGCTGGCGCTCAACCGGGTCGGTGACCTCGCCTCCCGGTACTACATGTCGGGTCCCTCCCACGACATCGGCGCGTTGCTGATCAGCGCCAAGCCGGACACGCTCACCGAGCAGCTCACCGTCCTCGACCGGCTGGCCGCGCGGGAGCGCAAGGAGGTCGAGGGCGTGCTGGCCGTCCGGGCCAAGTACGACGGCCAGAAGCAGAAGCTGGACGCGCTGATCGCCACCCAGACCAAGCAGCAGAACGAGCTGGCGGCGAAGAAGAAGCAGATCGACGGCGAGATCAAGCGGCTCGAGGCCTCGCTGCCGAAGACGACGATCAAGACCGAGGGCTGCCCGACCATCAACGGGGTGGCCAACGCGGCCGCCCAGAAGGCGATCAAGACCGCCTGCCAGCAGGTCGGTGACCCGTACGTCTGGGGCGCCACCGGCCCGAACTCGTTCGACTGCTCGGGCCTGACCCAGTACGCGTACAAGGCGGCCGGGATCTACCTGACCCACCACACGGGTGACCAGTGGCACGAGGGCAAGGCCATCTCGCGGGCCGACGCCCGCCCCGGTGACCTGGTCTTCTTCTTCAGCGACCTGCACCATGTCGGCCTGTATCTGGGCAACGACAAGATGGTGCACGCGCCACGCGCCGGCAAACCGGTGCAGGTGGCCAGCATCAACAACATGCCGGTCGCCGGGTTCCGCAGACCCGGCTGATCCAGCAGCCACGACGAGGGCCCCCGGTCGGACGACCGGGGGCCCTCGTGCCGTTCAACACGGTTCAGTGCGGTGCGTCCACCGGAGACGGCAGGAGCTGCACGTCGGCGAGGTCGACGTACATGATCCGGTGACCGAACTGGATCTGCGCGTACCGGTTCTGGCCGCGGATGACCGTCCAGTCGCCCGGCGAGGAGCCGTCGAACGTGGTGGCCCGGTAGTACTCGCCCGGCAGCACCGCGCCGACGGCGTACCGCTGGCCGGCCGCCAGGGTGTACTGCAGCGGCGAGATCGGCTGGTATGGCACCCCGGCCGGGTAGGCGGCCTCCTCGGGGTACGCCCGCCCGTACACGGGGATGGTGGCCCGTCCGGGCTTCGGGGTGGCCACCACGCCGACGGTCCAGGTGGCGGTCGGCGCCGACGCCGGGTTGTGGAACCACGCCTTCTGTCCGAGATACCAGATCGCCGTCCAGTCGCCCTGCCGACCGGCGAGGGCGTACGTCTGGCCGGCGGAGGCCCGGGTGCCGTGGTCCGACACCTCCATCGTGTTCGGGGTGCCGTCGGGGCGCAGTGCGATGTCGTTGACCAGCGGCGCGTCCGCGGACGGCGCACTGCGCAGCACCACCGACGATGAGCCGCGCGGCGCGCACGGCACACCGGCGGTGACGCAGCCGGTGAACGCCGGCTGGTTGGTGGCGTAGTCGGGGCCGATCCGGACCAGCCCGGAGGCCGGGATGCCGGTGTCCAGCCGCGGCGCGTGCAGCAGCGTGAAGTAGTGCGTCCAGTCCCAGTACGGGCCCGGGTCCCAGTGCATCCCGCGCACGGTGGAGGCGACGGTGCCGGGCACGTTGTCGTGGCCGATGATGTGCTGGCGGTCCAGCGGGATCCCCAGCTGCAGGGCGAGGTGCCGGACCAGCTTGGCGGAGGTCCGGTACATCGCCTCGGTGTACCAGGTGCCCTGCGCGGCGAAGCCCTCGTGTTCCAGCCCGATCGACTTGGCGTTGACGTACCAGTTGCCGGCGTGCCAGCCGACGTCCTTGGTCTTCACGTGCTGGGCGATGTGCCCGTCCACCGAGCGCAGCGAGTAGTGCCAGCTCACGTAGGTGGGGTCCTGGACGAGTTGCAGCGTGGTCGCCCAGCTCGCCTCGGTGTCGTGGATGACGATGTACTCGATCTTCTGCCGGCCGGGTCGGTCGGAGAGGTCGTGGTTGCCGTAGTTCCCGGCGCCGAACGCCTCGTAGGGCGCCGGGATCCACTCGCAGGAGATGGTGCGGGGGCACTCCAGCCCGTCGGGGCGGGCGAGCCGGCGCAGTCCCAGCCGGTCCAGCCAGGAGCGCTGCGGTTGGATTGCCCGGGCCGGCAGCGTGATCCGCTGGCCGTCGTCGGTCACCCGGGACTCGCCGGCGCCGATGGTGGTGAACACCTCGTCGGCGAAGGCCGCCGCGGCGTCCGCGCTGTCCGCGCCGGCGTAGCGGGCCACCGCGCCGTACCAGGCTGCCGGGTCGGTGCCGGCCCCCACCGGTGCGCCCAGTTCCCGCTGGTACGCGGCCAGCAGTGCCGCGCCGCCTCAGATGTTGACGCTCGGGTCGGTGCGCAGCGACTCGGGGGCGGCGCCGGTCAGTGCGGCGGCGGCGTCCATGGTCTGCAACGCTGCGGCGGGCGGCGCGGGATCCTCGGCGGGTCGGGGCGCCATCTCCCGTGCGGGGCGGGAGTCGTCGCCGCGCGGGTCCTCGGTGCCGGCGTCGTGGTGGCTGCGCCCCGGTAGGGCGGCCACGTGCCGGGCGTCGGTCAGGTGCATCGGGCCGTAGCCGCCGCTGGTACTCGGCGTGCCGGCGTTGCTGTCCCAACGTGACTCCAGATAGGAGACGCCGAGCAGCACGTCGGCCGGTACGCCGTACTCGGTCGCCGCGGCGGCGTACTGCTGCTGGCGGTCGGCGGTGGGTGCGGCCACGGCTGGGCCGGCGGGTAGGGGAACCGCGGTCGCGGCGGCGACCACGGCGGCGGCGAGCAGCGCGCGCCGGCCGGTGGACAGGGTTGGACCGTGCATCGAACCCCCTAGATCTGAAGGGCGAAGTGAGGTCACCTTCGCCCCGCCCGGGGCTCCCGTCAATACCTTTCGACCTACCGAGGTTCGTGGAAGGAAACCTTCGTTCCCGGCCGTCGTCGCCGGCAATCGGTACGGAGTGTCACGGCCCCACCGGTTGCGGATCGGTAACGGTCGTCTCTACTCTGGTCATTCGTCGGGCCGACAGCAGCTCCGCCCACCCGGGCGGTAACGGACCGACACCGCCGAGTCGCTTCCGAGCGAGCCGGGGACCCAGGTTTCTGGGGTGAATCCGCAGCCACTGCGGTAGGGCGTCCACCTTCCCGCCCGAACCCGTCAGCTAACCCGGTAGGCGGTCGGGAAGAAGGAGTACGGAACCCGGTGGCTCACCATGCCCCGCGGCCGTCGTCCGAGCGGTCGGCGTCAGCCGGCCCGACGTCGATCGTGCCGCGCTCACGCTGGTCCCGCTTCACCACCGCCCTCGCCGCCCTGGTCGGCGTTGCCGTCGTCCTGACGGGCAGCGCCACGGCGGCCCACGCCGACCCCTCCGTCGCCGAGATCGAGCGCCAGATCGACGCCGACTGGAACAAGCTCGAACCGATCATCGAACGGCACAACGCCACCCGGGCCGACCTGGCCGCGAAGCGCAAGCAGGCCAACGCGCTGGCCGCCCGGATCGCCCCGCTGGAGCGCCAGGTCGACGCTGCGATGGACAAGGTCAGCTCCCTGGCTGTGCGCGCGTACAAGGGCGAGAACGTCTCCACCGTCAACGCCGTGCTGGGCAGCCGGTCACCGAGCGACGTGGTCGGGCAGCTCGAGATGCTCGACCGGTTTGCGCACAACCAGCAGCAGGACGTGCGGCAGGTGGCCGACCTGCGTGACCAACTGGCCGCGCAGAAGGCGCCACTGGACGAGATGGTGGCCCAACTGACCCGGACCGAGGCCCAGCTGGCGGCCAAGAAGAAGCAGATCAACGACGAGATCGACCGCCTGCAGAAGCTGCGCCTGAAGGTTTACGGCAACGGTGGCGGCGGTCCGCTGCGTCCGGCGCCCTGCCCGGCCAGCTACCCCGGCGGCGGTGCCGGTGTGGCCGTCAAGTTCGCCTGCGCCCAGATCGGCAAGCCCTACGTGTGGGGTGCCGAGGGTCCGAACTCGTACGACTGCTCCGGGTTGATGCTGGCCGCCTGGGCCAAGGCCGGTGTGTCGCTGCCGCACAACGCCGCCCAGCAGAGCCGGGTGACCAAGGACGTCAGCCGGGCCAACCTACGCGCCGGTGATCTGGTCTTCTACTACAGCGACATCCACCACGTCGGGATGTACGTGGGTAATGGCTGGGTCGTGCACGCCTCGCAGGCCGGTCAGCCGATCAAGATGAAGAAGGTCGACGACGGCCCGATCCACAGCTACGGCCGCCCAGGCTGAGATGTAAGCAGGGGCCCCTTCTTAACGCCTCCGGTATAGGAGGGGCCCCTTACTAACACGGCGGGCGCATTGCCCGACGAGTGGCTTCAGCGGGTCGGCCAGGTGCGCCAGTGCTGCCAGGCGCGGCTCGGGGTCGGCCCGCGCTGCCCCTGGTAACGCGAGCCGTACACCACCGAGCCGTACGGGTGCTCGGCCGGCGAGGAGAGCCGGAAGATGCAGAGCTGCCCGATCTTCATGCCCGGCCAGAGGGTGATCGGCAGGTTCGCCACGTTGGACAGCTCCAGCGTCACGTGCCCCGAGAAGCCCGGGTCGATGAAGCCGGCGGTGGAGTGCGTGAGCAGACCGAGCCGGCCCAGGCTCGACTTGCCCTCCAGCCGGCCGGCGAGCTGGTCGCCCAGTGAGATGACCTCGAGCGTCGAGGCCAGCACGAACTCGCCCGGGTGCAGCACGAACGGCTCGCCGTCAGGCACCTCGACGACCGAGGTGAGGTCGTCCTGCTGCATTGCCGGGTCGATGTGGGTGTAGAGATGGTTGTTGAAGACCCGGAACAGCCGGTCGAGTCGTACGTCGATGCTGGACGGTTGGACCAGGGTGGGCTCGAACGGCTCCAGGCCCAGCGTGCCGGCCTTGATCTCGGAGACCAGGTCGCGGTCGGAGAGCAGCATCGGACCACCATAGCGGCGTTTGCCGCAGTGACAGGATTCGGTGCCGGTGACCAGCGCGTCGAGGTCGCTGATCGTACATTTGTTCGATAGAATGTCCACATGGCTTCCTGGTCCGAATTCGCCGCCGACGAGCCCCGACTCGCCGACGGGATCCGCGTTCTCCTTCAGCAGTACGGGCCGGGCTTCGGCTATCTGGCCACGGTCCGCGCCGACGGCGGGCCCCGGGTCCACCCGGTCTCCCCGGTCATCACCGACGAGGGTCTGTTCTGCTTCGTCATCGACTCTCCGAAGCGCCGTGACCTCGAACGGGACGGCCGTTACGCGCTGCACTCGTTCCCGCCGGAGGAGAGCGACGACGAGGCGTACGTGGCGGGGCACGCCTGGCCGGTGACCGATCCGGCTCGGGTGGCGCGGCTGGCGCAGAGCGCCCGGGCCGAGCCGCAGGTCGACTGGCGGCTGTTCGAGTTCACCGTCGACGTGGCGATGCTGACCCGCCGCGACCAGCACGGCATGGGCATCACGGGTGGCGCGCAGGGCCGGCCGGCGGTCCAGGTCTGGCTCGATCCGCACGCCCCGCCTGCGGCGGCCGGCCCGGCCCCCGTACCGCAGACCCGCCCGGTCCGCCGCAACCGTGACGTCCAACGCTCGGCCGCCTGACCGGGGCCGGGGTCCTGGGGAAAGACGCCGGTGCCGGCTCCGTCGTGACGGAGCCGGCACCGGTGGTACGCGGGAAAGCTACGCGGCGCGGTACGCGTTCCACGCGGTCAGCATGCGGCTGGCCTGGCCCGGCGTGAACTGGTACATGCACGAGTCGTAGGTGTAGTCCATGAAGTTGGTGATCGGGTCCAGCCCGGCCGCCGAGCAGGTGTTCCGCCCGGTCGGGCACTCGTACGCCGGCGACGCCTCGGCCGGGGTGTCGCTGACGCTGTCACCCGAGCCACCGCAGCCGCCCTGGAAGGTGTGGTAGAGGTTCAGCCAGTGGCCCACCTCGTGGGTGCCGGTGTCGCCCTGGTTGTAGTTGGTGGCCGTTCCGCCCGGCAGTGACTCGTTCAACGCGACCACGCCGTCCATGCTGCTCAGGTTCCGCTGCGGGAAGGTCGCCCAGCCCAGCAGGTCGTTGCTCAACTCGCCCAGGTAGATGTTGAGCGTGTTCTTGCCGCCCACCCGCAGCGAGGACTTCATCGACCGCTCCGCCGACGAGCCCTGCACGATCGGGTACCAGGACGGATTCGTCACCCGGTTGATCTTGTCGAGGCGGAAGGCGAAGGCGGTGACGGCACCGCCGGTCGCACCGGAGTACGCCTGGTTGAGCACGTTGATCTGGGCGGTGATCAGCGAGTCCGGGATGTTGCCACCCGCACGCGTGCTGTTCTCCTGGATCACGTGCACCACCACCGGGATGGTGACGGTGGCCAGTGCCGTGGCACCGGCACCGACCCGGAAGTTGGCGCGTTCGCGCAGCGCCGCCGCCAGGTCGGCGTCCCGCTCGCGTACCTGCTTCGCGGTCAGCTCGTTCGGGTCGTGCTTCGCCGCCGCGCCGGGCTTCATCCGGGCGTTGGCGTGGCTGCCGGTCGGCTCCACGCAGGCGCCACCGGGGGCTGCGGAGAACGCCGAAGCAGCCGGAACGACGCCCACCGCGGCGGTGCTGAGCAGCAGCGCGAGAGTCGTCGAAGCGACACCGGCGGCACGCCGGGTCAGCAGGTTGGGACGAAGTCCCATGGGCCACCTCTTTTTGGCGACGTGGCAGGGGGTGTGTCACGCCGTGGCTGGCAAGGTGTGGCAGACGTTACAACTCATCGATGCATTTGAGAATGGCCATATCTTGTCATAAGGAAACTACTTTCCGTGCACGGTGGCTCAGGGGGGCAATGGTGGTTCTCCGCGGTGGGGCGGGTGGTCGGCCGTCACGTGGGGGCGGGGTACCTGGGTGCACTGGCTGGGTGACTCAGGTACAGTGGTGCCGCTCGCGGGTGTAGTTCAATGGCAGAACATCAGCTTCCCAAGCTGACAGTGCGGGTTCGATTCCCGTCACCCGCTCCACGATCAAGGCCCTGGCCAGGACGCAAGTCCCAGCCAGGGCCTTCGATATTCCAAGGTCAGCGACCGTGCTACGACCGGCCGGTACGGCCCGATGGCCTGACGGCGGGCCGGGCCTGCGGCTAGCGCAGATGCCGGGCGAAGAACCCGGCCGCGTCCTCTCCTGCGAACTGCGGGACACCGGTGTGTCCGCCCATGTTGGCGTGCAGCGTTTTCTCCTTGGAGCCGAAGGCGTCGAACAGGTCCAGGGCCGCCTGCCGGTCGTTCCCTTCGTCATCCCACTGCAGTAGGACATGCAGCGGAATGGTGACCTGTCGGGCCTCCTCGAACATGGTGCGAGGCACGAAACTCCCGGCGAAGAAGCCGGCGGCCACGATGCGCGGCTCGACCACCGCGAGCCGGATGCCGACGGAGATCACTCCCCCCGAGTACCCGACCGGGCCGCCGATCTCGGGCAGCGACAGGAGGGCATCCAGGGCGGCCTGCGATTCCGGGACCGCCTTGTTGACGAGCGGGAGGATGAGGGCGTCGATGATCTCGTCGCTGACCGGCTCGCCGGCCTCCAGCGCCCGGCGCAGGTCGGCGCGGGCCTGCTCGACGGCGGCCCAACGGGGCCGGTCACCACTGCCGGGGAGCTCGATGGTGGCCGCGGCGAAGCCCTCCGCCGCAGAGTGCCGGGCCCGAGCCACCAGACGGGGGTACATCTTGCGCAGTCCGAGCGGGGGGTGGCCGAGCAGGATCAGCGGGACCGGTGCGGATGCGGATCCGGGCGTCCACAGGATGCCGGGGATCTCGCCGAGGGTGAATTCGCGTTCGAGGACGCCGTCGTCGAGGCGCTGCTCGGAAGTGAATCGCATGGTCGTGCCTTTCGGGAGTGCTCGTGAACGGCGCTCCCGGACGACCTATCGCCCGACCGTGACCCCGGAGGGGAGCACCCATGTCGATACGTTCACGGGTACCACCTCCTCGATCTCTCGCACGGCCTCCGGAAAAGTAGCAGTGTCGCCGCGGTCCGCCAACCGGTTTTGCGGGGGCTCGCGGGGCGCCGCGCTGCGGTCAGCGTCCTCTGACGCAGAACTCGTTGCCGTCGGGATCGGCCAGTAGGACGGCGCCGTCCGCACCGACCTCGAGCCGAGTGGCCCCGAGGGCGACCAGCCGATCGACCTCGGCTTGCTGATCGCCACCGGCCGGGGCGAGGTCGAAGCGCTGCCGGTTCCTCGCCGTTTTGGGGGCCACGGGTGGGCCACCCCACGCGACCTTCGTGCCGCCGTGCGGTGACTGGATCGCGGTCTCCTCGTCCTGGTCCCACACCAGCGGCCAGCCCAGCGCCTCGCTCCAGAAGAGGCCGACCTCCCGGTTGCCGTCGCAGGCGATTTCCCCGAGCAGGCCGCACCCGGCGAGGAAGCCGTTGCCGGACTCGATGACGCAGAACGCGTTGCCCTCGGGGTCGGCAAGGACGATGTGCCCCTCCTCGGGGCGCTGCCCGACGTCGAGGTGACCGCCGCCGAGCCCCAGTGCCCGCGCCACCGTGTGCTGCTGGGCGGCGTCGCTGGCGCTGGTCAGGTGAAGGTGCAGGCGTTTCGGCCCCACCTTCTTCGTGCGGCTCGGGACGAACTGGAGGCTGAGCTGAGTGTCGTCGCCGGGCAGGAGCGCACGATCGGCGTCCTCGACGACCTCCCGGCCGAGCATTCCGGCCCAGAACTGCGCCAGGCGAGCAGGGTCATGCGCATCGAAGGTCACCGTCAGCATTCGCGAGAGCATCACTGCACCGTAGACACGGGCCAGCAGAACAACAACGTGGTTTCGGTGAGGTCGGCTCGACAGGGCGGCGCCGGTCGTGCTGGTCCGGAGATGCACCCGGGCCGGCGGACCTGACAACTTGATCTCGTAATGCCGAACGGTCGGATGACGACGAGCGGCGTGCCGGCGACCATGATGTCGGAGTGACCACCGTAGATGGCCGTCCGGCAGGCCCTGAGCGGGTAACCATCCGTGCCCGCACTCGCGCCTTGCGCCTCGGGGTGGCGATCCCTCTCGCGATCGTCGGTTTTCCGCTCCTGCTGGTGTTCGCCTTCAACCTGAGCTTTTTCGTGCGTGCGCTCACCGGCCCGGGTCCCGAACCGTGCGATCCCGCCGTCGACGGGTTGGAAGCCTGCTGGCATCCGGAGCTGCGGACCTTCTGGATCGTGGCCGCCGCGACGGGGCTCGCGGGAGCGCTCTGCCTCGTGACTTCGCTGATCCGGCTTCCCCGACCCCGCCGCTGGTGGCCGTGGCCGATCGCGACAGCGGCGCTCCTGTTCTCCTGTCATCTGGCACTGACGCAGATCATCTGACTTCGAGCGACAGCGGGCGTGATCCTTGCGTCGGAGCGGCACGATGAGCCGGTGAGCCGCCTGATCATGTTGCTGAGGCGCCCGGTCTGGGTGACCGTCGGATGCGTGTTGCTGGTGGTGGCCGGTGGTGCCCTGCTCTGGTTGCCGCTGCACACCCAGTACGCACTCGACGACTGGAAGACCGAACTGCGGGCCGAAGGTGTGCCGGCGCGGGCCGTCGTCTACGACCGGGAGAGCAAGCGGGGTGGCAGCTCCACCACCATGTATCTCCGGTACGAGATGGCCGGCCGGACGTACGAGCAGGAGCTGGGCTGCTTCGAGGTGTGTCTGCCACCCGGCGATGTCGTGCCGATCTGGGTGAACCCCACCGATCCGAGCGACTTCGTCACCGACTTCGACGCGCTCAGTGGACACCGGGGCCGCATCCAAGGTGTCATCGGCGCGGCCGGGTTCGTGATCCTGGTCGTGGCGGTTCTGCTGACGATCTCCCGCATCCCGTTCCGGAGATGGTTCCCCCGGCGCACGGCGCCGCGGCGGCCCGGCGCTTCCAACAGTGGCGGCGCCGGGTTCACCAGCCGTTCCAAGCACAAGCGGGTCGGCCGGCACTGAGCGGCGCCGGGCCTGTCACCCCCTGACACGATCCTGACACGGCCACTGACATCCGACGGCTACTGGATGCTGGTGCTGTCCCGCCGGTAGGCGACCGTGCTCAGGGCAACGGGTCAGCATGCTGTGATCGTGTTGGCGGTCATCGTTTCCAGAACAGGAGATGGGTGACTCCGCTGGGGCTGGGCACCGACTCGAGGTGGAAGCGGTCGAGAAGATCGGTGTGGCTGTCCCACAGGCGCTCGCCCCGATTGAGGTCGACGGGCGCGACGGCGATGTGCATCGTGTCGACCAGGTCGGCCTCGATGAACTCGCGGATGGTCGCCACCCCACCGCCGAGGCGTACGTCCCGACCGGCGGCTGCCTGCTTCGCCCGGGCCAGCGCCTCGGCGGGGCTGGCATTGAGGAAGTGGAACGTGGTGTCGGCCAGGGTGAACGACGGCCGCACATGGTGGGTGAGTACGAAGACCGGCGTGTGGAACGGCGGGTTGTCACCCCACCATCCCTGCCACTCGTGGTCCTCCCAGGGGCCGCGCTGTGGGCCGAACTTGTTGCGACCCATGATCTCCGCGCCGATGTTGCACTCGGCGTCGCGGGTCAGGTAGTCGTCCAGCCCGCGAGTGCCGCCCGGTTCGGTGCGATACACGAAGCTGGCGGTGGCGGCACGCCAGGAGAACAGCGGGGTGGGGTCCGCGTGGCCGAAGGGTCGTTCCAGGCCCTGCCCCTCACCGGTGCCGAACCCGTCGCGCGAAACGTTGAAGCACTGCACCCGCAACAGTTGCGGCATGGGATCTCCTCTTGGGTTGATGGTCCCGTATCCGGTCGGCGCGGTTCAGTTCGTGGTCACCGTCGGGCCGCCGCCGCGGCCCCGGTCGTCGAGGACGAGCGGGGCGCGACCGCGCACCTCGTACCGGATGTGGGTGACCTGCGGCGTGTGGATGACCCGGGTGGGCGTCAGCTCGATCGCCTCCTTCTCGCCGAGGTCGAGGTCCGCGTCGAACAGCCGGAGGCCGGTGCCGAGCACGACCGGTACGACGTGCAGCTCCAACTGGTCGAGCACGCCGGCCTTGAGGACCTGGCGTACGAGGCTGCCGCCGCCGGCCACCGCCACGTCCTTGCCGCCGGCCACGGCACGCGCCTGCTCGACCGCACTGGCCACGCCATCGGTGACGTAGGTGAAGCTGGTGCCACCGCCGCGCAGCAGGGGCTCGCGGGGGCGGTGCGTGACGACGAAGACGGGCGCGCGGAACGGCGGCTCCTCGCCCCAGGGCACCTCACCGCCGTCGGCCATCCGCCGCCCCATCACGTACGCGCCGGCCGCTTCGAACGACTCGGCGACCACGTCCGAGTTCGTGTCCCGCTCACCACCGGCGAAGCCCTGTCGCTCGCGCCACGCCCCGGCGTCGGTCACCCAGCGGGTGACCCGGAAGAATCCGGCGCTCTCGGCCGAGTCCATCCAGTCGCCCTCGCCGGCGAACTGCGGGCCGGCGTAGAACCCGTCCATCGACACCGACACCTGTGCGGTCACCTTCGTCATCTCGCGTTGTCCTCTCCTCGGGCGACACCCGTTCGGGTGCCCGCTCACCGATGGGTCGGAGCCGCCGGAGAACTCCCTACAGGAAGGCAGTGTGACGTGGACCACAGCGCGACAGGTCAGTGCGCGGGATTGCTCTCCGATGACCGGTCCGGTTGGCGGTCATCCGTCGGCAGGTCCCACATCCCGGCGTACTCCGGGCCACTCAGCCAGCGCATGCGGGGCACCTCCTCGGGGCGGGGCTTCCAGTCGCGGTACGGCAGCAAGGCCAGCCGCCAGGCGATCACCGCGAAGATCCAGATGCCCGGGCCGACCAGCCACAGCAGGGCATCGCGGCGGCGGTAGGAGGCGTGCGGCGCCAGCCAGGCGGTCACCACGACGGGCACCGCGATCGCGCTGAGGTCGGCCAGCGGCCCGCGGCCGAACCGGGCCTCCATCAGCTCGCGAAAGACCATTGACGGCGCGATCACCGCGATCACGATCGCCGCCGTGAAGAGTGTGCGTGACCGGCGACCCAGAGGTGGGCGGGCAGCGGCTGGCTGGGCGATCATGACCGGAGGGTACGGGCCGCCAGCGACGGCGGGACTACGACTTACGGTCGATGATCGCCGCCTCGATCCGCAGACCGGTGCCCGTCAGGACGAGGAGGGCGGCGAGGATTTGCGGCCTGAGCCCGTCGTAGTCGGATGGCATGGTGAGCAGCGAAGTCAGGAAGCCAGCCACCAGCGACATGGTGCCGAATGCTCGTACCGTGTCGGCCCGACGCGACCGTAGGTCCATCGGAGAACGGTAGCGAAAGCCGGGCGCCCGTGGTGCCCCCGGCTAGGCTGGCGATCATGCGAATTGGCATCGTGATCCTGCCGGACCAGCGCTGGACGGAGTCGCAGCGTCGCTGGCGGCAGGCCGACGAGTGGGGCTTCGACCACGCCTGGACGTACGACCACCTGGGTTGGCGGGACCTTGTGGACGGCCCGTGGTTCGACTCGATGACCACGCTGACCGCGGCCGCCACGGTGACCTCCCGGATCCGGCTGGGCACCCTGGTTGCGTCGCCGAACTTCCGGCACCCGGCGGCGTTCGCCCGGCAGATCACCACGGTCGACGATGTCTCGGACGGTCGGCTGCTGCTCGGCCTGGGCGCGGGCGGTATCGGCTTCGACTCGGCGGTGCTGGGTGGCGAGACGCTGCCACCGCGTCAGCGGGTCGACCGGTTCGCCGAGTTCACCGAACTGCTGGATCTGATCCTGCGGGAGGACGGCACCACCTGGCGCGGTGACTGGTTCGCCGCGGTGGACGCCCGTAACAATCCTGGCTGCGTGCAGCAGCCCCGGGTGCCGTTCGTGGTGGCCGCCAACGGGCCGCGGTCGATGCGGCTGGTGGCCCGGTTCGGCCAGGGCTGGGTGACCACCGGCACCGACGCCGACGACGTGGAGGGCTGGTGGGGCACCGTGTCGGCGCTGTCCGCGCGGATGGACCGGACGCTGGATGAGGCCGGCCGTGATCCGGCCACCCTGGACCGGTATCTCTCGCTGGACGCGGCGCCGGTCTTCTCGCTCAGCAGCGCGCAGTTCTTCGCCGACCAGGTCGGCCGGGCCGCTGACCTCGGCTTCACCGACGTGGTGACGCACTGGCCGAGGGCCAGCAGCTGGTACGCCGGCGATGAGGCGGTCCTGGTGGACGTGGCGACCCGGCTGCTGCCGGAGTTGCGCGGCTGAGGATCGCGCCGCCAGCGACAACCGGTCAGGTGCCGAGGTCGCCGCCAGCCACCCCGCCCTCGCCGCCGGACACCAGCCGTAGGCGGAGGCAGACGATCGGGGTGTCGTCGTCGACCGGGGTGCCGAGTCGCGCCCAGTAGGCCGAGTGTCCGGCCCGCCACTCCTCGATCGAGCGGTCACCCTCACCCTCGGCGCGGACGAAGTCCCAGGGCACGTCGGCGAAACGGACCACCTCGATGCCGGTGATCTCCACGACGCCGGCCAGCGCATCGTCGTCGTCAACGAGGGCCAGCCGTTCGCCGACCCGCTCCAGTTCCTCGCCCTCCTCCGCGTACTCGGCGAGCCGGCCGGCCGTGGCGGTCTTCACGCCGGCCAGCACCAGGGTGTTCAGGGTCGCCCGCAGCTCGCCGGGGGTGCCGAGGGCGAGGGTGCGCAGTTCACCGATCCGAGGCCACATCCTGCCGAGGCTAGGCCAGCTCGACCCGTACCGCCGCCGCAATATGCCGGCCCCTGGTCAGATCAGCTGGCCGGCGTAGCCCGCGGCGGTGAGCAGCCGCTCGTCGCCGGTGGCCGCGTGCGCGTCGAGCACCGCGTCGGCCAGCTTGACCACGTGCTCGTCACCGTGGCGGGCTGCCCGGGCGAAGACCTCCGCCGGGGTCGCCGCCGGCACGGTCGGCGGTGCCATCCCGTCCGTCGGGGCGTACACCGAGGTCACGGCCGCCGTCGCGGCCCAGGCCGCGGCGAGGCTCGGCGCCCAGAGCGCCCGATCGAGTGCCGGCAGGGTACGCAGCACCGCGGTCGGCGCGGTGACCGCGTGCACCAGCATGACCGGCGCGGCGTGCCCGAAGCGCAGGTAGTCCAGGCCGGCCCGGTGCACCAGCGCGGCGAGCCCCCGCTCCGCCTCGGCCGGGCTTCGCGCGGGGCGCAGCGCCGCGAGTGCCGGCTCCCATCCCGGTACGCCCGGAAGCCGGCCCAGCCGGGCCAGGATGCCCCCGGACTGGTCGTCGATCCGGGGCAGGCCGGCCAGCGCGGCATCCACGTCCATCGCGTCGGTGCCCGTCCCGCCCGCCTCGGCAGCGACGGAGCCGACCGACGCGGCCGGGTGGAGCAGTCGGTCTTCTCCGGGGACCGGCTGCCAGCGGGCGGCCCAGTAGCCGAGGGCCTGGCCCAGCTCGGCGAGCCGCTGCGGGTTGGCGCCGGCCGGGTCGAGCGCGCGCACGGCGTGCCCGACCCGGATCACGCCGTGGGTGGCGCCGGCGGCGATGCCGGGCAGCAGCCGCGGCCACCAGGTGCCGAGCACCTCCCGCCACGGGCGTTCGCGCAGCTCCCGGTCGAAGTACGCCAGCCAGTCACCGGCCCGCTTCGCGTCGCCCAGCGCCGCCCGCCAGTCGTCGATCGGGCGCAGCCCACGGGGCAGCTCGTTGAGGCGACCGAGGTAGTCGTCGAGCCAGCGGTGCACCCGCTGCTGGTGCCCGTGCCGGGCCAGCGCCTCGACGGCCATCGGCCCGTGGTTGGTCAGCCAGCCCTCGTATTCGGGGCCGGTGCGATGCAGCCGTTCGTACGCCTCGTCGAGGATCCCGTCGTCCATGCGTCGATCGTCGGAGATGAACCACGGTTCAGGTCAAGACGGCAGATCGGCGCCGCTGATCAGGCCGGTGATCCGGAGCTCTGTCGCGACGTCGGGCGGGCAGTCGATGGCCACCACGGCGCTGCCCAGCACCTCGGCTCCGCGCGCCGCGCAGATGTCGTAGAGGGCGCGGATCTGCGCTCCGGTGCGCACCCAGTCGTCCACCACCAGGACCCGGTCGCCGGGGCCGAGGTGCCGGTCCCGTACGGCCAGGTCGACCTGCCGGCCCCGGTAGTCCGGCGGGCTCTGCGCCCAGGTGAGCGGCCCGGCCGGCAGCCGCCCGTCGCCAGGCTTGTGCGCGGCCACGAAGCCGACTCCGAGGGCGGTGGCGGCCAAGGGCCCGAGCAGCAGCCCGGTGACCGCGGGGGCGAGCACCACGGTCGGCCGGGCGGACCGGTACGGCGCCACCAGGGCCGGTCCCAGCTCGGCCAGTACGGCCGGGTCGCGCCACCAACCGGAGATGTCGCTGACCAGGTGGCTGGTGCCCGGTCCGGGGTCGATCCACCGGAACAGGGCGGCGAGGCGTTCGGTCAGCTCGGCTGGCATCGGTCCATCCTGCGGCACCCGCGTCGGGGGTGCGGGCACCCGGGCCGGCCGGCCCATCCCGGCTCGGATGATCGGCTACACGTACCAGTGCAAATACGGGCATACCACAATGATCACGTTGACTTCGGAAGTACTTCTCTCGTTACGGTCCGACCCGGTTTGTTCAGTCGACGAAAGGACCGGGCCGGTGGCAGGCAGGCACTCCCGTACCCGCATCTTCTCCTCCCCGGCGGGCATCGCGGCCACTGCAGCGGCCGCCGTCGCCCTCGCCGTCGGGGGCACCGTCGGCGCCGTGCAGCTGACCTCGGGCTCCGCGCAGCCGGAGCAGGCCACCATCGAGTTCGCCCCGACCATCGCCGCCAGCAGCCCTGCCGCCAGCTCCCCGGCCGCCTCCCCGAGTGCCAGCGCCTCGCCGAGCGTGACGGCCAGCCGGTCGCCGCAGGCCGCCTCCCGGAACAAGACCCGTACCGCTGCACCACCGAAGCCGAGCCCGACCGCGAAGAAGAAGACCGTGGCCGCGAAGGTGCTGGAGAGCGGATCGTGCGGCGCCTCCTTCTACTCCGACGGGCAGCTCACCGCCAACGGCGAGTCGTTCAACCCGAACGAGTTGACCGCGGCGCACAAGACCCTGCCGTTCAACACCAAGGTCCGGGTGACGAACCCGGCCAGTGGCAAGTCGGTCGTGGTACGGATCAACGACCGTGGCCCGTTCATCGACGGCCGCTGCCTGGACCTCTCGCGGGCCGCGTTCGCGACCATCGCCTCGGTGGACGTGGGCGCGCTCACCGTCAGGTACGAGGTCCTCGGCTGAGCGGGGCGGGCGATGCCGTTCCGGCCGGACACCCCCGCCAGCCGGACAGAACCTCCTCGGACGACGGGTCAGGTTCATTCACCCGCTCACGTGGATCAGGCATGCTGTCCCTCGTACCCACGCGACTCCTCCAGTCGGGCCGTCGCCCGCTGAGCCCCGGATCCCGCGCCGGCCTCGGCGCGGCCCTCGTTCTGCTCGCGATCGTCTCGGCGGTGGAGCTGGCGGACGGCCGGCCCGCGCACTACGTCGCGCTGCTGGCGGCCGCCCCGGTCCTGGCCGCCGCGCTGGCCGCGTGGCAGGTGGTGCTGGGGGTGGGCGCCGCGGCGACCCTGATCGGGGCCGGCTTCGCCCTGATCGAGCCGGAGATGTCGCTGGTCACCTCGGTCAACGTGGTCGGGGTCGCGTTCGTCACCGGGCTGGCGATGGCGGTGGCCTGGGTACGGCAGCGGCAGGCGGTGAAGATCGGCGAGTTGACCAAGCTCGCCTCGGTGGCTCAGCAGGCGGTGCTGCGTTCGCTCGGCCCGCAGGTCGGCACGCTGTCGGTGGCCGGCCGCTACATCTCCTCCACCGCGACGGCCGAGATCGGTGGGGACCTGTACGAGGCGATCGACACGCCCTACGGGGTTCGCATGATCATCGGTGACGTGCGCGGCAAGGGCCTGGACGCGGTCCGGCTGGCCAGCATCGTCCTCGGCTCCTACCGGCACGTGGCGTACGAGCGGGCCGACCTGCGCGCCGTGGTGGCCGATCTGGATCGCGCGGTGGCCCGTAACGTCGGTGACGAGGACTTCGTGACGGCGGCACTGGTAGAGGAGCGTGGTGGCACGCTCACCATCGTCAACTGCGGGCACCCGCCGCCGCTGCTGCTGCGCCGGGGCGCGGTGATCCCGCTGGAGCCACCCGCGCCGGCGCCTCCGCTCGGGTTCATGCCGGTGGTGCGCCCGCGGGTGGAACGCCTCGAGCCCGGCGACCGGCTGCTGCTGTTCACCGACGGTCTCGGTGAGGCCCGGCGGGACGGCGAGTTCTTCCCGACGGCGGACCGGGCCTGGCGACTGCTCGGGCACGGCACGGTCGCCGACGGGCTGGCCTCGCTGGAGACGGCCCTGGTCGAGTGGGTGCACGGCCGGCTCGACGACGACATCGCCCTGGTCCTGATGGAGTACGCCGGCGAGCGGACCGGCGCGGCGGCGGCCGTGCCGAGCTGGGAGGTCGGCGCCGCCGAGGGCTGAACCCGGCCGGACGCGGGCGCGCCTCGGAAGTGTGTAATGCCTGTCACTTGGGTGATTGGGTTGTCGCTAGCTACCCGCGAGTAATAGAGTCGGGGTTACTGATCGGTAACACCTGTCCGGAAGCGGGGCCAGTGAGCATGACCCACTACAAGAGCAACCTCCGGGACCTCGAATTCAACCTGTTCGAGGTCTTCGGGGCTGACCGGGCGTTCGGCCAGGAGCCGTACTCGGAACTCGACACCGACACCGCCCGCAGCTTCCTCGCCGAGGTCGACCGACTCGCCCGCGAGGATCTGGCCGCCAGCTACACGGACAGTGACCGCAATCCGCCGGTCTTCGACCCGGCCACGCACACCGCCCCGCTCCCGGAGTCGTTCAAGAAGTCGTACCAGG
Organism: Micromonospora sp. NPDC005163; assembly: GCF_053599835.1. Taxonomy (NCBI): domain Bacteria; kingdom Bacillati; phylum Actinomycetota; class Actinomycetes; order Micromonosporales; family Micromonosporaceae; genus Micromonospora; species Micromonospora sp. NPDC005163. Next base: position 89,715 of record NZ_JBSFYP010000015.1, read on the forward strand.
CATTCATGGACTCCGAGTTCTGGCGGCTGGACCTGCCGCCCGAGCTGGGCGGCACCAACGCGCCGCGCGCTCTCTGGTGGGCCCTCGCCGAGCTGGTGCTCGGGTCGAACGCCCCGGTCTGGATGTACGCCTCCGGCCCGTCCTTCGCCCACGTGCTGCACGTCGAGGGCACCGAGCGGCAGAAGAAGTGGGCCAAGCTCTTCATCGACAAGCAGTGGGGCTCCACGATGGTGCTCACCGAGCCGGACGCCGGCTCGGACGTGGGCGCCGGCCGCACCAGGGCCATCCAGCAGCCGGACGGCACGTGGCACATCGAGGGCGTGAAGCGCTTCATCACCTCGGGCGAGCACGACCTGACCGACAACATCGTCCACTACGTGCTGGCCCGCCCGGTGGGCGTCGAGGGTGTCGGCGGCCCGGGCACCAAGGGGCTGTCGCTCTTCGTGGTGCCGAAGTACCACTTCGACGAGACCACCGGCGAGCTGGGCGAGCGCAATGGCGTCTACGCCACCAACGTCGAGCACAAGATGGGCCTGAAGGTCTCCAACACCTGCGAGGTGACCTTCGGCGAGCACGGTGTGCCGGCCAAGGGCTGGCTGCTGGGCGACAAGCACGACGGCATCCGGCAGATGTTCATGATCATCGAGTACGCCCGGATGATGGTCGGCACCAAGGCGATCGCCACCCTCTCCACCGGCTACCTCAACGCCCTGGAGTACGCGAAGAACCGGGTGCAGGGCGCCGACCTGATCCAGCAGGCCGACAAGACCGCGCCGCGCGTCACGATCACCCACCACCCGGACGTGCGCCGCTCGCTGCTGCTGCAGAAGTCGTACGCGGAGGGCCTGCGCGCCCTGGTCCTCTACACCGCCACCTGGCAGGACCGGATCGCCATCGCCGAGGCGGCCGGCGACGAGAAGGCCACCAAGCTGGCCAAGCGGGTCAACGACCTGCTGCTGCCGCTGGTCAAGGGTGTCGGTTCGGAGCGGGCGTACGAGCTGCTCGGGCATGAGGCGCTGCAGACCTTCGGCGGCTCCGGCTTCCTCCAGGACTACCCGCTGGAGCAGTACGTCCGGGACGCCAAGATCGACACCCTGTACGAGGGCACCACCGCCATCCAGAGCCTGGACCTGATCTTCCGCAAGATCGTCCGGGACAACGGCAGGGCGCTGATGGCGGTCGCCGGCGAGATCCAGGAGTTCATCTCCTCCGAGGCGGGCAACGGCCAGCTCAAGGAGGAGCGGCAGGCGCTCGGCAAGGCGCTCGCCGAGATCCAGAACATGCTCGGCGTACTGACCGGTTGGCTGGGCGAGGCGCAGGGCGGCGACACCCGCGCCCTCTACAAGGTCGGGCTCAGCAGCCGGCGGTTCCTGCTGGCCATCGGCGACCTGGTGGTCGGCTGGCTGCTCCAGAAGCAGGCCGACGTGGCGCTCACGGCGCTGGCCGGTGAGGTCTCCGCCACCGACAAGGCGTTCTACACCGGCAAGGTGGCGGCTGCCCGGTTCTTCGCCCGAGAGGTGCTGCCGCGCATCGGCGCGGACCGGCGCATCATCGAGGGTGCGGACCTCGACATCATGGACCTGCCGGAGGAGGCCTTCTGAGCGTGCCCGGCACGCCTGAAGGTTCCGAGCGTCATCCGACACCGACGGCCGGTGGGGCATCTGCCCCGCCGGCCGTCGCGCTGCCCGCTATTCGGTGGCCCGACCCCGGTAGGCCGGCAGCGGGGCGGGTAACCGTCGCGTGGTCACGACAGGGAACGCCCAGAGCCACCGCACGGGGGAGTGCAGCGCACATGGGTGTAGGAAGCGGGATCTTTCTCATCGCGATCGGCGCCATCCTGACGTTCGCGATACGAGCCAACGTCTGGTGGATAGACCTGCGCGCGGTCGGCTGGGTGTTCATCCTGGCGGGGCTGGCCGTACTGCTGACCACGCTCTGGTTCTGGCAGGACCGGCGTAAGCGGGCCCGAACCCTCATCGTCGAGGAGAATCGGCTCTCGCACCCGACGGCGATGATGCCGCCGCCGCCCGACCCGCCGCCGCCGACCGCGCCACCCTCCTGAGCCGCGTACGCCCGGGCCACCCGTCGACCATCGGCGGGTGGCTCAGCCGCGTGCGACGTGCCGTGCGATGACCGGTGCCCGAGCCGGGGCCAGCTCCGTCCAGCTCAGCGCGCCGCGGTGCACCGCCAGTTCGGTGGTCCGCAACCCCTCCGTGTCCGCCCCCTCCGTGTCGAGAAGCGCGGAGAGCAGCGAGATGCCCGGATTGTGGGCGATCAGCAACGCCGTCCGTGCCGCCGCGTCGATGGTGCGGACCAGCGCCAACAACTCCTCCGGATGGGCGTCGTACGCGCCGGGCTCGTAGCGGACGGTCGGGCGGGGACCGGCTGGGCCGCCCTCCGGTGGCGAACCGGTCATCCCCATCGCCACCCCGTGCCAGGTCTGCCGGGTCCGTAGCGCCGTCGAGCAGATCACCACGTCCGGCAGCAGCCCGTTGTGGGCCAGCCAGGCACCGGCCGCCGCCGCGTCGGCGTGCCCCCGCGCGGAGAGCGGCCGGTGGGCGTCGTCGGTCCCTTCGCCGCCCTGCTCGGCCTTCGCGTGCTGGAGCAGCACCAGAGTCCGTGTCTCGGGATGGGCGTCCGTCATACCCCCAGCTTGCCCGATTGGCGATCTCCGTGCCGGGGTAAGTCGATGGGTGCCGCACCCCTACCGACGGCCGCGGCGCGACGTACGCCAGGTTGGAGCCGAGGAGCGAGACATGGGCATTGGTGGCAGCATCTTCCTGATCGCGTTGGGCGCGATCTTCGCATTCGCCGTGGAGGCCGACCTGGGCTGGCTGAACCTGGCCGTGGTTGGCTGGGTGCTGATGCTGGCCGGCGTCGCCGGCCTGCTCGCCACCCTCTACTTCTGGAACAGCCGCCGCCGCACGGTGGTCGCCGCGCCGGTCCGGGAGGACCGCGTCGTGGCCGACCGCGTGGTGCCGGTCCAGGACGACCGGGTCATGCGGGAGTACCGCGAGGTGCGCCGGCCGGGTCGGCCGGTCTGACCCCACGATCACGCGTTCCGGGGTCCCGCAGCGTCGCGGGGCCCCGGCTCGCGTCCTGTGCCGGTCGGGGTCAGGCGAACAGCGCGAAGTAGATCGCGATGTGGTGGCACAGCGCGGCCAGCAGGGTGCAGGCGTGGAAGAACTCGTGGTGGCCGAAGACGGTCGGCCACGGGTTGGGCCGGCGCAACGCGTAGAAGACCGCGCCGACGCTGTAGATCGCGCCGCCGACGATCAGCAGCACCAGCGCCGCGACGCCGCCCCCGTGCAGGATCTCCGGCAGCATGGCCACCGACACCCAACCGAGCGCCAGGTAGAGCGGCGCGGAAACCCAGCGTGGGGCGTGCGGCCAGACCACCTTGAGCGCCACGCCGGCCAGCGCACCACCCCAGACCAGGGCCAGCATCACGGTGGCCGGTCGCGGCGCGAGCAGCAGAGCGCAGAACGGGGTGTACGTGCCGGCGATGAACAAGAAGATCATCGAGTGGTCCATCCGGCGCATCACCTGGTAGCCGCGCTCGGACCACACGCGACGGTGGTACAGCGCGCTGGTGCCGAAGAGCCCGCAGACGGTCAGGCTGTAGATGACGCAGCTCACCAGGGGTGCCCACCCCGGCCGGGTGGCGGCGATCGAGCACAGCACGATGCCGCAGACCAGGGCGACGAAGAAGGCGTACGTGTGCAGCCAGCCGCGCATCCGGGGCTTACCGATGTCGACCGGCTTCAGTCGAAGCGGGGCGGAGGTGGTCACGACATCAGGTTACGGCACCGTAGGTTACTTGCAAGTAGTCGCGCTGGTGACGCCCGGCACCGTCCCCGTGAACACCCGCCGGCACGACATCGGCGAGGATGAACGGATGCGGATCCGACCCGCCGGGGCGCACGCCCTGCTGCTCGACTTCTCCGCGCCCGCCGACGCGACTCAGACCGACCTCGTCGACGCGTGGCGGGCCGAGCTGTGGCGCCGCCGCGAGCGGGGCGAACTGGCCGCCGTCGAGATCGTGCCGGCCGCCAGCACCGTCCTGCTCGACGGCCTGCCCGACCCGGCCGCCACGGCCGACCTGCTGTCCCGGTGGGCACCAACGGTCGCCACGGCCGTCAACCACACCGCAGGCGCGGCGGAACGGATGCGCGAGCGGGGCTCTGACGAGGTCGTCGTCCCGGTCGACTTCGACGGGCCTGACCTGCCGGCGGTCGCCGAGCACTGGGGGGTCGACGTGCCGGCCGTACCGCGCCGGCTGACCGGCACCCCGTTCCGGGTCGCCTTCTGCGGCTTCGCCCCCGGGTTCCCCTACCTGACCGGGCTGCCCGCCGAGTTGGCGCTGCCCCGCCTGGCCACCCCGCGCCCCCGCGTGCCGGCCGGCTCGGTCGCCCTGGCCGGCCCGTACGCCGGCATCTACCCGAGCGCGTCCCCCGGCGGCTGGCTGCTGGTTGGCCGGACCGAGCTGGTCCTCTTCGACGTACACGCCGACCCGCCGGCCCGGCTCGGCCCGGGCACCCGGGTCCGGTTGGCGGCGGCGTGACCCGTCCTGCCGAGATCGAGGTGCTCCGCGCCGGCGCGCTCACCACCGTGCAGGACCTGGGCCGGCCCGGCTGGGCACACCTGGGCGTACCCCGGTCCGGGGCCCTCGACCCGGCGGCCCTGCGGCTGGCCAACCGGCTGGTCGGCAACCCGGAAGGGGCCGCCGGCCTGGAGATCACCCTGACCGGCTGCGTGCTGCGGCTGACCCGGGCCACCACCGTGGCGGTCACCGGAGCCGAAGTGCCGATCCGTGCCGGTGACCGACCCGGCGACACCGGACGCCCGCTCACCGTGCCGGCCGGAACGGTGCTGCGGATCGGCCCGGCGCGTCGGGGCGTACGGAGCTGGCTGGCCGTGGCGGGCGGGATCGAAGTGCCGGCGGTGCTCGGCAGCCGGGCCACCGACACCCTCTCCGGGCTGGGGCCGTCCCCGCTGCGGGATGGCGACCGGCTGCCGCTCGGCGAGCCGGTCGGCGAGCCCGCGCCGGTGGACGTGACCGTGGGCCCCGCACCTGCACCGGAGCTGCACCTGGCCCTGCACCGAGGTCCCCGCTACGACTGGTTCACCCCGACCGCGTTCGACCGGCTGCTCGGCACCCCGTACACCGTCAGCCCGGTGAGCAACCGGGTCGGCGCGCGGCTCACCGGCGCGCCGCTGCCCCGCGCGGTCGCCGGCGAACTGCCCAGTGAGGGCATCGTGCTCGGCGCGGTGCAGGTGCCGGCGGACGGACAACCCCTCATCTTCCTCGCCGACCACCCGACCACCGGCGGATACCCGGTCATCGGGGTGGTCAGCGACGCGACCCCGCTCGCGCACGCCCGGCCAGGTACTACCGTCAGATTCCATGGACCTCAACGCTGACCTGGGCGAGGGATTCGGCATCTGGCGACTCGGCGACGACGAGGCGCTGCTGGACCTGGTCACGTCCGCCAACGTCGCCTGCGGCTTCCACGGCGGCGACCCGTCCACCATGCGGCGGGTCTGCGAGGGCGCGGCGCGGCGCGGGGTGGCGGTGGGCGCGCAGGTCGGCTATCGCGACCTGGCCGGCTTCGGCCGGCGGCACATCGCGTACGACTTCGCCGAGCTACGCGACGAGGTGACCTACCAGCTCGGGGCGCTCAGCGCGTTCTGCCAGCTCTTCAACACCCGGGTCCGCTACCTCAAGCCGCACGGGGCGCTCTACCACGCGGCCGCCATCGACGAGTCCCAGGCGGCGGCGGTGGTCGCCGCGGTGACCGGCCACGACCCCGAGCTGCCCGTGCTCTGCATGCCCGGCACCACGCTCGCCCAGCTCGCCGTCGGCGCCGGCCTGCCGGTGGTCGCCGAGGCCTTCGCCGACCGCGGCTACCTGCCCAACGGGGTGCTGGTGCCCCGCGGCACCCCCGGCGCGCTCATCACCGACCCCGACGAGGTGGCCACCCGGGCGATACGGATCGCCACCGAACGGACCGTGGTGGCGGTGGACGGCACCGTCATTCCCTGCCCGGCGGACTCGATCTGCGTACACGGCGACACACCCGGCGCGGTCTCCGCCACCGAGCTGGTCCGCGCCACGCTGATCGACGCCGGTGTCCCACTAACCCCGTTCGCGTGAAAGGAAGGGCCCCTTCTTATCGGATTTTGTTGTACAAGGGGCCCTTCCTAACAGCTAGGAGTCGAGGCCGCGCAGCACCAGCGGAAGCCGGGCCGCGGCGCCGTCGACCACGCGGACCGGAACGCCCCAGTCCTGGCGGGTCAGGTGGCAGGCCGCGTGCTCGACGTCCGCGTCGCAGGTCGCCGCCTGCGCGGTCACCTGGAGCACCCCGCCGGTCACCTCGCCGTTGAGCACCAGCCGGCGGGACAGCTCGGTGCCCGTGCCGGCGCCCTCCACCAGCAGCTCGGGCGGGGACGCGGACACCACCAGCCGGGTCGACGGCCCGTACGTCTCGTCCAGCTTCTGCCCCGGCGCGGGGGTGAAGACGATGTCGAGGGTGACCTCACCGGCCGCGACGTCGGTGGGCTTCCGCTCGGTGCGGTGCCGTGGGCCGTCCACCGTGCTGGCACCGGCCGTCGACAGCGAACCCGGGGCCAGCCGGGTCAGCCGGTGCGCGGCGGACTCCACGACCAGCACCTCGCCGGCCGGGGTGAGGACCAGATCGCTCGGCTCGGCCAGCCCGTCGGCGACCGTGGACACCTGACCGGTCGACGGGTCGAAGCGGCGCACCGCGCCGTTGTAGGTGTCCGCGATCAGCACCGAGTCGTCCGGCAGCGCGCACACGCCCAGCGGGTGCTGGAGCAGCGCCGACTCCGCCGGCCCGTCCACGTGACCGAAGTCGAACAGGCCCTGCCCGACGGCGGTGCCCAGCACCCCGTTCTCGACGTACCGAACGGCGCTGGTCTCGCTGTCGGCGATCCAGAGCCGGGTGCCGTCGGCGGAGACGGAGAGCCCGGACGGCTGCGCCATCCACGCCTCGGCGAGCGGGCCGTCGCGCAGTGCCTCGACAGTCGTGCCGGCGTACATGCCGGCGGTCCGCTTGATCGGATCGAACCACCAGAGCTGGTGGATGCCGGCCATCGCGATGATCAGCTTGTCGTCGTACCAGGCCAGGTCCCACGGTGAGGAGAGATCCACGGCGAGCGCGTCGTGCGCGTGGTCGTCGACCGAGGCGCGCCACTGCTTGCCGCTGCCGGCCACCGTGACCACCTCGCCGGACGCCAGGCGTACGCCGCGCAGCAGGTGGTTGACCGTGTCGGCGACCACCAGGTCGTAGCCGGCCACCTCGGCGACCTGCCGTGGCAGCACGCAGAGCCCCTGCGGCTCGGAGAAGGTCGCCGCGCCGGCCGGCCCGTCGGCCCGGCCCCGCTCACCCGAGCCGATCCGGCGCACCGGCGTCTCGCCGTCCGGAGCCAACTCGACCAGGGAGTGCCGGGCCGAGTCGGAGACCAGCAGGTTGCCGTCCGCCAGCACCACCGCCTTGCCTGGGAAACGCAGCGTGGTCTCCGGTGCCGGCGGCGGGACGTACGGGCCGTCGCCCCGGTGCAGGGTGCCCTTGGCCTCATGGGTCGCGATCAGCTCGTCGATCAACCGGGCCAGCCCTTCGGCGTGCCCCTCGCCCGCCATGGTGGCCACCACGTACCCCTCCGGGTCGATCACCGACAGGGTCGGCCAGGCCCGGGCCGCGTACTGCTGCCACATGTCCAGATCGGGATCGTCGAGTACGGGATGGTGCACCCCGTACCGCTCCACGGCGGCGGCCAGCGCGTCGGCGTCCTTCTCATGCTCGAACTTCGGCGAGTGCACACCGATCACGACGAGCACGTCGCCGTACTTCTCCTCCAGCGGACGCAGCTCGTCGAGCGCGTGCAGGCAGTTGATGCAGCAGAAGGTCCAGAAATCGGCCAGGACGATCTTGCCGCGCAGGTCGGCGAGTTTGAGATCGCGTCCACCGGTGTTCAGCCAGCCCCGACCCCGCAGCTCGGGAGCCCGTACTCGTGCACTCATGCCCCCATCGTGCCTGATCACCGGCCCGTCACCGGCCGGAGGGGGCGAGCCGCCCAGATCCGGGCGCGTACGCCTCATCCCCGCTGGTGGGACGACGACGGCGGGGCCACGGTCACCCGTGGCCCCGCCGTCGGTTCGCGTTACTTGGTGGCCGGCTTGAGGCAGAGCACCCGGTTGGTGCCGTCGCCGGGCAGCACCACGTGCGGCTGGGCCGGATCGGCGCACTTGTCCTTCGCATCCACCTTGGAAACGATGGTGAACGCGCCCGCCTCGCCACAGTCCACCGCCGAGGCGCCCTGGCCGGACTGCTTCACGCAGGTGCCGACCGCCGGGTCGAAGGCCGGCGTGTCGTCCCCGCCGAACTTGCCCAGCAGCATCAGCAGGCCGAGCGGCACCGCCAGGATGAGCACCGCGGCGATCAGCACCGCCGCCAGCACGCGGCCGTTGCGCACCTTCGGCACCGGTGGCTCCGCCTGCGGCTGGTCGGCGTCCGGCTTGTACGCGTCGAACCGGCCCTGGTCCGACTCGCCGGCTGCCTGGCCCCACGATGGTGCAGGCTGCTGGGGCGCCGGCGGGAAGGCCGGCGGCGGGAAGCCGCCGCCCGGTGCCGGCTCGGTGGACTGCCCCCCGAAGCCGGGGCCGCCGAAGTTCGGGCCGCCGAAGCCCGGCGCGCTGTTCATTCCGGCGGTGCCGGCGACCGGTGACCCGGGGGCGCCGAACGGCTCGGCCGTGCGCTCGGCGCCGGCCTGCGGCCGGACCCCGTTCATCGGCCGGTTGCTGCCCGGGGTGTCGACGAACGACGGCACACCCGGCGGGAAGGCCGGAGGCGGGGACGCCGCCGCACCGAATCCGTTCGGAGCGGCCGGCACGTCCCGGTCGTCGAAGCGCGGCTCGGCCGGAGGTTCGCCGCCCCACGCGGGGGCGGCACCCTGTCGCTCCGGGCCGTTCTGCCAGTCTTGTGCGCCCGGGCGCTCGGCGCCGTTCTGCCAGTCGGGTGCGCTTGGGCGCTCGGCGCCGGTCTGCCAGTCGGGTGCGACCTGCCGGTCGGGGCCGTTCTGCCAGTCCGGTGCGCTCGGGCGCTCGGGACCCGGGGCGGCCTGGAACGCCTCCGGCGCCGCCTGCTCCGGCTCGTTCTCCGGCTCGGGGCGGGGCGGGCGACCGTACACCCGGGGCTGCGGCGCGGGCGCGCCGGCCGGTCGTACGGCCTGGTCGGTGGGGGGCATCACCCGGCTGGCCAACGGAACCGATGCACTCGCCGACGCCCGGCCGGCCGCCGACTCGGCATCCGGCGCCGGTACTACCGCGCGGCCTGCTCCGGCCTCCGGGGAGACCCGCGGGGCGGGCACCACGGCGCCGGCCGCCGGAGCCTCCTCGGCCCGGCCCCAGCCGGCCGGCTCCGCCTCGTACTGCGCGGCGGCGTCCGGGTTCTCCCGCTCGGCGTACGCCGGCTGCTCGGAGGCAGCGCCGTACTGGGCCGGCGGCCCGTAGTTGGCCGGCGGTGCGGCAGCCAGGCTGGCCCCCGGCACGCGCTGCTCCTGCGGGGGCAGTGGCACGGCGTTCGCGGGCGAGATGCCCGGTGCGGGAGCGGGCTGGTAGACCGGCGACTCGTCGCCCCGGCCCGCCTCCCACTCACCGCGGGACTGCGAGGCTTCCGCCTCGGCGCGACCCCATACCTCGCCGGGCGCCCACGGCTGGGCGTCCGGCACGCCGGCGCTGCCCTGGGCGGCGTTGTCGGGGGCGGCGGCCCAGGCGGGCGTCCCGTCGTTGCTGGGAACGCTGGCACTGGCCCGGGCCGGGGTGCCGGTGGCGTCCGCGGTCCATTCCGCCGATTCCGGCCGCTCGGCCGGCTGGTCCTGCGGCGAGAGCACCCAGTCCGGCTGCTGCGGACGACCCTCGGCGCCACCCCAGGCGGCGGGCTGCGCGGCCTCGTCCTGCTTCACGTCGGTGCCGTCGCCCCACCCGCCGGGCTGCGCCGGCTGCTGCTGTCCGGCCCAGCCGCCGGAGCGGGCCGGGTCGTCCTGGCCGGGCCAGTTCGGCGCCGGCGCCTGAGCCGGCACCTGAGCCGAGCCCCGGGAGGCGGCCGCCTCGGCCTGGCCCCACCCGGGGGCCGCCTGCTCGGTCGACTCGGCGGGCTGGCCCCAGGTCTGTGGTGACTGCTCAGCCGGCGTCCACATCGGCTGATCGCCCTGACCGGCGGCGCCGGTGGCCCAACCGGCGCCCTGCGCCGACTCTGCCTGCTGCGACTCGCCGCCGCGCCAGTCGCCGGCGGGCGGGTTGGCCTGCGCCGCTCCGCTCCAACCGCCGGAGCGGGCCGGGTCGTCCTGCTGGGCGTCGGCGTTCCAGCCGCCGGAGCGGGCCGGGTCGTCCTGAGCCGGCCAGGCTGCGGTGGCGGGCGGCACCTGCGCGGCACCCCGCGCGGCCGGCTGGGCCTGCGCCCACTCGGGCTGCTCGGCGCCCCCGGGGGTCCACCCGGGTGCGCTCTGCTCGGCTGGCGTCCAGCCCTGCTGCTGGGCGGCCCACGGGGCGGGCTGCGTGTGGTCGGGTGCGCCACCCGCGCCGGTCCAGGTGCCGGGCTGCTGCGGCGGCTCGTTCGCGCCACCGCCGGTTGCCCAGGCGGGCTGCGCCGGCTCGGTGGGCTGCGGCGCGGCGGCGGCACCCCAGGCGGGGTTCGGCTGCTGCTCAGACTGAGCGGCCCATGCCGGGGCCGGCGGGTTCGGCCGCGCCGGCGGCGGGGGTGCCCAGCCCAGGTCGGGGCCGGCGGCGTTGTAGCCGTTGTCCGGCTGCGCCGGGCGGTCGCCGTACGGCGCCGGTCCGCCGGCGCCCGGTGACACCTCGTCCGGCTCCTGGCCGGGGCGGTGCGGGCCCTCGGACGTCATCGGTGCGCCTCCTCCATCACATGTCGGCCGCCGGTGCCGATCGGTCTCCTCGGCATGGCTGCCGGCGTCACCGGCGTGCCGGGCTCCCCGCACCGTATCCGGTGACCACACGGGGCGTCCAAGGAGCACCGGTCGTCACTCCGCGTGGCCGGTCGGTGTCGAGCAGCTTCTATCGGCTCCGCCGGTGCCGGCCCGGCGGGCGGCGACCGAAGCCCACCGTACCGGGCGCTGCCGCACGGCGGAATCCCGGTGCCGGGAGGGGAGGAAACGCCGATGGCCCGCCCGGTCGGCCGGGCGGGCCATCGATCTGAAGGAGGTGAGGAATGTCGGTGGAGCGTCAGCCCATGTGACGCTGGGCGATGATGAGGAGTTCCTCGCGGACGGCCGGCGAGTTCGCCGAGCGCAGCGCGTGCTCGATGGCACGGGCGCGGCGGGTGGCGTCGCGGTGACTGCGGATTCGCTCGATCATGCTCATTGGGGGTGTCCTCCTGGCTATTCGGTTGTCGGCCCCTGATGCATCTATTGAACCGCAGAACCCGGCTAACTTCCATCGATTGTTAGGTGAGTTGGGACACCTGCCTAACAATCAAAGGTCTGAGGGGTGTTTCGCCGACGGTTTCGTCGCCCAACGGACACGGCCGGTGTGCCGGGCGTTAACCCGTGGCACACCGGCCGTGGCTGGCGTTCGGACGATCAGGTCCAGGCGAGCAGCGCCGCCTCCGGATCGGCGAGGAAGTCGCCGATGTCGCGCAGGAACTTCGAGCCCAGCTCACCGTCGATGATCCGGTGGTCGAAGCTCAACCCCAGCGTGGTGACCTGGCGCGCCTTGACCTTGCCCTTGTGCACCCAGGGCATCTCCCGCACCGCGCCGAAGGCCAGGATCGCCGACTCACCCGGCGGCAGGATCGGCGTCCCGGTGTCCACCCCGAACACCCCCACATTGGTGATGGTCAGGGTGCCGCCGGACATGTCCGCCGGCGAGGTCCGGCCGGACTTCGCCGTCTGCACCAGGTCGTTCAGGGAGTCCGCCAGCTCGCGTAGCGAGAGCCGGCCCGCGTCCTTGACGTTCGGCACGATGAGGCCACGCTCGGTGGCCGCGGCGATGCCGAGGTTGACGTACTCCTTGACCACGATCTCGTCGCCGGCCCAGGTCGAGTTGACCATCGGGTGCCGCTTGACCGCCAGGAGTACGGCCTTCGCCACCAGCAGCAGCGGCGAAACGCGGACGTCGCGCCACTCCCGCCGGCCGCGCAGCCGGTCGAGCGCCTTCATCGCCCGGGTCACGTCGACGGTCAGGAACTCCGTCACGTGCGGGGCGGTGAACGCCGAGCGGGACATGTTCTCGGCGGTGAGCTTGCGTACCCCCTTGACCGGGATGCGCTGCTCGCGGTCCGCGCCGAAGCTGGCCGCGCTCGTCGCCACCGCCGCCGCCCTGATCGGCTCGGCCACGGCGCCACTCGCCGCCTGCTGCACGTCCTCCCGGGTGATCGAGCCCAGCGGACCCGACCCGGTCAACGTGCTCAGGTCAACCCCGAGGTCCTTGGCGAGCTTGCGCACCGGCGGCTTGGCCAGCACCAGCCCGCCGGTCACCGCAGCGACCGGCGTCGGCGCGGCCACCGGCTGCGGAGCCGGCGCGACCGGCGCCGGAGCGGCCGTGGGCGCCACTGCGGCCTGCGCGGGGACGCCACCCTTGCGGGGGCGGCGCTTCGCGGCGGTGGTACGCGGGCCGTAGCCGACCAGGACCGCGGTCCGCCCACCCGGGGCGGGGCCGCCGATCAGACCGGGCTCGACCATGCCCTCGGCCGGTGCCACCTCGACGGCTGCCAGCGAGGCCGCCGACGGGGTGGGCAGGTCACCACCGGGCGTGGCCGTGGTCGACGGCGCGTCCAGCGGGCCGGCGCCCGGGTCGGTGTCGATCGCGATGATCGGCGTACCGACCTCGACCGTGGTGCCCTCCGGGTGGAAGATCGCCTGGACCTGGCCGGCCCACTTCGCCGGGATCTCCACGGCCGCCTTCGCCGTCTCCACCTCGACGATCGGCTGGTTCAGCTCGATGGTGTCGCCGACCTTGACCAGCCACGACAGGATCTCGCCCTCGGTCAACCCCTCGCCCAGGTCGGGCAGGTTGAACTCCTTGATCCGGGACATGCCGCTCACCAGCCGAAGGTGCGGTCGACGGCGTCGAGCACCCGGTCGAGGTCGGGCAGGTACTCCTCCTCCACCCGGGCGGCCGGGTAGGGGGTGTCGAAGCCGGTCACGCGCAGCACCGGCGACTCCAGGGAGTAGAAGCACTCCTCGGTGATCCGGGCGGCCAGCTCGGCGCCGAGGCCGATGTTGGACGGCGCCTCGTGCACCACCACCGCACGGCCGGTGCGCTTCACCGACTCGTAGGCCGCGGCAAGGTCCAGCGGGGAGAGCGAGCGCAGGTCGATGACCTCCAGCTCCCGGCCGTCCTCGGCGGCGGCGGTCGCCGCCTCCAGGCACGTCCGGACCATCGGCCCGTACGCCAGCACGGTCACGTCGGTGCCGGGCCGGACCACCCGGGCCGAGTGCAGCGGGTACGCGTCGGACAGCGGCGCGTCCAGGTCGACCTGCCCCTTCTCCCAGTAGCGCCGCTTGGGCTCCAGGAAGACGATCGGGTCGTCGGAGGCGATGGCCTGCTGGATCATCACGTACGCGTCCTGCGGGTTGGCGCAGGACACCACCTTCAGGCCGGCGGTGTGCGCGAAGTACGCCTCCGGCGACTCGGAGTGGTGCTCGACCGCGCCGATGCCGCCACCGAACGGGATGCGGATCACCATCGGGATGCTGAGCTTGCCGCGCGAGCGGTAGTGCATCTTCGCCACCTGCGACACGATCTGGTCGTACGCGGGATAGACGAAGCCGTCGAACTGGATCTCGCAGACCGGCCGGTAGCCACGGATGGCCAGACCGACCGCGGTGCCGATGATGCCGGACTCGGCCAGCGGGGTGTCGATCACCCGCTGGTCGCCGAAGTCCTTCTGGAGCCCGTCGGTGATCCGGAAGACGCCGCCGAGCTTGCCGACGTCCTCGCCCATGATGACGACCTTGGGGTCGTTCTCCAGGGCGCGGCGCAGGCCGGTGTTGAGGGCCTTGCCGAGGGTGAGCGTCTCCGTGGCCATCAGTGGGCGCTCCCCTCGAACGACTCCATGTACCGGCTGAACTGCGCGCGCTGCTCGTCGAGCAGCGGAGACCCGTTCGGGTAGACGTGGTCGAACATCGTCACCGGCTCGGGGTTGGGCATGGCGAGCACACGCTCGCGCAGGTGCACCGACTCGCGGCGGGCCTGCTCGTCGACCTCGGCGAAGAAGTCCGCGTCGGCGATCTGCTGCTTCTCCAGGAAGACCTTGACCCGGGCGATCGGGTCCTTGGCCTTCCACGCCTCGACCTCGCTGGCGATCCGGTAGCGGGTCGGGTCGTCGGAGGTGGTGTGTGCGCCCATCCGGTAGGTGTACGCCTCGATCAGGCTCGGGCCCTGCCCGTGCCGGGCGTTGTCCAGCGCGGTGCGGGTGACCGCGTACGTGGCCAGCACGTCGTTGCCGTCCACGCGGATGCCGGGGAAGCCGAAGCCGGCGGCCCGCTGATAGAGCGGGATCCGGGTCTGCCGCTCCAGCGGCTCGGAGATCGCGTACTGGTTGTTCTGGCAGAAGAAGACCATCGGCGCGTTGAACACGCCGGCCCAGACGAACGCCTCGTTGACGTCACCCTGGCTGGTGGCCCCGTCGCCGAAGTAGGCGATCACCGCTTCACCGTCGTTGGTGCCGGTCTTGCCGTCCATGGTGATGCCCATGGCGTAGCCCGTCGCGTGCAGGGTCTGCGCCCCGATCACGATCGTGTACATGTTGAACTTGAACTCGTTCGGGTCCCAGCCGCCCTGGTCGACGCCGCGGAACAGGCCGAGCGGCATGATCGGGTCGATGCCGCGGCAGTAGAGGACGCCGTGCTCCCGGTAGGTCGGGAAGGCCATGTCCTGGGTGCGCAGCGCCCGCCCGGAGCCGACCTGCGCCGCCTCCTGGCCGAGCAGGCTGGCCCAGATGCCCAGTTCGCCCTGGCGCTGGAGCGCGGTCGCCTCGGCGTCGAGCTTGCGGACCAGCACGAGGTCGCGGTAGAGCCCGCGGTACTCCTCGTCGGTGAAGTCGACGCGGTACTCGTTGCCGTCCGGCCCGGTGACGCTCTCGATCCGCTCGCCTTCGGGGGTGAGCAGCTGCACGAGCTCGGGGTCGCCGGCCGCGCTCTTCCTGGAGCGGGGTGCTGCCCGCCTGCTGCGGGTGGTGCCCCCGGGGTCGCCCTTTGCCATCCGTCTCTCCCTGTCGTGTCTGCGTCGGCACCGGGGGGTCACCCGGCCGCGCAACTCGTGCGCCTGTCCGGCTGCTGCCGGACCGGTTCCTGGCGGCCGCGCCTAGCCCCGGTGGGGGTTGCCGCGCGGCATGAGCCGGATTCTGGCCGAACCCGGTTCGGGAGCGCCGGCGCTCAACCGCGCCTGCCGCGAGGGTGCGCGGAGGTCACGGCTGCGTTGCCGTCGTGCTCCATATTCGCAGAGCAGGTGAGCGCGCCCACAGTACGCCCGCCCCACGTTCCGACCGCCCCCCGTTTGAGGTCGTTTGTCGCCATCGTGCCCGACGGTGCCAACCAGGCGTTACGGCGATGGTTCGTCACCGTTCGGCCCGTCTCCGCGTGTCGACACGCAGTGGAGGTTGGCTGACGGACGGTAACTGGGCGAGGCTGTTTCCCGCAGGATCGCGCCGATCGGGTGATTTGCCGGGGTTCTCCAGCCGGCGACGTCCATCCGCGCCCTCCGACGGCTGACGACAAGGGGTGTGTGGTGTACGAGCCAGGTGACGGTCCCGGCACGCCCGCACTCGGTCGGCAGCGGTCGGCCGACGGCTACCGCCGGGTGGTCGGCGCGCACCGCGCTCCCGGCGCCGGCGGCCCCTCCCGGGGCTACCTGCTCACCGTCGCGCTGCTGGCCGGCACCGCGTCGATGCCCATCCTCGCCGCCATCAGCGCGGGCTCGGCCACGCCGGGCAGCACCGCGCTGCCGGACAGCAGCACCCCGTTCATCCCGACCCCGTCGGTCGGGCCGGTGGTGATCCCGGTGCCGGCGACCAGCCAACCGGCGCTCCCGCCACCCGCCACGCCCGACGTCGGTCCGACCGCCACCGCCGGCTGGCTACCCACGGCTCCCCGACGTGACCAGGACCGGACGGACCCGGGCCCGACCGAGGCCGATCCGGGGCCGGTCCGCGTGGTGCCCCCGCCCTCGCCGAGGCCCACCCGGGGTACGCCCCCGGCCTCGCCCCCGACCAGCCCGTCCCCGGCACCCTCGCCGACCCGCCCGCCGGACCCGAGCCCGACACCGACCCCGACACCGACCCCGCCGTCGACCCCCACCGTGACCGACTCCCCGACCGCGACCGCCGTGCCGACCAGCACCCTGTCCGAGCCGGTCACCACGACCACGACACCCGCCACGACCACGCCACCCGCCACGCCCAGTTCATCGCCGAGCCGGCCCCACCCGACCGTCGCGACATCCCCGACGTTCCCGGCCGACCGACCCACCCCCACGGCCAGTCCAACGCCGCTGGCCGGACACACGTACTCCACGGTGTCCCCGGCGGTACGGTGACGGTCAGGCGCGACCGACCCGGTGCCGGCGGCGGTCGGCGATAGGGGCGTACCGGAGGGGGTGGCGTGGGCGGCGGTGCGGAACTCCGCCCGGTCACCGCCCGGCAGGGGCCGGGGCTGCGGATCGCCCGGCTGGTCACCGAGCTGACCGCGCCCGCCGTGCTGGTGTCGGTGCTGATGGTCACCGTGAGCTGGCACAGCTCCCGCAACCCTGGTCACGGCCTGGCGTGGGGTCTGCTCGCCACGCTCTTCGTCACCGGCATTCCGTTCGCCTACATCGTCGGCGGCGTACGCCGTGGCCGGCTCACGGACCACCACATCGGTCGCCGGGACCAGCGCCGGGTGCCGTTGCTGGTCGGCCTCGGCTCGGTCGCCGCAGGGCTGGCCCTGCTCGCGGTGCTCGGAGCACCCCGTCCGTTGCTGGCACTGGCGGTGGCCGGGCTGGCCGGACTGGTGGTCGCCGTGTCGGTGAGCCACTGGTGGAAGATGTCGATCCACTCGGCGGTGGCCGCCGGCACGCTGATCATCCTGGTGCTGACCTTCGGGACCGAGCTGCTCGTCGCCGTGCCACTGCTGGGCGTGGTCGGCTGGGCCCGGGTGCGGCTACGGGACCACACCGTGGCGCAGGTGCTGGCCGGCGGCGTGCTCGGCGCAATTATCTCCGGAGTGGTCTTCGGTCTGCTGCGCTGACCGGGCCGGCGCGGTGACCGGGTCCGCTGTGCCGGCGGGGTCCGGGCGGGCGGCGACGTGCCCGCCCGCCCGGAATGCCGTCAGGCGCCGTCGTCGGCGAGACGGTGCCGGTTCGCCTCGATCCAGGCGTCCAGCGCGGCCGGGTCGTCCGGGTCGACCCCGTCGGCCATCAGCTGGGCCACCGCCGCGGTGGCCGGGCTACGCCGCTCACCGGTCGAGTAGAGGCGGGCGAACTCCGCCACCATCTCCTCGATCGCCTCGTCGGTGCGCGTCGCGGCCGTTTCGGAAAGTCCACGCTGGCGCGACGCGTACCGGGCCCAGGCGCGCAGCACACGGGGCAGCATCGCCGCGTCGTCCATGTCCAGTACCGCCCGGCGGTGTACCCAGTCGAGCAGGAAGAGCCCGGACACCGCGGGGCTCCACCGCATCGGGTCGGCGTCCGGGAAGGTCGCCGAATGGTCCAGCAGCAGGCTCAGGCAGAAGTGCAGCGAGGCCAGCTCCGCGCCGTCGACGGCGTCGAGCCCGAACCGTGCGGCCTCCGGCGCGGCCAGGAACCGCCGGACCAGCTCGGTGCGCTCGGCGGCGGAGAGCGGCTCGACCTCGGCCGGGCTGGTTGGGGCGGCGGCGGTGGGCAGCAGCGCCAGCCGGGCGCCGACCAGCGCCCGATCGGTGGCGAGTGAGCCCTCGCCGGGCAGCTCGCTCAGCTCGTCGGTGACGGCGAGGTGGCGGGCCACCTCGCCACGCAGTTGGGCAGGATCCTCGGTACGGAACCAGGTCAGCTCGTCGTCCGCGCACATCTGGCGGACCTGGTCCAGGATCCGTTCCGCCGGCCCGCCGACGAAGATGTCCTTGGTGATCCCGATGTTGTGGTCGACCAGGGCCACCAGCGCGTGCTCGGGGCCGCCGGCCGCGTCGTCGTAGGCGAAGGTGGCGAGGTAGGAGGTCTGATCGCCGTACACGTCGCCGTACGCCCAGCTGCCGGTGAGGTGCACCCGGCCGAGCTGACCCGTCCAGGCTGGCGCCTGGCTGCCCGGGCGCACCCGTTCGGTGCCCTCGGCGTCGGGGATGAGCGTGGCGAAGACCTGCCGGATGGTGGTCGCCGCAGCGATCCGGCGGCGGGCGGTGGCGGCGAGGAACCCGGTGACGAACTCCCGTACGGCGGTGTCGCGGTCGGTCTCCGCGATCGCGTAGACGCTGCCCAGGAGGGCGCTGCCGAGCATCTCGGCGTCCAGCGCCGACTCCAGCTTGGTCACGTCGCGTGCGGCGTGCAGCACCGCGTCGTAGGGGGTCTGAGGCGTGGCCATGCTCCGACCCTACGCCGCTCGGGGGATGTGCAGAGGGGTAGCGAGCCGTGCTGAGCGTCAGCGGCGGGCGGCATCCCGCAGCGCGTCGCGTGCCTGCGCGTACGAGGCGAGCACGATCCGCACCGGGGCGAGCACGTACTCCTCGCCCACGCGGGCGACCTCGGCCGTCAGCCGCTGCTCGGCGCGGCTTCGGGCAAGCCGGGCCGCCCAGCGCACCACCGGTCGGGTCAGCGCGGCCACCAGCAGCCCGGCCAGCAGCCCGCCGAGCAGCAGCAGGGTGGGCAGTGGCACCTGCCCGACCATCGGGTTGTCCAGTGCGGGCAGGCCGAGCGCCCGCAGCGCGTAGCCGAGCATTAACCAGCCCAGCCCGACCACGGCGGCCAGGGTGACCAGCCACTGGACACCGCCGACCAGCCGCCACCAGACGGGTCGACGGCCCAGGCCCAGGTCGGTGCCGGCGATCGCGCGGTCCAGCGCGTCCGGCAGGTCGCCGAGGCGGGACCGGGCGGCGGCGGTGACCGCCGCCGGCCAGGCGGCAGGCAGGTCGGCGGCGGCCCGATCGGCCACCGCACGGATGGCCAGACCGAGCGCCGAGCGCTGGGCGGCCGTCGGGTCCGGTACCGAGGTTGCCGCGACCAGGCTCTCCGCCGGGTCGGCCTGATCGCCGGCCGGGCCGGGCAGGTGCAGGCGGCGCAGCGGGTCGGGTCGCAGCCGCCGCCAGCCCCGGACCACCGGCCAGCCGGTGACCGCGCCGGCCCGGTGCCGGTACGCCTGCTCCACCGCCTCCGTCACCGCCGGCACTCCGGCCGCGCCGGCCAGTGCCCGGTTCAACCCGTCGACGGCGGTGTCGTCCGGTCCGCCCGCCGGTCGGGCGGAGCCGACCAGCTCGTCCAGCGCGGCGACCACCGTGTCGACATCGCCGGCCAGCCGTCGCAGCGCCGCCTGCCGCTCGGCGACCGTCCGTTCCAGCGCGGTGCGCAGCCCCACCATCCCGGCCGGATCGATGGCGGTGGTGGCCAGCAGCGGCACGCCGGTCAGCCCGTCCGCATCGAGCAGCCGGCGCAGGTCGTCCAGGACCCGGGGCAGTTCGGCCGGGGGCAGCCGGTCGGCCTGGTTGAGCACGACCAGGGTGACGTCCCGGTGGCGGTGGAACTCGCGGAGGTAGCTGTCGTGGATGACCCGGTCGGCGTACTTCTGCGGGTCGACCACCCAGACCACCTGGTCGACCAGGCCGAGCAGCCGGTCCACCTCCAGTCGGTGGGCCCGCTGCACCGAGTCGAAGTCGGGCAGGTCGAGCAGGATCAGCCCGTGCAGCGCGGTCTCGTCGTCCGCGTCCAGCGCGCTCTCGCGGACGAAGCGGTGCCGGGGCAGCACACCGATCCAGTCGAGCAGTCGGTTGGCGCCCTCCAGCGCGCCCCACACGCAGGCGTGCGTGACGCCGGTCGTCGGGCGGCGGACCCCGACCGGCGAGAGCTCCAGCCGGGCCAGCGCGTTGAACAGGCTGGACTTGCCGCTGCCGGTGGCGCCGGCCAGGGCGACCACGGTGTGGTCGCGGGACAGGGTGAGCCGGGTGCCGGCCCGCTCGACCAGGGTGTGCGCGGGCACCAGCTCGGAGTCCGGCAGCAGGCCGTCCACCGCGGTCAGGAACCGGCGTACCGCGTCCAGGCGGGCGATCAGCGCATCGGGGTCGATCCGCTGGTCACCCCGGAACGCCTCGCGTACCCGGCCGGCGATGTTGCTCACCGGGAGCCATCCTCGTCGGCGGCCGGCGGTGTGTCGCCGGTTGCCAGGCCGCTGCGGTGCCGGGCCAGCTCGACCCGGCCGGCGGCCCTGCGCAACCCGTCGCCGGCGTCCGCGGCGGGGCGGGCTTCGGCGGTGCGGGTCAGGAAGCGGTCGGCCTCCGCGTCGAGCAGCGTCCGCACCCGGTCCAGCAGGTCCGCACGGGCCTTGGCGGCGAGGGTACGCACCGCCTGGTCGCCGAAGATCGCCTGGAGTACGGCCTGGGCCGCGACGGTGGTGCCGGCCCCGGTGGCCACCTCCAGCCCGGTCGGGATGAACGCGGTGGACGCGAACACGGCGATCATCACGGCGAGCCCGGTGGCGTTCACCGCGTACGCGGCGGTGCGGGCCACGATCCGCTTGTCGCCGCCCTCGACCCGCACCAGCTCCAGCACCCCGCGCTGCCAGTCCCGGACCATCCGCTCGGCGCGCTCGGGCAGGTCGCCGCCGGGGTGGGCGAGCCCCGGGTTGAGCAGCCCGGCTCCCGCCGGGTGCGCCTTCCACGCGGTGTACGCGGCCTCGGCGGCCTCCGAAGCGACCCCGCGCAGCAGCGTGACCAGCTGCGACTCGATGGCGTTGCGCAGCTCGGCGGCGGGTGCCGGCCGACCGGTGACGGCGGCCACCATCCGATCCCGCAGCCGCCCGATCCGCGCCTCCAGGGTGCGGAACAGCTCCCCGGTGCCGACGAACTCCTGCCAGCGGGCGAGCACCTCGCCACGGAGCAGGCGGCCGTCCCGCAGGCCCTGCTCGACGGTCCGTTCGGCGCCCCGGTAGGCGGCCCGGACCCGCTCGTCCAGACTGTCGGCGGCGGCGACCTGCTCGTCGGCGGCGTCGGCCAGCTCCTCGACGGCCGGGTGCAGCGCGGCCAGCGCCCCGTCCAGGGTCTGCCGGACCACCGCGGCCCGGGCGTCGGCGTCGCCGGCCAGCCGCGCGAACCAGTCGGCCAGCGGCGCGGTGACACCCTCGGGCAGCAGCCCCTGACCGTCGACCCACGTCTCCGGCAGCACGAACAGGGGCGCCCGGCCGAGGTCCTGTGCGGTGAGCATCTCGGCCAGGTGTGCGGAGATCTCGTCGGTGGCCTCCGCGGGCACCCGGTCCAGCACCATGGCGATCACCGCACCGCGGGCCCGGGCGCTGCGCAGCAGCTCCCACGGCACCGCGTCGGCGTACCGGGCGGCGGTGGTGACGAACAGCCAGAGGTCGGCAGCGGCGAGCAACTGGCCGGCGAGTGCCCGGTTGGCGTCGACCACCGAGTCGATGTCCGGCGCGTCGAGGAAGGCCAGCCCGGCGGGCAGCGCCGGGGCGGTGACCAGGTGCAGGGAGCGCGGGTCCTCACTTGGCTCGGTGGTGCGGGTGAGCCCGGGCAGCAGCTCACCCTGCCGGAACCAGGCCGCGTCGGCCGGGTTGCAGACCAGCACCGGTGAGCGGGTGGTCGGCCGGAGCACGCCGGCCGCGCTGACCCGGGCCTTGACCAGGCTGTTGACCAGGGTCGACTTGCCCGCGCCGGTGGAACCGCCGACCACCACGAGCAGTGGCGCGTCGAGCCGGGCGAGCCGGGGCAGCAGGTAGTCGTCGAGCTGGTCGGTGAGGGCGCTGGCGGTGTGCCGGGCCGGCCCGGCGGAAGGCAGGGCGAGCGGATACCGGGTCGCGCCGATCGCGGCCCGGAGACCCGGCAGCGCGCCGGGGAGGCTGTCGTCCCCGGTGGTGGCGGGCGGCTCCTCCGCGGCGTCCGGCGGGCCGGTGCGGGCTGCGACGGCGGGCGCTCCGGAATGGGTGGCGGAATCGCCGTGCGTCGTCACCGCTAAAGCGTGCCCGACCGATGCAAGAGAAGACAACCGGACGGTAATAACGGCTGGGTTGCGTCGGGTCGGCTCAACTCAACTTGACGATTGGCCGGGGCGTGGCACTATTGAGTCAAGTTCACTCAACTTGTGGTGGGCCCGCTGCGGGCGGTGCCCGCCAGGCAGTCCGCGGGCGGTGCCCGTCACCTGCACAACCTTACGAAGCGAGGAAGCGAAGATGGCACGTGCGGTCGGTATCGACCTCGGCACGACGAACTCCTGCGTCAGCGTTCTCGAGGGCGGTGAGCCCACCGTCATCGCCAACGCTGAGGGCTCGCGGACGACTCCGTCGATCGTCGCGTTCGCCCGTAACGGCGAGGTGCTCGTCGGTGAGGTCGCCAAGCGCCAGGCGGTGACCAACCCGGACCGGACGATCCGCTCGGTCAAGCGGGAGATCGGCACCAACTGGTCCGTCGACATCGACGGCAAGAAGTACACCCCGCAGGAGATCTCGGCCCGGACGCTGATGAAGCTCAAGCGGGACGCCGAGGCGTACCTGGGTGAGCAGATCACCGACGCGGTGATCACCGTTCCGGCCTACTTCAACGACGGCCAGCGCCAGTCGACCAAGGAGGCCGGAGAGATCGCCGGCTTCAATGTGCTGCGGATCGTCAACGAGCCGACCGCGGCCGCCCTGGCGTACGGGCTGGACAAGGGCTCCAAGGAGCAGACCGTCCTGGTCTTCGACCTCGGCGGCGGCACCTTCGACGTGTCGCTGCTGGAGCTGGCCGAGGGCGTCGTCGAGGTCAAGTCGACCAGCGGTGACAACCAGCTCGGTGGCGACGACTGGGACCAGCGGATCATCGACCACCTGGTCAAGACCTTCCGCGGTGAGCACGGCATCGACCTAAGCCAGGACAAGATGGCCCTGCAGCGGCTCCGTGAGGCCGCCGAGAAGGCCAAGATCGAGCTGTCGGCCGCCACCACCACCAACATCAACCTGCCGTACATCACGGCCGGCGCCGCCGGCCCGCTGCACCTCGACGTGACGCTCAGCCGCGCCGAGTTCCAGCGGATGACGCAGGACCTGCTGGACCGGTGCAAGGGCCCGTTCGAGCAGGCCGTGAAGGACGCCGGGATCAAGATCTCCGACGTCGAGCACGTGATCCTGGTCGGCGGCTCGACCCGGATGCCGGCCGTGACCGACCTGGTCAAGCAGCTCACCGGCCGTGACCCCAACAAGGGCGTCAACCCGGACGAGGTCGTCGCCGTCGGCGCCGCGCTCCAGGCCGGCGTGCTCAAGGGCGAGGTCAAGGACGTCCTGCTGCTCGACGTGACCCCGCTGAGCCTGGGCATCGAGACCAAGGGCGGCATCTTCACCAAGCTGATCGAGCGCAACACCACCATCCCGACCAAGCGCTCCGAGGTCTTCACCACGGCGGACGACAACCAGCCGTCGGTGCTGATCCAGGTGTTCCAGGGCGAGCGGGAGATCGCGTCCTACAACAAGAAGCTCGGCACCTTCGAGCTGACCGGCCTCCCGCCGGCGCCGCGCGGCGTGCCGCAGATCGAGGTCGCGTTCGACATCGACGCCAACGGCATCGTCAACGTGCACGCCAAGGACCTGGGCACCGGCAAGGAACAGAAGATGACGATCACCGGCGGCTCCTCGCTGCCGAAGGACGACATCGAGCGGATGCGCCGGGACGCCGAGGAGCACGCGGAGGAGGACAAGCGCCGCCGCGACGACGCCGAGACCCGCAACGTGGCCGAGGCGCTCCAGTGGCAGACCGAGAAGTTCCTCGCCGAGAGCGGCGACAAGCTGCCCAGCGAGACCCGGGAGCAGCTCAACGAGGCGCTCGGCGAGCTGCGTGGCGCCCTCGGCGGTCAGGACATCGAAAAGATCAAGTCGGCGCACGAGCGGCTCGCGCAGGTCTCCCAGCAGGCCGGTTCGCTGCTCTACTCGCAGCAGGCCGAGCAGGACCAGCAGCCGGGTGGCGAGGCCGGCCCGGGTGCGACCGGGGCGACCGGCCCGCAGGCCGGCGCTGCCGGTGGCGCCGACGACGTGGTCGACGCGGAGATCGTGGACGAGGACGGCAAGAAGTGACCGTCGGCCTCCGACACGTATCCACTGCGAAGGGGATGAGGTAGCCGCATGACGCAGAAGCCACGAGCCGCCGACCCGGGCGACACCGGGTCGGCGCCGGGTGGCTCCGCGCCCACCGAGCCGGCCACCGGCGACGGGGAGCGGGTCGTCATCCGCAACAACCGCAAGCTCAGCGACACCACGGAGCCCGAGGGGGCCGCCGCCGACGCGGGCAGCGACGTTCCGGCCGAGGGCCTGGTCGAGGACGCCGAGGTCGTGGTCGACGAGATCGAGATCGAGGCCACCCTGGTCGACGGGTCGGCGCCGTCCAGTCCGCCGGTGGTGGACGCCCCGGCGCAGCCGGTCGACGGTGCCGGCACCGGCACCGGCTCGCCGCTGGGTGCCGAGCTGGAGGCGCTCCGGGCCGAGCTGGACGAGCGGACGCGGGACCTGCAGCGGGTGTCGGCGGAGTACGCCAACTACCGCAAGCGGGTGGACCGGGACCGCAGCCTGGTGCAGGAGCAGGCGACCGGCTCGGTGCTGGCCGCACTGCTGCCGATCCTGGACGACCTGGACCGGGCCCGGGAACACGGCGACCTGGTCGGGCCGTTCGGATCGGTGGCGGAACAGCTCACCACCGCGCTGGGCAAGTTCGGCCTGACCGCCTTCGGCGAGCAGGGCGACCCGTTCGATCCGACCCGGCACGAGGCGGTCGCGCACCAGACCTCGGCCGAGGTCGGCGAGCCGACCTGCGTGCAGGTCATGCGGCGCGGCTACCAGCTCGGTGAGCGGCTGCTGCGCCCCGCGCTGGTAGCGGTCGCGGATCCGGAATAGTGCGAGACGGTGACCGGTTTGTCCCGCCCGCCGCGATGCGGTGGGCGGGACGGCCGGGCCACGAAGGTCGGAAGGGGGTGGACCGGTGAGTTCGAAGGACTGGCTCGAGAAGGACTTCTACGCCGTGCTCGGCGTGGACAAGGCCGCCTCCGCGGATGACATCAAGAAGGCGTACCGCAAGTTGGCTCGGGAGTCGCACCCGGACCACAACCCGGGCGACCCGAAGGCCGAGGAGCGGTTCAAGGCCGTTTCCGAGGCGTACAACGTGCTCTCGGACAGCAGCCGCCGCCGGGAGTACGACGAGATGCGCTCGCTGTTCGGCTCGGGCGCGTTCCGGCGTAACGCACGGGGCGCCGGCCAGCCGGGCGGCATGCCGTTCGACGTCTCCGACATGTTCGGCGGCGGGGCGGGGGGCGACCGTCGCTTCGGCGGGGCCGGCTTCCAGGACCTGTTCAGCTCGATCTTCTCCGGCGGCTCGGCCGGTGGGCAGTCCGCGCCGCGCGGTCCGGCCCGGGGTCGGGACGTGGAAGCCGAGGTGGCGCTGGACTTCGGCGACGCGGTGCGGGGCGTGACCCTGCCGCTGACGCTGCGCGCCCCGGGCGTCTGCGACACGTGCCACGGCAACGGCGCCAAGCCCGGCACCCAGCCGCGGACCTGCCCGGCCTGCCACGGCGCCGGGGTGACCACCCGCAACCAGGGGTCGTTCAGCTTCTCCGAGCCGTGCCGCACCTGCCAGGGCGTCGGCACGGTGGTCGAGGAGAAGTGCCCGGAGTGCCACGGCAGCGGTGGGGTCACCAAGACCCGCACGCTGAACGTGCGCTTCCCGGCCGGGGTGGCCGACGGCCAGCGGATCCGGCTGGCCGGGCGGGGCGAGCCGGGTGAGCGCGGTGGCCCGGCCGGTGACCTGTTCGTGCAGGTCAAGGTCCGGCCGGACGAGCTGTTCGGTCGTACCGGTGACGACCTGACGTTGACCGTGCCGGTCACCTTCGCGGAGGCCGTTTTCGGCACGGACCTGCGGGTGCCGACGCTCGACGGCGCGGTGACCCTGCGGGTCCCGCCCGGCACGCCGAGCGGGCGCGTGCTGCGGGCCCGGGGCAAGGGTGTGGTCCGCCGCGACGGGCAGGCCGGCGACCTGCTGGTCACGCTGGACGTGGTGGTGCCGGCTCGATTGTCGGACGAGGCGCGGACGGCACTGGAGGCGTTCGCCGAGCAGAGTCCGCCGGCGGCCAGGGAACATCTCGACGCTCGGGTGCGTCGGGTCAGTTAGTCCGGTGGGATGGACGCGGAGGTGAGCGGGATGTCGGGCGAATTCCTCGGTTCGAGTGACCCTGCCTACGAGGCCAAGGTGCTGATGATCTCGGTGGCGGCACGAATGGCGGGGATGCACCCGCAGACCCTGCGCCAGTACGACCGTCTCGGCCTGGTGCAGCCCGGCCGGGCGGCCGGCGGCGGGCGTCGCTACAGCGTCCGTGACGTGGTGCTGCTGCGCGAGGTGCAGCGGCTCAGTCAGGACGACGGGATCAACCTCGCCGGAGTCAAGCGGATCATCGGGCTGGAGCGGCTGCTGGAGCAGGCGCAGCAGCGGGTGGCCCGGCTGGAGGCGGAGCTGGACGCCGCGTACCGCCGGGTGGCCGAGCTGGAGTCGTTGGCCCGCTTCCCGGGCCGCGATCTGGTGCCCACCAACCGCACGTCCACCGCCCTGGTGGTCTGGCGACCCCGCCGTACGCCCGATCGCTGACCTGCTCTTCCGGTTCCTTTCTTCGGCCCGGCCCGCACCGGATTTCCCGGCGCGGGCCGGGCCGTTCCGGCTAGCCTGTCGATACGGGTTCTATCGGCTTAATTCGGACCTACCGGCATAGCAGGGGGAGCGATGGCGGAGCCGGCGAAGAAGATGGCCCAGCAAATGGCTCAGCAGACGGAGGACCGGCTCGAAGACCTGGCCGACACCGTCCGCGAGAAGTTCGACAAGGTGACCGAGGGAAGCTTTCGGGACCGGATCACCGAAGGGCGGTTCGCCGACCAGGTCGACCACGGCGTCGACCAGGCCCGGGCCGAGACCCAGCGAAAGCAGACCGACCGGTAACCGACGTGCGGGCCGGGACCCACGGGGGGTCCCGGCCCGTTCGTCGTCCTGAGTGCGGGCCGGGACGCAGTGACGCCCGCGGTGGGGCGGCGTCAGCCGAGGCGGCGGTTCTCGCGGACCAGGCCGCCTTCGCACCAGTCCCGGTAGACGAAGAGATCCGGTCGGGCCAGCAGCACGCGGCCGTTGTGTGCCCAGATCTTCATCAGCTCGTCGCCGTCGCGCTCGGCCTGCTCGACCAGCTTGCGGAAGCGGCGCTTGGGGTGGGCGCGGAAGTTCGTCCGGATGCCGTCGGCCGCGTAGATGTAGAGGCAGTGCAGCGCGAAGCGGCGGGCCGGGCAGGTCGGGTCCATCGCCAACTCGAAGAGCGTCAGGATGAGCCGGTCGCCGGAGACCAGTAGGTCCCAATCCGGCGGCATCGAAGCCAAGGGCACCGAATCGGGCTGGTACGCCCAAGCTCGCAACTCCGCCGGAGTCGGATCGACGGGGTTGGCGAAGCCGTGGAACGTCGACTCCTGCACGCTCACCGGCCAACCTTCCACTTTCGCCCGCGTTGGCACTGGCCACCCGCGGACCTTGGCTGCTGGGGCGAAACGGTAACCCGCCGTCGGGTGCTGCGGTAGTCCCCGCAGGGAGCAATTCAGCAACCGTTGGCCTGGCCTGGTCCACCGGATGGTCGGAGGGCCCGCCCACCGCCGTTGACGTGTCGATCGGGACCATGTCAACGGCGGTGGCGCGTCAGTCGTGGATCGGAACCGGCTCCCGCCGCTCGGCCGCCGCACGGGTGCGCAGCCACCGCTTGAACCACGGGAAGTCGGGCAGTCGGGCCAGCATCGGCCCGGTCACCACGGTAATCAGGACGTACGCCGTGGCCAGCGCCGCCAACCGCGGCTCGACGCTGCCGGCGGCCACCGCGAGCCCGGCGATGACGATGGAGAACTCACCGCGGGGTACGAGTGCCAGGCCGGCCCGCCATCGACCAGGTTCGGCGATGCCGACGCGGCGAGCCGCGAGGTAACCGGTGAGCGTCTTCGTCGCCATGGTGACCACGGCCAGCGCGAGCGCCGGCAGCAGCACGGGTGGGATGTCCCGTGGGTCGGTGACCAGCCCGAAGAAGACGAAGAACACCGCGGCGAACAGGTCCCGCAGCGGGGAGAGCAGCTCGGTGGCGTGGTGTGCCACCGGCCCGGAGAGCGCGATGCCGACGAGGAACGCGCCGACCGCCGCCGACACCTGGAGCTTCGCCGCGAGACCGGCGATGAGCAGGGTCAGCCCGAGTACGCCGAGCAGCAGCGCCTCCGGATCCTTCGCCGACAGGGCGGAGGAGATCAGATGGCCGTACCGGATGGCGAGCACCAGCACGAGCAGCACCGTTCCCACCGCCACGGTGAGCGCGATGCCGCCGCCGAGCAGGCCGGTGCCGGCCAGCACCGCGGTGACCAGCGGCAGGTACAGGGCCATCGCCAGGTCCTCGATCACCAGGACCGAGAGGATCACCGGGGTCTCCCGGTTACCGAGTCGGCCCAGGTCGCCGAGGACCTTGGCGATCACTCCGGAGGACGAGACCCAGGTGATGCCGCCGAGCACCAGGGCGGCCACCCAGTCCCAGCCGAGCAGCAGGGCGAACGCGGCGCCGGGCAGTGCGTTGAGTACGCCGTCGATCAGCCCGGCCGGGGCCGCCGACCGGAGGTTGCCGACCAGTTCGTTGGCCGAGTACTCCAGGCCGAGCATGACCAGCAGCAGGATGACGCCGATCTCGGCCCCGACCGCGAAGAACTCCTCGCTGGCCGCGAGCGGGAGCAGCCCACCGTGCCCGAACGCCAGCCCGGCGAGCAGGTAGAGGGGGATGGGCGAAAGACCGACGCGGCGGCTGAGTCGACCGAGGACACCGAGCAACAACAGCAGCGCGCCGACCTCGACGAGCAGTGTGGTGGAGTCGTGCATCCGCCTCAGCCGTCCGGGTCACTGTCGGCGAGGATGGCGGAGACACCGTCGAGACCCTTGCGGGTCCCCACGACGACCACCACGTCACCGGCTGCGAAGCGGAAGGTGGGAAGCGGCGAGACGATCACCTCGCCGTCGCGCAACACCGCCACGATGGAGGCGCTGGTGCGGGTACGCGCCTTGGTGTCACCGAGCTTCCGATTGACGTACCGCGACCCCGCCGTGATGGCGATCTGCTCGGTGAGCAGACCGGCGGCCTGCTCGCGCAGCCCGGAGAGCTGGCCGAGCATCAGCGACGCGCCGAGGATGTCGGCCAGCGCCTCCGCCTCGTCGTCGGTCAGCGGGATGTCCGCCTGGCAGGAATCGGGATCGTCGGGGTCGTAGAGGACAAGATCCCGGCGGCCATTGCGGTGGGAGACCACGCCCAGGCGGCGTCCGGACTCGGTCACCAGATCGTGACGTACCCCGATCCCGGGAAGGGCGGTCTGCTCGACTCGTACTCGCACCCGCCAAGGCTACCGCCTAGTGAACCAAGCCCAGATCTTGGTCGAGTTCGGCCCCTCCAGGGGCCACCTCCTTCCAAGATCGATGGCTCCCGCTCGATCTGAGGCCCTCGTTGATCGACTCGGTTTCGGCGATGTCGCGGTGTCCCGGCAGTCCGGACGCCCCGACTTCCGGGAAGCGGAGTGGACCTACCACTCGGGATGCGCCGGTACCCACCCCGGCAGAGCGGGGTGGGCACCCGGGCGCGCCACGGTCAGCGAAGGCTGGCGAAGAACTCGCGGACATCCGCGACCAGCACGTCGGTGGCCTGGTGGGCGGCGTAGTGGCCGCCGACGTCGCCGCGGCCCTCGACGTCCGTTCCGTACGCCGTCCACCGGACGATGTTCGCGTGGTCCCGCTCGGCGAAGCGGCGGATCGACTGGAAGTCACCGGGGAACATGGCCAGCGCGGTCGGCACGGTGGTCGGCCCGGTAGGCGCGTCGCCGGCGTGCGCGTCCTCCCAGTAGAACCGGATCGCCGAGGTGGCCGTGCCGGTGAACCAGTAGAGCGCCACGTTGGCCAGGATGAAGTCGGCGTCGAGGCTCTCGTCGAAGAGTTGGGCGTTCCAGGCCAGCAGCCCGACCGGCGAGTCGGCCAGCCCGAACGCCAGGGTCTGCGGCTGCTGGCTGTGCACCTGGTTGAAGGAGAACTTGTTCTCGTAGAACCACTGGAGGTGCTCGAGCGCCGCCTGGTCCGCCTCGGACAGCCCGGCGAACTCGGCCGGGTCGCCCGAGGGGAACGAGAAGAGCTGGGTGACGTGCACGCCGAGCACGTGCGCCGCGTCGATCCGGCCCAACTCCGGCGCGACCATTGAGCCGGCGTCGTTGCCGACCGCGCCGTAGCGGTCGTACCCCAGTCGGCTCATCAGCTCGGCCCAGGCGCGGGCGGTGCGGTACCGGTTCCAGCCGGCGCTGCGGGTCGGGCCGCTGAACCCGAAGCCGGGCAGCGACGGGATGACCAGGTGGAAGGCCGGCGCGTCCGGTGCGGTCGGCTCGGTGAGCGGGGCGATCACGTCCAGGTACTCCAGCACCGAGCCGGGCCAGCCGTGGGTGAGCACCAGCGGGGTGGCGTCCGGCCGGGACGACCGGACGTGCAGGAAGTGGATCTGCTCGCCGTCGATCTCGGTGACGAACTGCGGGTACCCGTTCAGTCGGGCCTCGACTGCGCGCCAGTCGAACCCGTCCCGCCACCGGTCGACGAGGGCGCGGACCCGGTCGGTGCTCATCCCGTAGGTGGCACCGGCGCCGGGCAGGTCGGCGGGCCAGACCGTGCGGCCGAGCCGGGCTGCCAGGTCGTCGAGGGCGGTCTGCGGGACCTCGACGCGGAACGGGCGGATCGCGGTGCCGGTCATCTCGGTACTCCTTCGGAACGGAATGTTTCGTTCCGCTACCACAGTAGCAGACCGGAACGGTCCGTTCCACTGCTATTCTGGTGGCATGCCACCTCCCCGCGGAAAGACGGACGCGCCGCTGGCCGGCCGCCGTGCCCAGGCCGCCCGCAACAACGAGGTGATCCTCGAGGCCGCCCGCGCGGTCTTCCTCGACGATCCGAAGGCGCCGATCGCCGCCGTCGCCGAACGTGCCGGCGTCGGCATCAGCGCGCTCTACCGGCGGTACGCGGGCAAGGAGGACCTGCTGCGCCAGCTCTGCCACGACGGGTTGCGCCACTACATCGCCGAAGCCGAGACCGCCATGGCGGAGCCGGACGACTGGGCCGCGTTCGCCGGGTTCCTGGCCCGGGTGGTCGACGCCGACGTGCACTCGCTCACCGTTCACCTGGCCGGCACCTTCACTCCGACCGAGGAGATGGGCCGGGACGCGATGCGCGCCAGCGAGCTGGCCACCGCCCTGTTCGAGCGGGCCCGCTCCAGCGGGCGGCTGCGCCCCGACGTGGTCGTGCAGGACCTGGGGCTGCTGCTGGAGGCGTGCGCCGCGGTGCGCGTACCCGATCCGGAGCGGACCGGGCAGCTGCGCCGCCGTCAGCTCGCGGTGCTGCTGGCCGGACTGTCGACCGGGCCGGACACCGACCCGCTGCCCGGCCCGCCACCGGCGGCCGGGGAGTTCGACTGGCGCTGGCGTCGCCGGGAGTGATGGGCGTCACAGCGTTAGGGTTGAGCGGAATACGCTCAACTCTGGTTGGGTCCAACCCAATGGACAACGCCGATCCGGGGGAGCCCATGAACACCGAACGCCTCACCACCAAGAGCCGCGAGACCATCACCGGTGCCGTCGCCCTGGCGAACCAGCGCGGCCACGCCACCGTGGAGCCCTGGCACCTGCTGCTGTCACTGCTGGACACCGACGGCTCGACCGCCGCCGGCCTGCTGCGCGCGGTCGGGGCCGACCCCGCCGAGCTGCGCCGGGCCGCCCAGCGCGCGGTCGACGCCCTGCCGGCCGCGCGGGGCTCCAGCATCGCCGAGCCCACGCTGGCCCGGGAGTTCGTCAACGCCATCGGCGCCGCCGAGCAGATCGCCCGGCCGCTGGGCGACGAGTACACCTCCACCGAGCACCTGCTCGCCGGCCTGGCCCGGGTCGGCGGCGCGGTGTCCGGCGCGCTGACGTCGGTCGGCGCCACCGAGGAGACCCTGGTCGCCGCCTTCCCGAGTGTCCGGGGTGGGGACCGGCGGGTCACCACCGCCGACCCGGAGCAGACCTACCAGGCCCTGGCCAAGTACGGCGTGGACCTGACCGCCAGCGCCCGCGACGGGAAGATCGACCCGGTGATCGGCCGGGACTCGGAGATCCGCCGCGTGATCCAGGTGCTCTCCCGACGTACCAAGAACAACCCGGTTCTGATCGGCGAGCCCGGCGTCGGCAAGACCGCCATCGTCGAGGGGCTCGCCCAGCGGATCGTGGCCGGTGACGTGCCCGAGTCGCTGCGCGACAAGAAGCTGGTCTCACTGGACCTCGGCGCGATGGTCGCCGGCGCCCAGTACCGCGGCCAGTTCGAGGAGCGGCTGAAGTCCGTGCTGGAGGAGATCAAGAACTCCAACGGGCAGGTCATCACCTTCCTCGACGAGCTGCACACCGTCGTCGGTGCCGGCAAGGGTGAGGGCTCGATGGACGCCGGCAACATGCTCAAGCCGATGCTCGCCCGCGGTGAGCTGCGGATGGTCGGCGCCACCACGCTGGACGAGTACCGGGAGCACATCGAGAAGGACCCGGCGCTGGAGCGCCGCTTCCAGCCGGTGGTGGTCGGGGAGCCGACCATCGAGGACACCATCGGCATTCTGCGCGGGCTCAAGGAGCGCTACGAGGTGCACCACGGCGTGCGGATCACCGACGCCGCGCTGGTCGCCGCCGCGTCGCTGTCCGACCGCTACATCACCGACCGGTTCCTGCCGGACAAGGCGATCGACCTGGTCGACGAGTCCGCGTCCCGGCTCCGGATGGAGATCGACTCCCGGCCGGTCGAGGTGGACGAGATCGAGCGGGCGGTTCGCCGGCTGGAGATCGAGGAGATGGCGCTGGCCAAGGAGCCCGACGCCGCGTCCGCCGAGCGGCTGGAGCGGCTGCGCAAGGAACTGGCGGACAAGCGCGAGCAGCTCACCGTGCTCTCCGAGCGTTGGCAGACGGAGAAGAGCCACATCACCAAGCTCTCCACGGCCAAGGAGGAGCTGGAGCGCCTGGGCGGCGAGGCCGAGCGGGCCGAGCGCGACGGGGAGCTGGAGCGCGCCGCCGAGCTGCGCTACGGCCGGATCCCCGCGCTCAAGGTCGAGCTGAAGCAGGCCGAGGAGGAGCTCGCCCAGCTCCAGGCCGACGGCGCGATGCTGAAGGAGGAGGTCGGCGCGGACGACATCGCCGCGGTGGTTGCCTCCTGGACCGGCATCCCGGCTGGCCGGCTGCTGGAGGGCGAGACGGCCAAGCTGCTCCGGATGGAGGAGTCGCTGGGCGGCCGGGTGGTCGGCCAGGCCGAGGCGGTGGGCGCGGTCGCCGACGCGGTGCGCCGGGCGCGGGCCGGCGTGGCCGACCCGGACCGCCCGACCGG
Source organism: Micromonospora sp. NPDC005163 (assembly GCF_053599835.1). Taxonomy (NCBI): domain Bacteria; kingdom Bacillati; phylum Actinomycetota; class Actinomycetes; order Micromonosporales; family Micromonosporaceae; genus Micromonospora; species Micromonospora sp. NPDC005163. The sequence goes on from NZ_JBSFYP010000015.1 coordinate 123,312, forward strand.
CAGCTTCCTCTTCCTCGGCCCGACCGGTGTCGGCAAGACCGAGCTGGCCAAGGCGCTCGCCGAGTTCCTCTTCGACGACGAGCGGGCGATGGTCCGCATCGACATGAGCGAGTACGGCGAGAAGCACTCGGTGGCCCGCCTGGTCGGTGCCCCGCCCGGCTACGTCGGCTACGAGGAGGGCGGCCAGCTCACCGAGGCGGTGCGCCGTCGGCCGTACTCGGTGATCCTGCTGGACGAGGTGGAGAAGGCCCATCCGGACGTCTTCGACGTGCTGCTCCAGGTGCTCGACGACGGTCGGCTCACCGACGGTCAGGGCCGCACGGTCGACTTCCGTAACGCGATCCTGATCCTCACCTCCAACCTCGGGTCGTCGGTGATCAGCGACCTGACGCTGGCCGATGAGCAGCGCCGGGAGGGGGTCCTCGCCGTGGTCCGGTCGCACTTCAAGCCGGAGTTCCTCAACCGGCTGGACGACATCGTGGTCTTCGCCTCGCTGCGGGGGGACGATCTGCGCTCCATCGTGGACATCCAGCTGGACCGGATGCGAAAGCGTCTCGCGGACCGTCGATTGGCGCTGGACATCACCGAGTCCGCGCGCCAGTGGCTCGCCGAGCACGGCTACGACCCGATCTACGGCGCCCGCCCGCTACGCCGCCTGGTCCAGACCGCGATCGGCGACCAGCTGGCCAAGGCCCTGCTCTCGGGCACGATCCGCGACGGCGACACCGTCAAGGTCGACCTGACCACCCCCACCAACACCCTGACGGTAACCCCGGCCTGACCCCACCCCGCCTCCCGGCCCAACCCGCGGTGATCAAGAGGTTTGCGTCATCGAGATGTCCTCTCATGATGCAAACCTCTTGATCAACAGGGTGGAGCGGGGGTGGGCGGGGAAAGGATGGGGGCATGTTCGGCATCGGGAAGAAGTGGGAACGGGAACTGGGCTCGGCCGTTGACGAGTTGGTCGCGGCCGACACGCTTGCCTTCGGTGGCGTCGGCTTCGCCGGCACGCTGCTGCCGGTGACCGAGGCGTACCAGCGGGTCGAGGCCGCCCTCGACGACCACCCCGAGGAGGTACGCCGGCAGCTCGACCGGGTGCTGGCCGAGGGCTCACCCGCCGGCCGGGCGTACGCGGCCACGCTGCTGGAGCGGATCGACCCGACGGCGGCCCGGGCGACCTGGACGTCACTGCGGGACGACCCGACGGAGTTCACCACCTTCGTCGGCTGCGTGATGGGGCGCTCCACCCTCGGCGAATACGCCACCCAACGACTCGCCGCAGCGTGATCCACCGCTCTGTCCACAGTGCAGACGGCCACGCGCGGCAACGCCCCGGCCGCCGTGAGTAGCTGAGCTTTCCGTCACGACGCGAGTCGCTTCGGTGTCGGGGGTTGTTACCGTCTGCGCCGACGTACCTGGGGAGGTGGTCGGTGGACGGGTCGGTGACGTACCTGGTGGCGGCGGTGGCCGTACTCGCGGTGGCCGTGTTCGTGATCATCGTGCGGGCCCGGCGACGGGCGGCGACCCGGCCCGGCGGTGCGGTGCCCGGCGGGCGGCCGGGGGGGGGGCGCGCGG
>NZ_JBSFYP010000016.1:0-122049 GCF_053599835.1 Micromonospora sp. NPDC005163
CGAGCGCGGACCCGGCCACGGGCGCGGCGCGGGCACAGGCGCGGCGCGTTGCGCCCGGGTCGGCGCGTTGCGCCCGGGTGAGCGCTCGCGTTGCGCCCGGGTCCGAGGGCCCAGGCCCTGCGCCGACCGCGCCTCACGCCCACGCGCCTTGCATGTGCGTCGCGCCGTTTGCGTCGGGCCGTATGTCTCGTGCCGCATGCCTCGTGTCGGGTCCCCGTGCCCCATGCCCCGCGCCTCGCGCCTCGCTCCGTCTAGCGCCGTGCGCCCGCGATCCCCGCCTCGGTGTCCGGGGCTTGGACTCTCGATCCGAGCCGGTCCGGTTCATCCCCACGCCCAGGCGCCTGCGAGACCCCCTTGCCCTTGCCGCGCGCCGTCCCACGCCCCCGCTCGCCCCCATCGCCGAATGCGTCAGGCCAAGATCCGAGCAACTTCAGGGATGTAGCTACCTCCAGCGCTCGCGAGGCGACAACATCCCTGAAACTGCTGCCTTGACTGTGGGCGGGAGCGGGGCGGGGCCGATGAGCGCCGAGGCAGGGCCGGCGGGCAGAGAGCTACGGGCGGCGGGCCGCGGGCATCGCGTGGAGCCACCTCGGCACGATGTGCCCTGGCGCCAAACGCCAAACGTCCGGCGTTGACCGACGATCACACATCGGCGTCTGAGGGGCCCCGGCTTATGCGACTCGCGCCGGAACCCGGCCGCCGAGGGCCCGCCCAATCCGCCGCCCACCCCGCCGCCGCGGCCTCGTGGCCTGCCGAGCAAAGGGTGGTCCCGTCGAGTCCGGGCACCGTCCTGACGCTCGACGCCGGCACCGTCATCGCCGACGGGTGCGAGCGGGCTCGCGGGCAACGAACGACTGACCAAAAAGTTATCCACACCGGTTGTCCACAGGCACCCCCTGTTTCACGTGAAACACCGCGTGGAACCGGGTGCCAGCCTGTGGATGACGGCCCGTGTTCAGGATCTCGGCAGCCTGTGGATATCCCTTCACCGGTGCTTCGGTGGTCCACACATCGATCGACGGTGAGCGCTGATCGGGTGGACCCCGAAGGGATCAAACTGGTAGGGACAGCGGTGCCAGACTCGGTTAGGGTCAGCGTCGTGCACGACACCCCTCCCTCAGTCCCGGACTTCACCCAGTGGCCCTCGTTCCCCTTCGAGGGCGAGCTCCGTGTGAAGCAGCTCGACGATCCGGTCCCGGTCGAACCGCCACGCAAGGGCGAGGGCCTCCGGGAATGCACCGCCTGCAACGCTCCTGACGACGCCTACATCTGGGTGGGTGAGCGGTGGCGGGTACGCGCCATGGACCGGCCCACCGGCCTGCCCATGGTGCTCATCCTGGAATCGCGGACCCATCTCGACCTGGGTGACCTGCCGAACCTGCTTGCCGCCGAACTGGGCGTGATGACCGTCCGTCTGGAGCGGGCCATCCGATCCTTGGACGGCGTGGCACGGGTGCACGTCAACAGGTGGGGTGATGGCTCCGCCCATCTGCACATGTGGTTCCTCGCCCGGCCGTACGGGCGGCTTCAGCTGCGGGGCACCTTCCTGTCGCTGTGGGACTCGATCCTGCCGCCGATCTCCGAGGCGCAGTGGCGGGAGAACCTGGCGCTCGTCGCCGCCTGGCTCGCCGAGTTCGGTGGCCGGCCGCTGGCCGAGCCGCCCCGCATCCAGTGGCAGGCACCGTCCAGCCTGCTGGCGCAGTCCGCCGCTGCGGATGCCGCTGCGGCCGCGGCGGCGGCGGTCTCGGTCATCGAAGCGGCGGAGGAGATCCCCGAGCCAGCGCCCGACGCGGACGACAGCACCGACGCGGACGACAGCACCGACGCGGACGGCGACACCGACGCGGACGGCGACACCAAGACGGACGGCGACACCGACCCGGACACCGGAACCGCGCCCAGGGCCACTACCGCCGATCCGGCAACCGGAACCAACGCCGCGACCACCGACCCGGCAACCGAACCAGCTGGCGCATCAGCACCCGGTCCGGCGGACGTGGCTGGCCCCGCCGGCCGCACCGCCACGGCCGGCACCCAACCCACCAGCAACCCCAGCACCTCCGAGGACGCCCCCACCGCACGCTGACACCCGACTGGATCATGAGGTTGACGGCGACCGCAGCGCCGTGCGCACCCGCCAACCTCATGATCGATCGGTCGGGAGGGACCGCGCGGGAGCCGGGCGCGGAGTTGGGCGCGGCAGCGGGGAGCTCAGGACGTGGTAGGGCGCGCGGCGGCGCGGCTGACCAGGGAGCCGAGGAGTCGACCGAAGTCCAGGCCGGCAGCCTGCACGGCGAGCGGGAGTAGCGACGTCTCCGTCATGCCGGGCGAGACGTTGACCTCCAGCACGTGCGGCTGACCGTCGGCGTCGACGATCACGTCGACCCGGGAGAGGTCACGCAGGCCGAGCGCGGTGTGCGCGGCGAGGGCCACGTCGGCGACCTGGGCGGCTGCCTCCGGCTCCAGCCGGGCCGGGGCGTGCCAGGTGGTACGCCCGGCGGTGTAACGGGCGGCGTAGTCGTAGACCCCGTTACGCGGCACGATCTCCACCGGCGGCAGCGCCTGCGGTCCGTCGCCGAGGTCGACCACGGAGACCGCCACGTCCATGCCCGGCACGTACCGCTCCACCAGCGCCGTGGAGTCGTACGCGAAGCAGCCGACCATCGCGGCCGGCAGCGACGCGGCGTCGCGAACCACGGCGGCGCCCAGCCCCGACCCGCCCTGCGCCGGCTTGACCATCAGGGGCAGGCCCAGCCGGTCGGCGATCCGGTCGAGCACGGCCACCGCACCCAGCTCGGAGAAGCGGTCGTGTGGCAGGGCCACCCAGTCCGGCGTCGGGATGCCGGCCTCGCGGAGCACCGCTTTGGCCGAGGGCTTGTCCCAGGCGAGCCGGGAGGCGCGGGCGTCGCAGCCGACGTACGGGACGCCGCACAGGTCCAGCACTCCGCGCAGCGAGCCGTCCTCGCCGGTGGCGCCGTGCAGTGCGATCACCACGGCGTCCGGCGGGTCGACGGCGAGCGCCGGCAGCAGGGCCACGTCGGCGTCCCGCAGCTCGGCCTCCACGCCGACAGCGCGCAGCGCGTCGAGCACCCGGCGGCCGGAGCGCAGCGAGACGTCCCGCTCGTAGGAGAGCCCACCGGCGAGTACCAGCACGCGCAGGTCGGCCGCGACGGCGGATTTGGTCACGTGGAGGCGCTCGGCAGCGGTCGTACCCATGCCGGCATCATGCCAAGTCGGGTCCCGGCACGTCGGAGCCGGCCTGGCCGCGTCGTCCGGCAGCGCCACCCACGGCACCGAAGACCCGGCGCATCGAGATCTCCTGCTCCATCACTCCGGCCAGCCGGCGGACGCCCTCGCGGATCCGCTCGGGCGGCGGGAAGCTGAAGTTCAGCCGCATGGTGCCGGTGCCCGTGCCGTCGGCGTAGAAGCCGGTGCCGGGCACGTAGGCGACCCGGGCGGCGACCGCGCGCGGCATCATGGCCTTCGAGTCGAGCCCGTCGGGCAGGGTGGCCCAGACGAAGAGGCCGCCGGCCGGGGTGGTCCAGCTGGTGCCCTCGGGCATCAGGTCGGCCAGGGCGTCGAGCATGGCGTCCCGGCGCTCCCGGTAGACCTCGCGGTAGACCTTGAGTTGCTGCCGCCAGGGCATGGTGCCCAGGTAGGTGGCGACCGCGGCCTGGGCGTAGCCGCTGGGGCAGAGAATCTGCGCCTCGCTGGCGATGACCAGCTTGTCGCGGACCGCGTGCGGCGCCAGGATCCAGCCGACCCGCAGCCCGGGCGCGAAGGTCTTGGAGAAGGTGCTGAGGTAGAACACCCCGTCCCGACGACGGGCCCGCAACGGTGCCGGCGCCTCGCCCTCGAACCCCAACTGGCCGTACGGGTCGTCCTCGACCACGAGCAGGCCGGCGCGCTCACAGATGTCGAGGACGCGCTCCCTGCGCTCCTCGCTGAGCGTCACGCCGGTCGGATTCTGGTAGGTGGGGATGGTGTAGAGGAACTTCACCCGCCGGCCCGCCCGGGCCAGGTCGTCGATGGCGGCCTCCAACGCCTCCGGGATCAGCCCGTCGGCGTCCATCGGCACGTGCGCCACCTGCGCCTGGGCGGCCTGGAACACCCCGAGCGCGCCGACGTACGTCGGGCCCTCGGCGAGCACCACGTCACCCGGGTCGAGGAAGAGCCGGGCCACCAGGTCCAGCGCCTGCTGCCCGCCCACGGTGACCACCACGTCCTCCGGGGAGGCGCCGCCGCCGGCGTCGATCCCGGAGAGCGCCATCACCTCGCAGATCCGTTCGCGCAGCTCGAGGGTGCCCTGGCCGATGCCGTACTGGAGGGTGGTCACACCGTGCTCGGAGCCGAGCCGGCCGAGCATCTCGCCGACCGCGTCGAGCGGCAGGGCGGCGATGTACGGCGCCCCACCGGCGAGCGAGACGACCTCCGGCCGGCTGGCCACCGCGAAGAGCGCTCGGATCTCGGAGGCGGTCATCCCGCGTACCCGCCGGGCGTACCGGTCGGTGTAGTCGTCGAGCGTCGTGCCGGTCATGACCTCACCTCGATCGCTGCTCGGGTGGCTCCCCCGGGGTACCCCGGACGCTGGCGACCATGGCGGCGGGGACACCGATTGTCGATCCTAGTCCGCCAGCGCCGGGGCGCCGGCCTGCTGCGCCGTACCGTCCACATCCCGGACCGGTCCCCGGTGTCCCCCGCCGCGGTGAGCATCTGCGCGTCCCCTCCCGTACCGTCGATCGGCGGCGTACGATCGCTCGTCGGGGGCAGGAAGGCGGCGCTGTCGTTCCGTGCCGGTCTCACCACCGAGCCTATTGTGGGGATGCGCCATATGTCGCGACGTCTGGTCAGCCTGACCCTCGACACGTTGGAAGACCTTCCTCGCCCATGCCGACAGTGCGTCTACTGGGAGTTGGATCCGGTCTCCGCCGACCGGGCCTGCGCCGCCGGCGATCCGGGCCTGGAGAAGGAGGCGTGGGTCTCCCAGACGCTGCTGGAGTGGGGCTCGTGCGGCAAGCTCGCGTACGTCGACGGCATGCCGGCGGGCTTCGTGATGTACGCCCCGCCCGCCTACGTCCCCCGCTCGATGGCTTTTCCCACGTCGCCGGTCTCCGCCGACGCGGCGCTGTTGATGACCGCCAACGTGGTGGCCGCGTTCGCCGGTGGCGGGTTGGGCCGGATGCTGGTGCAAGGTGTCGCCCGGGACCTGACCAAGCGGGGGATCAAGGCGATCGAGGCGTTCGGCGATGCCAAGTTCGGCGACGCCGACGACCCGGCGGGTGGCTGCGTCGCACCGGCCGATTTCTTCCTCTCCGTTGGGTTCAAGACGGTCCGTCCGCATCCGCGGTTTCCCCGCCTGCGGCTGGAGCTGCGCACCGCGCTGAGCTGGAAGTCCGACGTCGAGTACGCGCTGGAGAAGCTGCTCGGCTCGATGAGCCCGGAGACCCTGCTCCGCCCGGTCCGCCCCGCCCCGGCCACCCGCGGCTGAGCGGACGTCGCCGAGCGCCCGGGCGGTCGACGAGCCGGCTCAGTCGATCACCGTCCCGGCGGTCACCACCGCCCGCAGCTCGCTGACGTCGATCGATCCGGTCGGCACGTCCCGCTCGATCGGGAAGTACATCCGCTGCACCGCGGCCACGATCGCCTCCACCACCCGGTCCCGGAACGCGGGGTCGACGATCCGGGCGCGGTCCGCCGGCGAGGTGAGGTAGCCGACCTCCACCCGGACCGCCGGCATCCGGGTCAGCCGCAGCAGGTCCCACGCCTTGGCGTGGGTGCGGCAGTCCCGCAGCCCGGTGCGCGCGACGATCTCCCGCTGCACCAGACCGGCCAGCCGCTCACCCGTCGCCGACGTCACCCCGTTGTTAGTGCCGTAGTGGTAGGTCGCCACGCCCTCCGCGTCCGGGTTGGCGTGCCCGTCCAGGTGCAGCGAGATGAACACGTCGGCGCCGAGTGAGTTGGCCAGCAGCGCGCGGTCGGTGTCCGGCAGGCAACTGTCGGGCGCCGGGCCCCGGGTGAGCTGCACCCGCACCCCGGACGCGGCGAGCCGCCCCTCCAGCCGGCTGGCGAGGTCGTGCATCAGGTCCGCCTCCGTCCAGCGCAGCGACCCGTCCGGCACCACCACCCCCGGGTCGGTGCCACCGTGGCCGGGGTCGATGACCACCGTCTTGCCGACCAGCGCCGGCCCGGACTGCCGGATCGCGTCGGACTCGCGTAGCCACTGGGGGCGGCCACCGACCACCTTGCGGCCGATCCGGCGCAGCGCGTTCATCGTGTGCGGTCCGCAGGAGCCGTCGGGGGTGAGCCCGACCTCGCGCTGGAACTGGGCCACCGCCCGGGAGGTCCGGATGCCGTAGATGGCGTCCGCCCGGCCCACGTCGTACCCCATCTCCAGGAGTCGCTCCTGGAGCGACCGGACGTCCTCGCCGGTGAGCGGATCGGGCACCGCGTGGTAGAGGGTGCGGGCGCCGAGCCGCCACCGTGCGGCGTCCAGGGCCCCCCAGGTCTCCCTCCCGACCCGGCCGTCCACGCTGAGCCCGCGGGACTGCTGGAACGCGCGGACCGCTCGCTCGGTGTCGAGGTCGAACTCGTCCGGGTGCGGGCCCGCGGCGGTGGCGAGCAGCTCGAGGCCGGTGAGGATGGTACGGATCTCCGTGACCGCGGGTCCCCGGTCACCGGGTCGAATCGGACGCACGCACGACCCCCTCTGCACGACGCTGGCTGGCCGGGCGGCCCCGGCTTGAGGCTATGCGTTCCGGCGCTGCGAGGTGGCTCGGGCGGAAAAAACGGCAGTGGCGTGGGCCCGGAAGACACCGAACCCCGCACCCGGTGACCGGGTACGGGGTCCAGTGACGTTCCTGCTGGTCAGAGTGCCGATTCGATGAGCCGGACCAGCTCGCCCTTCGGCTTGGCGCCGGCGATCGACTGCACCGGCTGGCCGTTCTTGAAGACGGTGAGCGTGGGCACCGACATCACCCGGTAGGCCCGGGCGGTCTCCGGGTTCTCGTCGATGTTGAGCTTGACGATGGTGACCTGGTCACCCATCTCGCCGGCGATCTCCTCGAGCAGCGGCGACACCTTGCGGCAGGGGCCGCACCACTCGGCCCAGAAGTCCACCAGAACCGGCTTGTCGGCCTGCAGCACGTCAGCCACGAAGCTCGCGTCGGTGACCGCCTTGGTTGTTCCCACTATGCCCCTCCTCCGGGATGTGTTCGATTATCAGCTGAGCGTCGCGATGAACCGCTCGGCGTCGAGCGCGGCGGCACAGCCGGTGCCGGCCGCGGTGATCGCCTGACGGTAGGTGTGGTCGACCACGTCGCCAGCGGCGAAGACGCCGGGCACGCTGGTCCGGGTGCTGGGGGCCTGGACCTTCACGTAGCCCTCGTCGTCCAGCTCGACCTGGTCGCGGAAGAGTTCACTGCGGGGGTCGTGACCGATGGCCACGAAGACGCCGGTCACGTCCAGCACCTTGGTCTCGCCGCTGTGCACGTTGCGGACCCGTACGCCGGTGACCTTGCCGTCGGCGCCCAGGACCTCCTCGACGGTGCTGTTCCACTCGACCTTGATCTTCTCGTTGTTCATCGCCCGGTCAGCCATGATCTTGCTGGCCCGGAACGAGTCGCGTCGGTGGATGATGGTGACCGAGTCGGCGAAGCGGGTGAGGAAGCTGGCCTCCTCCATCGCCGAGTCGCCGCCGCCGACGACCACGATGTGCTGGTTGCGGAAGAAGAATCCGTCACAGGTGGCGCACGAGGAGACGCCGTGGCCGAGGTACTCCTGCTCGCCGGGCACGCCCAGCGGGCGCCAGGCCGAACCGGTGGAGAGGATGATGGAGCGGGCCCGGTAGGCGGTCTCGCCGACCCAGACGGTGCTCACCGCGTCGGCGCCCGCATCGCCGGTGTCGACCAGCTCGACCCGGGTCACGTCGTCGGTGAGGAACTCGGCGCCGAACCGCTCGGCCTGCTTGCGCATGTTGTCCATCAGCTCGGGGCCGAGGATGCCGTCGGCGAAGCCGGGGAAGTTTTCCACCTCGGTAGTGGTCATCAGTGCGCCGCCCGACTGCACGCCCTCAATGATCAGCGGCTTCAGGTTGGCGCGTGCGGCGTAGACCGCCGCCGTGTAACCGGCCGGCCCGGAGCCGATGATGATCAGGTTGCGGACCTCGTCCACTGCCGTCTCCCGAGTTGTGTGTGTCGGCGTCGGCGCACGCACCGATGCTGATCCGAGTGCCGACGCCTGGAGGGTGCCGGCAGGTGACTTCCAGAACGTCATCGTACGAACCGGGGATTCCCGAGCCGGACCTCCGGTGGGTCAGGTCACGCGGACGCTCAGCTCGCCGGTGACCGCAGATTCACCCTACCCGCGCCGAATACCGGCTGTCCGAGCCGGACCCGGGGACGCCGCACTCCGGGCCGCTCACCCAGGCCCAGCGGGCGCCGGCAGCGTCGGTGAACCGGATGATGAGTGCCTGCTCGCCCCGGAACTCGGCGTAGTCGATCACTTCGACGACCAGCGGGGCGGATCCGTGCTCGGCCGCCACATCGGCCAGGCAGGTTTTCAGCGCGGCCTCGTCGGTCAGCCGGGCCAACTGGTCCCGCCCGCCCGACGCCGGTCGCCGGCCCTCCTCGGCGGACACCTCGGGCTGCCCGTCGGCGGAGGTGCTGGCCTGCCGCAGGGGGGAAGGACCGCCCGTCCTGTCGCCGAGGCTCTGCGGGTTGTAATCCGTGCCGCTGCGTAGGGACGGTCCGGTGGTGCGGACCACGCTGTCGGGCGCGCTGGCCGGCTGGTTCAGGGCGCTGGTGCCGGCGGTGTCCGAGGCGTCCATGGAGAGCTGGTTGAGGCCCAGCCCGCCCGCGACGACGGCGACCACCGCGACGGCCACCGGAGCGGCACGTCGGGCCCACCTGCGCCGGCGGCGACCCGGACCGGTTCGTGTGCCGCGCCCCGGCTCGGACGGGGACGGGCTGACGGCCCGGCGACCGGGACCGCTTCCGCCCTGTGCCGGCACGACCACCGGTGTGGCGACGCCGGCCTCCGGCTCCCCATCGCCGGTGCCCGCGTCGGCCGGGGTGCCGTTCGGTACCGGATCCGCCGCAGCCAACGCGGCAGCGAGACGGTCGGCGACCGCCGGCGGCAGCTCCGGGGAGGGCTCGGCCCACCGGGCCAGGTCGGCGCGGACCTCGGCCACCGCGAGGGCCAGCAGCGCGTACGCCTCGGCCCAGGCCGGGTCCGTGTCGACCAGCCGAGCGACCTCCGCCTGCTGCGGCGTGCCGTCCAACGCCCCGCCGAGGTAGTCAGCGAGCAGGTCGTCGTCGACCTCCCTGTACCCCTCGGTCGTCACGTGTCCTCCTGATTGGCGTCCCGCCGGTACCGGCCCGACCCTGATCCGACGCCCTCCGCCGGGCGTGGGTTCCCCGGCGTGACGCCGGGCACGCCCGCGACCGGTCCGGATGGCTCCGGGCGGGCCGTGGGCGTCGCCGTGCCGGCTGACGGGCGGAGGTGCCCGAGCAGCACCGCCAGCCGGGCCCGACCCCGGGCGCACCGGCTCTTCACCGTCCCCTCGGCGACGCCGAGGATGCGTGCCACCTCGGCGACCGGGTAGCCCTGCAGGTCCACCAGCACGAGGGCGGCGCGTTGTTCGACAGGTAGCGCCGCGAGCGCCTCGCGGACCACCAGCGCGGTGTCGTGGTCCTGCGCCGGTGCGGCCGGCTCCACTCCTGGCGTGCCCGACCCGTCCCCGGCGCGGTTGCCGTCGGGCAGCGGAACGGTGGGATGCGCCTGCCGGCGTCGGATCCGGTCCAGGCAGGCGTTCACCACGATGCGGTGCAGCCAGGTGGTGACGGCGGAGTCACCGCGGAACCGGGCGGCCGCCCGGTGCGCGGACAACAGCGCGTCCTGGAGGGCGTCGGCGGCCTCTTCCCGGTCGCCGAGCGTCCGCAGGGCCACCGCCCAGAGCCGGTCGCGGTGCCGGTGGAACAGTTCGGCGAAGGCGTCCCGGTCTCCGCTGGCGTGGGCGCGCAGCAGCTCCAGGTCGGTTGCGGCGTCGCGCCCGTCCATCACCACGTCCAGCGGATGCGGTGCCCTGGTGGAGGTGCCAAGCTCACGACCCCTGGACCGTGATCTCCTGCACCCCCAGCTTGAAGCCGCCCTCGGCCGGAGGCAGTTCGGTGATCCAGAACAGCAGGTACTGGTATTTCTTGTCCGCGTCGAAGCCGTTGAACGTCATGGTGGTGCCGTCGTGGTCCTCGAACGGCTGCCCGATGGCGGTCTTGTAGTTCGCCACCACCTGCTTGTCACCGTTGGAGGTCGACGGCGGGTTGCCGGTGCCGGCGAGGAGTTGGGCGGAGGCGCCGGTCGCGGAGAGCACCGCCTGCACCGACTTGACGCTGTGCGGCTCGCCCAGATCGAGCCAGACGCCCATGCCCTTCTTGAGGTTGCCGAAGTTGGGGCGGCGGTCGTAGGTGTCCGTCTCCCAGCCCTTGTCCTCGTCACCGTCAATGATCTTGTCGGCGTCGCGGAGCTCGTTGCGCTTCGTGCTGTCCGGGTCGATGATCCGGACGCCCGTCACGGTCAGCTTCCGCACCGTGGCGGCGGCCGGGGTGACCTCGCCGGCCGGGGCGCTGGCGGTGGGAGCGGCCCCCGCGCTGCCCTGCGGGTCCTCGTCATCGCCGCCCAGCGCGCTGATCCCGATCAGCAGACCGACCAGGGCGACCGCCAGCAGACCGGCGATGCCCACGGCGACCTTGCGACCGCCGGCCGCGGCCAGCGGCGACGGCTCCTCCTCGGTGTCGGCGGCGAACCGCAACGGCCCGCTGTTGTCGAGGTAGTGCTCCTCCTCGGCCGGCACGTCCAGCCGGGCCAACTCGGCGGCGAGCACGTCCGACGAGGGCGGGGCGATCTCGGCGTCGAGCAGATCCATGGTCAGGTCGTCCAGGTACGCGGGCACTCCGGCCCGAACCTGGCGGGGGGCCGCGATGCCGCCGCTGGCGTCCCGGACCGCGTCCGGGATCGCGGCACGGCCGTGCCCGGCGGTGGCGCCGTGCAGCGGAGCCTCGGCGTGCGGCCAGTAGCCGGTCAGGGCGAAGTAGAGGATCCCGCCGACCGCCCGGATGTCGTTCTCCTGGCTGTCGGCGCCGTCGGTGCGCGCGTCGGCAAGGACCACCCGGCCCTCGTCGCTGATCATCACGGTGCCGGGGTGCACGTTGCCGTGCACCATCCCGGTGGCGTGCACCGCGGCGAGCGCGCTGGCGACGGCGTTGCCGATCGCGGTGGCCCGGGCCGGGTCCAGCGGGCCCCCGGTCGCCAGGTCGCGCAGCGACTGCCCGTCCACCCACTCGCGCACCACGTACGCCCGCTCGGCCTCGTCGATCGCGTCGTAGACGCCGACCAGGTTGGGGTGGATGACCCGGCTGGCCGCGACGGCGGCCTGAAGCATCTCGGTGGCGGAGTCGCCACCCGGGTAGCGCAGCACCACCGCGACGGGACGGCGCAGGATGACGTCGATCCCACGCCAGACCAGCCGACCCGCGCTGTCGTTGTTGATGTGCTCGACCAGCTCGTACCGCTCGGCGAGGACTTCACCGGCCGTGGGAGCACCGAAGGTCATGAGCGGCGGAGCGCTCTCGTCCGCCTCCTGACCCTCGCCGACCTGGGTCACCCGTCCTCCCTCGGTGATCGTGTCGATCGATGGACCCGCACTGCTGGGCATGTGGCTTCCCGCTCTGCCGTCGAAGGAACCGGCCGACCGGTGTCGACGCGCAGCGTCGGCGCCTGCCGTACCCGTCGAGAGCGACCTTACCCGGGTTGCCCGTCTCTCCGACATGTCAACTTCCCGCCGTACCCGGCGGGGTGCCGGGAGTCGGAGAAGTCGTCCGGTTACGACCGTTGTCAGCCACGTTGCTGGCACATGTACTAGCCAATCTACGGCTTCACCGCAAGTGACCGACGCCGGGGCCGACCCAGGTTGGTGCTCCCGTCAGCGGGCGTGTTCCCGCCGATCGGATCGACACGCTCAGCCGTACGGCCAGTTATCCACAGGTGATTCGGCGGCTGACCGGCGAATCGCGGAGTTATCCACAGGTGCATCCCCAGCCTGGTGATCCGCGGTCACGATCCGTGCAGGTACGACTTTTCGTAGCTGGACGTTCGCGCTCACCGACCGATCCGGCGGCGGACCATGCCGACCACCTCGGTGATCTCCCCGATCCGCAGCAGCGTGGCCAGCCCCAGGTAGGTACCGCCGATCACCACGCCGCCGATCACGAGCTGGATAACGGCCTGGGCCCAGCTCGGCGTGTCGCCGCCAGGCAGCAGATTCACCACCAGCAGGCCGACCAGAGCGGAACCCAACGCGGCGAGCGCCACCCGGCCGAGGGTACGCAGGATCGCGCCCATCCCGATCCGGCCGATCCTGGGGCGCAGCAGCCACGCCGAGGCGAACGCCGCAGCCACATAGGAGACCGCGTTGCCGATCATCATGCCGGCCGCGGCGAAGTGAGCGGCGAAGGCGACGAAGAGCACCACCTGCACACCGATCCGCAACGCCACCACCGGAATGTTGATCAGCGCCGGGGTCCGGGTGTCGGGCAGAGCGTAGAAGGCGAAGGTGAAGAGCTGACTGATCGCGAACGGCACGAGCGCCAGCGCGGCCAGCAGCAGCACCAGGGACGTGTCCGCCGCGTTCTCGTCGCTGAACGCCCCGTAGCGGAACAGGGCCACGGCCAGCGGGGTGGCCAACACCGCGTAGCAGACCGCGATGGGTGCGAGCACCGCCGAGACGGTGCGGGTGCCGCGGGACAGGTCCGCGGCGACGTCGGCGTACCGCCCGTCGGCGGCGGCCGCGCTCATCCGGGGCATCAGCGCAGTGATGATCGAGACGGCGATGATGCCGTGCGCCATCATCAGCAGCAGGAACACGTTGTTGTAGATCAGCGGGCCGGCGGCGTTCTCCTTGCCCGCCCGGCTGAGCAGGTTGAACAGCACGATCAGGCCGACCTGGCTGACCGCGACGTAGCAGAACATCCAGCCGCCGAGCCGGCCCAGCTCGCGCAGCCCGAGGGACCGGAAGTCGAACCGGAACCGCCAGCGGAAGCCGACCTTGCGCAGCGCCGGCAGCAGGCCGATCGCCTGGATCGCCACACCGAGCAGGGTGCCGCCACCGATCAGCAGGACCCGCCCGGGGGTCATCGCCTCCGGCCGGATGATCTCGGCGCCGAAGATCGCGATGTAGAGCCCGGCGGTGGCGATCACCACGACGTTGTTCAGGATCGGCGCCCACATCGGGGCGGCGAAGTGCCCTCGGGTGTTGAGCATCGCGCTGATCAGGGCGCTGAGGCCGCTGAAGAAGATCATCGGCAGCATCAGGCGGGACAGTGCGGTCACCAGGTCCTGGTAGTCCTCGCCCGCCTTGTCACTGGCCGCCAGCGAGGTCAGCACCGGGGCGCAGACGACGGCCAACAGCGCCGCCGCGGCCAGGGTCAGCACCGCGAGGGTCAGCAACCGCTGGGCGTACGCCTGGCCAGCGTCGGCGTCGGACCGGCGACGCCGCACCAGCACCGGGATCAGCACGCTGGTGAGGATTCCGCCGAGCAGGAACTCGTAGACCATTCCGGGCAGGATCTGCGCGGTGGTGTACGCGTCACCCACCAGCGCGCCACCGAGCGCGGCGGTCAGCACCAGGGTCCGCAGGAAGCCCGTGCCCCGGCTGACCAGGCTGCCGATCGCCATGACCGCGCTGTTGGTCGCCGCGCTCGCCTCGGCCACCTGCTCCTGCGGTGGCGCGGTCGACTCCATGGCCGGCTGGTTCAGCGGCTCGGCGGAGATGAAGGTGGCGCCGTCCCCCGGGCGTGCGCCGGGCCCGCCGTCGTGCGCGGCGTTCGCGCTGCGGTAGAGCCCGCCGCTCATCTCCAGCCTCCCAGTGGGTACGTCGAGGCGGGCACCGACCCGCACGTCACAGACCTTAGTCAACCGGTGCCTGTTACCCGCGCCCGGCGGAGGGGATGCCGACCGGGCCCGATAGTCTGGCGATCCCATGTCCGAATCCTCCGCTCCACACGCCGCCGACCGCCGCGAACTCACCGGCGCCCAGCGCAACGCCGTCGCCGAACTGCTCCGGGTCTCCCCGGTCGCCGACGAGTTGGGCCGACGGTTCGTCCGTGCCGGTCACGAACTGCACCTGGTGGGCGGTTCGGTGCGGGACGCGCTGCTCGGCCGGCTCGGGGACGACCTGGACTTCTGCACCGACGCGCACCCCGACGAGACGCTGCGGATCATCAAGGGCTGGGCCGAGTCGATCTGGGAGACCGGTCGGGAGTTCGGCACCATCGGCGCACAGCGCGACGGCCTCCGGCTGGAGATCACCACCTTCCGCGCCGAGTCGTACGACCAGGTCACCCGTAACCCCGTGGTGGTCTACGGCACCAACCTCACCGAGGATCTGAGGCGGCGCGACTTCACCATCAACGCGATGGCGGTCAGCCTGCCGGAGCACCGGTTCACCGACCCGCACGGCGGGCTGGACGATCTCTCGGCCAAGGTGATCCGTACCCCCGCCGACCCCCGCGAGTCGTTCGGCGACGACCCGCTGCGGATGCTGCGGGCCGCCCGGTTCGCCGCTCAGCTGCGCTTCGCCGTGCACCCGGACGTGCACGCGGCGATGGGCCGGATGGCCGCCGACCTGGACCGGATCACCGCCGAGCGGATCCGCGACGAGTTCACCAAGCTGCTCTGCGGCGCCGACCCGATCACCGGGCTGCGGCTGCTGGTCGACAGCGGTCTGGCCGAGCGGTTCCTGCCGGAGCTGACCGGGCTGAAGCTGGAGATCGACGAGCACGCCCAGCACAAGGACGTCTACGAGCACACGCTGACGGTCGTCGAGAACGCGGTCTCCTTCGAGGAGGAGGGCTGCGACTTCATCCTGCGGATGGCAGCCCTCATGCACGACGTGGGCAAGCCGGCGACCAAGGCGATCGGCCCCGACGGCCGGGTCAGCTTCCACCACCACGAGGTGGTCGGCGCCCGGCTGACCAAGGCCCGGATGAAGGCAATGCGCTACCCGAAGGACATCACCGCGAAGGTGACCGCGCTGGTCGCGCTGCACCTGCGCTTCTACGGGTACGGCCGGGGCGAGTGGACCGACTCGGCGGTACGCCGCTACGTCGCCGACGCCGGTGACCTGCTGTCCCGGCTGCACAAACTGACCCGCTCGGACTGCACCACCCGCAACCGGCGTAAGGCCGCCCAGCTCGGCGCGGACTACGACGCGTTGGAGGACCGGATCGCCCGGATCGCGGCCGAGGAGGACCTGGCCCGGGTCCGCCCCGACCTGGACGGCAACGCGATCATGGAGCTGCTGGGCGTACCGCCGGGGCCGGTCGTGGGACGGGCGTGGAAGCACCTCAAGGAGCAGCGCCTCGAGCACGGCCCGCTGGACCGCGACGCCGCCGAGGCGGAGCTGCTGCGCTGGGCCCGCGCCGAGGGCCTGATCGACTGACCGGAGCCGACCCGCCACGACAGGCGCCGCCCCCGAACCCGGGAGCGGCGCCTGTCGGCGTACGGCGTCAGCGGGTCTCGACGGCCGTCCCGTCCACCGAAGTGGTGCCCTTGCCGGCCGAGGTGCCGTTGCTGACCGCGCTGGACGCCGAGCCGAGCCGGGCGAGCAGACCGGCCAGGTCGATCCCGGTCAGGTCGCTGCCCAGTTGGAGCCCCTGTGCCACGTTGCCGGCCACCGACTTCGTCAGCGACGACGCGCCGTCGGTGGAGATGACGGTCATTTTGTCGATCGCCCCGATCGGTGCGCTGGCCGCCTCGACAACCTGCGGCAGCACCTTGACCAGCAGGTCCAGCACCGCCGCCTCCCCGTACGCGGCGAACGCCTCCGCCTTGCGCGCCATCGCGTCCGCCTCGGCCTGACCCTTCGCCAGGATGGCCGCCGCCTCGGCCTGACCCTCCCGCTCCACCGCCTCGGCGATCGCGGAGCGCCGGCGCTGCTCGGCCTCACCCTCCTTGGCGCCCTCGATCGCGTTCGCCTCGGCGAGCGCGGCCCGCCGGGCCCGCTCGCCCTCACCGGTGAGCCGGGCCTGCTCCGCGGACGCCTGCGCGGCGGCGATGACCGCCTGCCGCTGCGCGTCCGCGTGCAGCACCGCCGCGTTGCGGGCCGCCTCGGCCTCCTGCTCCACCTTGTACCGGGCGGCGTCGGCCGGCTTGCGTACCTCGGTGTCCAGCTGGCGCTGCTTGAGCTCGGCGTTGCGCTCAGCCACCTTCTGCTGCTCGGAGAGGATCGCCTGGTCCCGCTCGGCCTGGGCGAGCGGCCCGGCCGCCGCCGACTTCGCCTTCGCCGCGTCGATCTCCGCCTGGATGCCGGCCTGCTTGAGGGACAGGTTCCGGTTAGCCTCGGCGATGGCCTCCTCGGCGAGCAGCCGCTCCTGCTCGGCCTGCTGCCGGGCCCGCGCCTCGGCGATCGCCGCGTCCTTGAGCACCCGGGCGGCCTCGGGCCGACCCAGGTCCTGCAGGTACGAGCCCTCGGCCAGGATGTCCTGGAGTTGGAACGTGTCCAGCACCAGGCCCTGGTTGGTCATCGAGTGCTCGGCCTCCTCCGCCACCGCGCTGGCGAACGCCGCCCGGTCCCGGATGACCTCCTCGACGGTGAGCCGGCCGACGATCGAGCGCAGCGCACCGGCCAGCACCTCCCGCGTGAAGTTGTCGATCTCGTCCTGCTGGTGCAGGAACCGCTGGGCGGCGGCCCGGATCGCATCCTCGGTGCCGCCGACCTTCACGATCGCCACGCCGTGCAGGTCGGCGCGGATGCCCTGCTTGCTCACCGCACCCCGGATGCCGACGTCGATCCGCCGGCTGGACAGGTCGAGCGACTGGAGCTTCTGCACCACCGGCAGCACGAAGACCGAGGCGCCCAGCACCACCTTCTGGCCGGACATGTCGGTCGACCGGCCGCCGTCGGCGGTCTGCGTGGTGCGGCCCTTGCGGCCGGTGACGATGAACGCCTCGTTCGGCCCGGCCACCTTGATCCGGGAGAGCACGAAGAACACCAGGACGAGCACGAGGAGGACCGCGCCGCCGATGGCGATTAACAGGGGCATGAAGGAGTCCCGTCTTCGAGAAGGAGTCAGTAGGTCTCGACGTGCACGCTGGTCTCGCTGAGCGCCTGCACGACGAAGACCTGGGCGCCGACCGGGATCGGCTGGTCGGCGCGGGCGTTGAGCTTGACCGGCTGGCCGGCGACCCGTACCCGGACCTCGCCGTAGCCGTCGGCGGGTACCGGGGTGACCACCAGGCCGAGCGCGCCGACCAGGTCGTCCCGGGTGGGGGTGGGGTCGGTGCGCATGTTCCGTGCCGCCCGGCTCAGCCGGGACGCCAACCACGCGGTGGGCACGGCGGCGACCAGGCCGCCGGCAGCGGCGCCCGCGATCACGCCGGGGGTACCCGCGCCGAGCAGTTCGTTCACAATGGCCCCGCCGAAGCCGAACGCCCCGGCGAAGCCGGCGACCGTCTCGGTCGAGATCGGCCCGTCCACGTCGGCGTGCCCGAAGTGCAGCAGCTCGCTGCCGAGCAGGGCGAGCGCCAGCACTCCGACACCCGCCCCGCCGATGATCAGAAAGATGAGCGTCCCCGTGGCCACGACCTGCACGGTATCGAAATCACGCAACATTTCGGCGGTCAGCGGGGCGCGAAGATGATCTCCCGATCCGGGCCGCTGGTGTTGATCGAAAAGGGGCAGCGCCGACGGACCTTGGCACGTTATCTTCTGCGCCGCCGGTTGATCGCTCCGGTCTGTCCGCAACGAGAGGGCCTGCCGTGGCTGTCGTGATCACCATCTACATCATCGGCCTGGCGCTGACCGCGGTCGTGCTGCTGGGCGTCGCGGTCACCTCCTTCGCCACCACCTCGCGGGTCGACCGGGTGCTGGCCGGTATCGGCGCTGTGCTCGCCGGCTACTACGCCTATTACCTGCTGGGCACCGGCGAGGGGCACGTCACGATCTTCTACGCGGCGTTGCTGCTGCCCTTCTTCGCCGGCCGCAAGCTGTACCTGGGCTTCCACGATCGCGACCGCGCCCGCGCCGAGCGGGCCGCTGCTGCTGCGGCGAACCGGGCAGCCGAGGAGTGGCGTTCGGCCCGACGCTGGTAGCCGGGCCGGCAAGGAAGTCCGCGACAGGGACAATGGGTGGATGCACTGGACCGTGCTCGACTCACCGATCGGCGAGTTCTCCGTGGCCACCGACGGCACGAGCGTGTGCGGCACGCACTTCGGCCGGGTGGACGCCGCGGTCGACGAACCCACCGACCCGTTGTCCTGGCAGGCCGTCACCGAGCTGCGGGCGTACTTCGCCGGTGAGCTGACTGCGTTCACCGTCCCGGTGTCGGTTCCGCGCGGCTCGGAGTTCGAGCGGGCGGTGTGGCGGGAGATGACCCGCATTCCGTACGGCGAGACGTCGACGTACGGCGAGGTGGCGCGCGTGGTCGGCGACTCCGGGGCGGCACGGGCGGTTGGTGTGGCCTGCAACCGCAACCCGGTCCCGGTGATCGTGCCGTGTCACCGGATCGTCGGCGCCGGCGGCAAACTGGTCGGGTTCGGGGGTGGCCTGCCGCGCAAGGTGCACCTGCTGGAGCTGGAGGCCCGGGTGGCCCTGCAACGCGCCTGGTCCTGACCGACCCGGCCCGTTGGTGAACGCGCCGAGGGCCGGGTCCGTACGGACCCGGCCCTCGGCGGTGCTGGTGGTCAGCGGGTCAGCGCTCGACCTCACCGGCGATGAACTCCTCGACGGCCTGGTGGGCGTCGTGGTCGGCGTACTGCACCGGCGGGGACTTCATGAAGTACGACGAGGCCGACAGGATCGGGCCGCCGATCTTCCGGTCCAGTGCGATCTTCGCGGCGCGGACCGCGTCGATGATGACGCCGGCCGAGTTCGGAGAGTCCCACACCTCGAGCTTGAGCTCGGCGTTGAGCGGGGTGTCGCCGAACGAGCGGCCCTCCAGGCGGATGTACGCCCACTTGCGGTCGTCGAGCCACGGCACGTGGTCCGACGGGCCGATGTGCACGTCGCTCTTGCTCATCTCGTGCGGGATCTGCGAGGTGACCGACTGAGTCTTCGAGATCTTCTTCGAGACCAGCCGCTTGCGCTCCAGCATGTTCATGAAGTCCATGTTGCCGCCGAAGTTGAGCTGGTACGTGCGCAGCAGCTCGACACCGCGGTCCTCGAAGAGCTTCGCCAGCGCCCGGTGCACGATGGTGGCGCCGACCTGGCTCTTGATGTCGTCACCGACGATCGGCAGGCCAGCGTCCTCGAACTTCTTCGCCCACTCCGGGTCGGAGGCGATGAAGACCGGCAGGGCGTTGACGAACGCGCAGCCGGCGTCGATCGCTGCCTGGGCGTAGAACTTGGCGGCCTGCTCGGAGCCGACCGGGAGATAGCAGACGACGACGTCGACCTGCGCGTCGCGCAGCGCCTGCGCCACGTCGACGGGGGTGGCGTCGGACTCCTCGACGATCTCGCGGTAGTACTGGCCCAGACCGTCGAAGGTCGGACCACGCTGCACGCTGATGCCGGTCGGCGGCACGTCGCAGAGCTTGATGGTGTTGTTCTCGCTGGCGACGATCGCCTCCGCGAGGTCCATGCCCACCTTCTTGGCGTCCACGTCGAACGCCGCGACGAACTCCACGGCGGAGACGTGGTAGTCGCCGAAGGCAACGTGCATGAGACCCGGGACGCGGTCGTTCGGGTCGGCATTCCGGTAGTACTCGACGCCCTGAACAAGGGACGAGGCGCAGTTACCCACACCGACGATGGCGACGCGGACGGAGCCCATAGCGTCTGCCTCCTTCTTTTCTGTCACGGCCGCTCTTTCCTGGTCTCTCCAGGCGGAGGCGGGCTGTTGTCTTCTCGTCGGCCACCGGCCGTCCCGATGTGCGGGACCGTCGGGGCTCGGCCGGAGCGCTCGTTGGCGATGAGCTCCTCCAGCCAGCGGACCTCACGCTCACAGGCGTCAAGGCCGTGGCGCTGCAGTTCCAGGGTGTAAGCGTCGAGGCGCTCGGCCGCCCGGCCCAGCACGTCACGAAGTCCTTCGCGACGTTCCTCGATCTTGCGGCGGCGACCCTCCAGGATGCGCAGTCGGGTCGCCTGGTCGGTCCGGGCGAAGAACGCGAAGTGCACTCCGAAGCCCGTGTCGTCGTACGTCTCGGGCCCGGCCTGCGCGATCAGCTGGGCGAAGCGTTCCTTGCCTTCCGCGGTGATTTTGTAGACCACCCGACCTCGTCGGCTGGTCAGCGCGGGAACCTCCTCGGCGGTGGCGGGTGTCTCGGCGGCTTCGGTGATCCATCCCGCCGCCTGCAACCTGCGTAGGGTCGGGTAGAGCGAGCCGTAGCTGATCGCCGCCCGGATCGCACCGAGTTTGGCGGTCAGCTCCTTGCGCAGCTCATAGCCGTGCATCGGAGACTCCTGCAGGAGGCCGAGGATGGCGAACTCGAGCACTGCGCCACCCTCTCTTTACCCCCGGCACGGAGTGGTAACCGCCGCGATGTATCGGACCGATACATCGCACGTTAGCGGGTCACGGATGCCAGGGCAAACCCTCATTCCGGGATGCTGTCGTCACGGATCGTTACCGTGGTCGCCTGGTCGGGCCGGACCGCGTACCCTTCTCCGCATGCGTACGCAGCGCCAGGTCGTCGACTACTCGCTCCAGAAGCGAGCGGTGCTGCGTGAGCTCCTGGCCGGCCGGGTCGGCACGTACGACGTCTGCGACGCGTCGCCGTACCTGAAGAACGCCGCTCGGTTCCACGGCGAACCGACCGACCGGCGTTGCCCGATCTGCCGCAGTGAGAACCTGACACTCGTCCACTACATTTACGGTGACGAACTCAAGCAGTCCGCCGGTCAGGCGCGGACACTGGCCGAGCTGCCCGTGCTGGCGATGACGCTGCGTGAGTTCCAGGTCTTCGTGGTGGAGGTGTGCCTCGGCTGTGACTGGAACCATCTCGTCGAGCAGTACCTGCTCGGTCGGGACGGTCTCACCGGCGAGGTCGACGGCACCAGTGAGCAGGACGCGGCGGGCGCCGGTGGCGCCGGCCGGCGGAGGCGAGAGGCGCAACGGTGATCTCAGCTGGTTCGACCGGCCCCGGGGCCGTAGACGTTACCCGGGACGGTCGACCGCTCGTTGGTCTGATTGGCCCGATTGATACTGCAATGACCCCGGTGAACCGGCACCCCCGTGCCGGCGTCCCGAGTGAAGCAACTCACGGCAACCCGGTGGCGGCGCAGTGGCGCCCCACCGCGACCGGCAGGGTGTGAGGAATGAACTCGTACGGCGATCCCAGTTCTGCGCGCGGGCGTGCCCAGTACCCGGGCCCGGACGGCGACCCCGGACCGGGCGCGGACGACGCGTACCGCCGATCCGGTGGCGACTCCCGCGGGAGCGGATGGTCCGCCCCGGAGCCGGCAGCGTCTCCCGGTCGCGCCTCGGTGACACCGCGGGCCGCCGGTGGGCGTGCCTCGGTGGGTGCCTCGGCGGCGGTGCCACCGCGCGCCGGATCCGCCTCGGTGGGTTCGGCCGCGCCGGGACGGGCCGGGCGGGCGTCGGTGCCGGTGTCGCCGGCACCCGGCGTGGCCGCCGGTCGTGCCGGCGCGGGCCGGGCCTCGGTGCCCGTGTCCCCGGCGCCGGGCGCGCCGGCCGGTCGGGCCACGGTCGGCGCCGCGTCCGTCGGCGCCGCCTCGGCGGGCCGGGCCAGTGTCGGGTCGGCATCCGTGGGTGGCCGGGCCGCGGTCGCCCGGGCGAGCGTCTCACCGGTCTCCGGCGGCCCGGGTGGCCCCGGTGGGCCTGGCGGGCCGAACGGTCCGGGTCGCGGTGGCCGGGGCGGCCGTGGTCCGGGTGACCCCGGCGCGGCGGCCCGGGCGAAGAAGCGCAAGCGGATCAACCTGCTGATCGCCGGGTTCGCGGTCTTCATCATGCTCGCCGGCGTCGGCGTGGTCGGGTTCACCTACTACTCGACCAACGTGGTGCTGCCCGACGAGATCACCCCGCCGCAGGCGACCACCCTGTACGCGTTCGACAACACGACCCCCATCGCCAAGGTGGGCGATCAGAACCGCACCCTGGTCACCATCGACCAGATTCCCGAGTGGGTGCAGAACGCGGTGGCCGCCGCCGAGGACCGGAACTTCTACCGGCACTCCGGTGTGGACTACAAGGGCATCGCCCGGGCCGGCTGGAACAACCTCTCCGGCGGCGACAAGCAGGGTGCCTCCACCATCACCCAGCAGTACGCGCGCAACGCCTACGACAACCTGAAGGACGACACCTACGCCCGGAAGGTGAAGGAGGCGATCCTCGCCTCCAAGCTCAACGACGAGTACACCAAGCCGCAGATCATGCAGCACTACCTCAACGTGATCTACTTCGGCCGAGGCGCGTACGGCATCGAGGCGGCGGCGCAGACCTACTTCGGTAAGCCGGTGAGCGCGCTCAAGCCCGACGAGGGCGCGGTGCTCGCCGCCCTGATCAAGCAGCCGGAGCCGAGCGCCACCCACCAGGGGTACGACCCGGCGATCAACCGGACCGCCGCCGAGGACCGCTGGAACTACGTGATCGACGGCATGGTCAAGGAGGGCTGGCTGGGCGTGCCCGGCAAGCCGGAGCGGCCCGCCGCGTACCCGAAGAACATCAAGGCCCCGAAGAAGGGCGGCATCGGGATCGACTTCGGCGTCAACACCCCGTACGGCAACGTGATCAACTACGTCCGGGAAGAGATGCGGGACAGGGGCATCTGCGTCGACAAGGAGACGCAGGTGACCGAGACCAAGCCGCTCTGCTCCCAGGCGCTGATGGCCGGCGGTTACCGGATCCGCACCACCATCGACACCAAAATCCAGAAGGCGGCGGTCGAGACGGCCCAGCGCAAGACCAAGGGCTCCGAGTTGGCGGGCCAGCCGAGCAACCTGATGGCCGCGGTGGTCGCTGTCGATCCGAAGAACGGTCGGGTGCTCGCCTACTACGGCGGTGACAACGGCACCGGCACGGACTACGCCGGCAAGAACACCGACTCCACCGGTGCGATCAGCGGCGGTCACTCGCCCGGATCGAGCTTCAAGATCTACACTCTGGCGGCCGCGCTCAAGGCCGACAAGGCCCTCGAGTCCCGATGGAAGGGCAAGGCCTTCACCCCGGAGGGCACCGAGTTCAAGGTCAGCAACGCCGGCACCGACGACCCGAGCTGCCACAACTCCTGCACGCTGCGAACGTCCACGCTCAAGTCGCTGAACGTGCCGTTCTACCACGTCACCGAGGAGATCGGCGCGGACAAGGTCGTCGACATGGCCAAGCAGGCCGGCGTCACCACCATGTGGCGCACCGACACCAACCCGGCGAAGGCGTACGACCTGACCAAGGCCGACCCGAAGGACATCACCCCGGAGCCGTTCTTCAACGTGGTCGGCTACGGCCAGTACCCGATCACCGTGCTGGACCACGCGAACGGCGTGGCCACCTTCGCCAACGGGGGTGTCTACAACAAGGCGCACTTCCTCTACTCCGTGGAGAAGCAGAACCCGAACACCGGCAAGTGGGAGAAGGTGGCCAAGGGCAGCGAGAAGCTCAACTCCCAGCCGCGCATCGACAAGGACGTGGTCGCCGACGTGACATCGGTTCTGAAGGACTATCCCGCCGCGGTCAACCACCGGCTCGACGACGGCCGTAAGGCCGCCTCCAAGACCGGCACCTGGGAACTCAAGGGCGACAGCTCCGACAACGGCGACGCCTGGATGATCGGCTACACGCCTCAGTTGGCCACGGCGGTCTGGGTGGGCAACGTGGGGAACCGTAAAGCACTCAAGCTCAAGGACGGCCGCCCGGTCAGCGGTGGAAACCTCCCGGGTGACATCTGGGAGCGGTTCATGAACGAGGCGCTGAAGGACAAGGACAAGGTCGACTTCCCGCCAGCGGCGAACATCGGCGATCCGGAATCCGGCAACGGTGAGGCGCCGCCTCCGCCCCCGCCCCCGACAGGCGGTCTGCCGGGCCTGCCGGGTCAGCCGGGTCAGCCCTGTGATCCGCTGACCAACCCGTTCTGCCCGCGCACCGACGGCAACAACGGTGGCAACAACCCGAACGATCCAGGCCGGCCTGGAACAGGCGGCAACGGCGGCGGGCTGTTACCCAGCCTGCCACCGACAAACCGGGACTGACCGCAGCGCTGCACGACGCCGCCGCCGGCCGGACGACCTGTCCGGCCGGCGGCGCCGTTTCCGTACCCGGATCCGCGCGCCGGGACGGGACGCGCACCCCGGTCGTACGGCAGGATGCCTCTTCATGAGCACCCAGTCGACGCCCGGCATCGACGACGCCGGAACCACCGACCACCCGTCCCGCTCCGACGGGTTCGTCCGCGGCATCTCCGGCATGATCGGTGGGCCCCTGGGCGACCACGCGACGGCACTGGACCGGCCGGCCGGTGGGGAGCGGCGGTTCTGGACCGCAGTCCGGATCGTGCTGGCACTGGTCTGCCTCACGCTCGCTCTGCACTGGGTGCAGAAGTCGCCGTGCCAGGACGGCGCCTGGCAGGACAACGAGCAGTACACCCGGTTCTGCTACACCGACGTGCTCGCCCTCTACTACGCCGAGGGGCTCAACGAGGGCAAGGTGCCCTACCGTGACCACCCGGTCGAATACCCGGTGCTGACCGGCTACTTCATGGGGGCGCTGGGCCTGCCGGTGCACGCCCTCGGCGACGGCGACCCGAGCATCAACCAGGGCCAGTGGTTCTACAACCTCAACGCCCTGGTGCTGGGCGCGCTCGCGGTGGCCACGGTGGCGGTGATCCTTGCGCTGCGCCGTCGACGACCCTGGGACGCCGCGTTGTTCGCGCTCGCCCCGGCGCTGCTGCTCACCGCAACCGTCAACTGGGACCTGCTCGCCATCGGGCTGGCCGCGTTCGGCCTGCTTGCCTGGGCCCGGAAACGACCGGCGGTAGCCGGAGTGCTGCTCGGCCTCGCCGGCGCGGCCAAGCTCTGGCCGCTGTTCCTGTTGGGGCCGATCCTCATCCTGGCGCTGCGGGCCGCCCGGCTGCGCGCCGCGCTCATCGCCGTCGGGAGCGCCCTCGCCGCCCTGGTACTGGTGAACCTGCCCCCCGCGCTGGCGTATCGGGAGAACTGGGACCGGTTCTTCGAGCTGAACAGCACCCGGCCCATCGACTGGGGCACGCTCTGGTACATCGGGCGCTACCTCGACGGCAAGGTCGGTGGCGACCCCGCCCGGCTCGGCCCGTTCGAGTGGCTGAACGCCAACATCCCGACCCTCAACACCGTCTCGTACGCCCTGTTCGGGCTGGCCTGCCTCGGCGTGGCGGTCCTGGCGCTGCGGGCGCCCCGCCGACCGCGGCTCGCCCAGCTCGCCTTCCTGGTCGTCGCCGCGTTCCTCATCTTCAGCAAGGTCTGGTCCCAGCAGTTCGTGCTCTGGCTGCTGCCACTGGTGGTGCTGGCCCGCCCGAAGTGGGGGGCCATCCTGGCCTGGCAGTTCGCCGAGGTCTGCTATTTCGTCGCCTTCTACGGCGAGCTGCTCGGCGCGGCGACCAGCCGCCCGGTCTTCCCGGAAGGGGTGTTCGTGCTGGCCTCGACGCTGCGGCTGGCCACCGTGGTGGTGCTCTGCGTACTGGTCATCCGGGAGATTCTGCATCCCGAGCGGGACGCGGTGCGGGCCACCTATGCCGACGATCCGGACGGCGGCGTGCTCGACGGCGCACCGGATGCCCCCTGGCTGGACCGCTGGCGCCGAACCACGATCAACAAGCCCGCACCCGAACCCGCGACCATCACCTGATCCACAAGCCCGACGGCCCGGTGCCGGGCGGGCTACCCGCAAACCCGCCCCAGAAGCCAGCTGCGTCAGAGCCGGTAGACCACCGCGCCGTCGATCTCCTGTCGGGTGATGCCGAGCGTGTCGACCGGGGCGTCGATCGTGATCTCCCACGGCGTCCCGGCGACCTGCCCGCGCAGCAGCACCACAGTGCGGACGCCGAACGTGCGCAGGTAGTCGACGCTGGTCTGGTCGGGGAACGACTGGGTCACCCGGCGAACGTCGTCGAGCTGGCGCGGAGTGAAGCCGCTGCCGCCGTTCACCACGTCCGGGAATCCGCTGGTGGACCAGAGCATCACGTGCTGGTCCAGGCTCTGGTTGCTGGGTAGCACCAGCAGCGGCCCCTCCACCGTGCGCAGCGCGGCCGGCTGGGTCGGCACCACCGGATGCGGGGTGGTGTTCAGGCCCTCCACGGTGACCAGCAGCAGCGGCAGCAGGGTGGCCAGGCGCAGCCACGGCCCCGGCCAGGACGGGATCCGCTGCGCGGCCAGGTCGCGGACCCGTTCGGTGAGGGCGGTGACCGCGCCCGCGGCGAGCAGGGCGAGCAGCAGCGTGGTCCAGAGCATCAAACGCCCCGGGGTACGCAACGCGTTCCAGCCGGGAGCGTGCTCGAACAGCGGAACGTAGGTGAAGGCGCCGTCGAAGAAGCGGGTGCCCATCGCGAAGGCCATCGTCAGCAGAACCCCGGCGAGGAGCAGCAGCCGGTGCCGCAGCCGCCAGACCGAGAAGAACAGCCCGCCGGCGGCCAACGCGTACAGCACGAAGCCCGGCAGCAGGGTCATCTCCGGATGCCACGGCAGCGCCGCTCGCGCTCCCTCGTGCAGCCCGCCCCAGATCCGCGACTCCGCGGGCGCGGTCACGAAGCCGGACGCCGGCGGCGAGAAGATGCTGATGTCACCGATGGTGCGCTCGGCGTACGGATGCAGCTCGGTCACCCTGAAGTACGGGATCGCCATCAGCAGACCCACCCCGGCGAAGAGCAGCCCGCCGACCACGTCGGCGACCAGCAGCCGGCGGCCGAACGGCAGGGCCTGGCCGGTGCGGAGTCGCCGCGCGTAGAACAGGACGGCCGCGACCAGCACCGCGCAGGCCAGGAAGTACGCGAACGGCAGACCGATGCCGAAGCCGAGGCTGAGTTGCCAGGCCGCCACCAGCCAGCCGGCGTAGACCCAGCCGTCGTGCCGGCGCTCGGGCCGGTAGCCGTGCCGCAGCGACCAGCCGTGCCCACGCGCCAGCATGGCCAACGCCAGCGGGATCCCGCCGTTGGAGAGCACGTGCAGGTGCCCGGCCTGGGCCAGCAACCACGGCGCGTAGGTGTAGGCGACGCCGGCGACCGCGGCGCCGATCCGGCCCGCGCCGAGCTGCCGGGCCAGCGCGTACGCCCCCAGCGTGGCGAGCGCGTGCGCCAGCACGAACATGATGTTGTAGCGCAGCACCGCGTCCTCGGGGCCGCTGCCGAGCATGCCGGCCGGGGCGTAGCCGAGCAGCGTGTCGGAGAACGCGAAGCTCCACAGCTCGGGGAAGAACGTGTTGGACTGCCACAGGCGCGCCGGCTCGGTCAGCAGGATGTGCCCGGACCAGGCCATCTGCCACGCCTGCAGGCTCGGGTCCCAGTAGTCCTGCGGGAGGGTGTAGCGCGGGTAGCGCAGCGTCGGCCAGGTCATCAGCACGGCCAGCGCCAGCGCGCCGAGGCTTGCCAGGGTCCACTCGTGGATCAGGTACCGGCCGACGGCGCGGGCCGACCGGCTGAGCCGGGAGGGCACCGGCTCCGGCGCGGAGGCGAACGCCTCCCAGCGCTCGGATCCCGCCGACTTCGCCTCACCGTCGACCTTCACCGGACCGTCTGGTTCGCCGGCCTTCCCGCCCTTGGCTGCGTCGCCGCTCTCGGCCGGATCGCCTTCGGCGGCACTGTCCTTCTCCGCGCCGTCCTTGCCCGCGCGGTCCTTGACGGCACCATCCTTCTCCGCACCGCCCGTAGCCGCGCCGGGCTTGGCCTTACTGTCCTCGGCCGCGCTGTCCTCGGCCGCGCTGTCCTCGACCGCGCTGTTCCCGGCCGAGCCGGGCTCGGGGCCGTCGTGCTTCGTGGAGCCGGGCTTCGGGTCGTCGTCCCTGGCGGTGGCGGCTTTCGTACCGTCGTTGGTGACGATGCTGGCTCTCGTACCGTCGCCGCTGACCGCATGGTCCGTGCCGGCGGCGGCGGTCGTGGTGTCGGAGGCCGTGGCGGCGCGCGCCGCCGGGGTGGGGGTGCCGGCGGCGGCCGGGATCGCGGGCCGGATCCGGGCGTCCCCGGTGGGGGTGGGCCGGGCGCTTCCGGTCCCGGGCTGGCCGGTCGTCATGCTGCCGTGCTCTCCGTCCCGAGCTGCTGGCGGAGGAAGTCGATGTCGGCGGCCTGGCCGGCGACACCGCCCGGTGTCTCGACGACCACCGGCGCGCCGGCAGCGCGGATCACCGCCACCACCAGCTCCGGGTCGATCGTCCCGCCGTCCAGGTTGTCGTGCCGGTCCTGGCCGGAGTTGAAGGCGCCCTTGGAGTTGTTGGCGTGCACCAGGTCGATCCGCCCGGTGATCGCCTTGACCCGGTCGACCAGGCCGAGCAGTTCCTCGCCGCCGGCGTACGCGTGGCAGGTGTCCAGGCAGAAGCCGACCTCGTGGTCGCCGATGGCGTCCCAGAGGCGGGCCAGCGCGTCCAGTCGACGGGCGCACGCGTTGTCGCCGCCGGCGGTGTTCTCGATCAGGACGGGGACGCCGAAGCCGCCGGAGTCGGCCGCGTACGCGAATGTCTTGCGCCAGTTGTCGAAGCCCACGGCCAGGTCGTCCCCGGCGTTGACGTGCCCGCCGTGGACGATCAGGCCCTTCGCGCCGATCGCGGCGGCCGCGTTCGCGTGCCCGAGCAGCAGCTTGCGGCTGGGGATCCGGATGCGGTTGTTGAGGGTGGCCACGTTGATGACGTACGGCGCGTGCACGTACAGGTCGACCTCGGCGGCGCGCAGCCGTTCGGCGTCCTCCCGGGGCTTGGGCGCCTTCCACCCCTGCGGGTCGGAGAGGAAGAACTGCACGGTGTCGGCGGACCGGGCGGTCGCCTCCGTCAGCGGGTCGGTCGAATCGACGTGGGCTCCGATACGCATGCGAGCGAGCCTACGTCGCGACCCCGACGGGTGGGGCGACCGGCCGGTGCGGTGTCGCCGTCGACGGCGTCACCGAACGGACCGACGATCGTTGATGGGATTGAGTCGGCGGCCAGCGCCGGTGCCGTCGACGGCGTGACCGCCGCGTACGCAACCGGTGGTCGACGGACCGACAACGAGGTCACCCCCGCCGCGCGGCCCGGCGTGGCGGGGGCGGCCCCCCGGGCACATCAGATCCGACCGATGAAGAATCTCGGAAATTTGTGCTTTTTCCCCCGACAAGGTACGAGAGCCGTTGTATCGTCAGATAACAACACGATAAAGCTCCGCGGGGCGTCTTCGGTCCAACCTCATCGGTGTGGTCGTTCCTCCCCAGGTCCCACCCAAGGAATGCGGACGGGACGCCCCGCGGCCTCGTTGACGGGGGTCCACCACCGGCCGGTGACGGTCGGACGGTGGGCCCCCGTCGGCACGTCCGGGCGCTGGCCCCACCACCACAGGCATGATCGTTCGGACCGGGTATCCTGGTCAGGTTGTCCGCGTCCGGCCGGGTTCCCCCGGTACGTGCGGGCAGCGACGCACGACCTCCTGCCACGGAAGGACCGTGGCCGCTTAGCCCACAGGAGGTGAGCACGTCTTGCGTCATTACGAAGTAATGGTGATCCTCGACCCCAGCCTCGAGGAACGCACCGTCGCCCCGTCGCTCGACACGTACCTGAACGTGATCCGGACCGCGGGTGGCTCGGTTGAGAAGACCGACGTGTGGGGCCGCCGGCGCCTCGCGTACGAGATCAACAAAAAGGCCGAGGGCATTTACGCCGTCGTCGACCTGCAGGCCACGCCTGCCGCGGTGGCCGAGCTGGACCGTCAGCTCCGGCTCAACGAGTCCGTGCTGCGCACCAAGGTCATCCGGCCGGAGATGCGCTAAGCATTCAACCCGGTTCGCCCGGATCAGCCTCCGCGGCTCTGTCATACGGCTCTGGGAGCCTGTGCGACGAGACGCTGAGTGCGCGAGGAGATGGTCATGGCAGGAGACACCACCATCACGGTCATCGGCAATCTGACCGATGACCCCGAGTTGCGGTTCACCCCCTCCGGGGCGGCGGTCGCCAAGTTCCGAGTCGCCTCGACGCCCCGTTTCATGGACAAGGCGTCGGGCGAGTGGAAGGACGGCGAGCCGCTGTTCCTCGCTTGCACCGTGTGGCGGCAGGCCGCCGAGCACGTCGCCGAGTCGCTGCAGCGTGGCGCTCGGGTGATCGTGTCGGGCCGGCTCCGGCAGCGGTCCTACGAGACCCGCGAGGGTGAGAAGCGCACCGTCATCGAGCTTGAGGTCGACGAGATCGGCCCGTCGCTGCGCTACGCCACGGCGAAGGTGCAGAAGATGTCCCGCTCCGGCGGTGGCGGCGGCGGCTTCGGTGGCGGTAGCGGCGGCGGTGGTGGTCAGGGTGGCGGCGGAGGCAACTTCGACGACCCCTGGGCTTCGGCCGCACCCTCTCCCGCGCGTGCCGGTTCGGGCGGCAACTTCGACGAGGAGCCCCCGTTCTAATGGCGCCGAGCGCCCGCGATCGCAAACCAGGAGCACGAGCAATGGCCAAGGCTGCGGCACTTCGCAAGCCGAAGAAGAAGGTGAACCCGCTCGACAAGGACGGGATCACCTACATCGATTACAAGGACACCGCGCTGCTGCGCAAGTTCATCTCCGACCGCGGCAAGATCCGCGCTCGACGGGTGACCGGCGTGACCTCGCAGCAGCAGCGGCAGATCGCCCGTGCGGTCAAGAACGCCCGTGAGATGGCGCTCCTGCCGTACACGGCTACCACCCGCTGAGAGGAGGCACCGATATGAAGATCATCCTGACTCAGGAAGTGTCCGGCCTCGGTGCCCCGGGCGACATCGTCGAGGTCAAGGACGGCTTCGGCCGTAACTACCTGCTGCCGCAGGGCTTCGCGATCGCCTGGACCAAGGGCGCGGAAAAGCAGGTCACGGTCATCAAGCGGGCCCGCTCGGCCCGCGAGATCCGCGACCTCGACCACGCGAACGAGGTCAAGGGTCAGCTCGAGGGTCTCAAGGTCAACATGAAGGCCCGCGCCGGCGACGGCGGTCGGCTCTTCGGCTCGGTCACTTCGGCCGAGATCGTCGACGCCGTCAAGGCCTCCGGTGGCCCGGTCCTCGACCGACGCCGGCTGGAGGTGCCGGGTCACATCAAGTCGACCGGCACCTACCCGGTGAAGATCAAGCTGCACCCCGAGGTGACCGCGTCGTTCAACCTGAACGTCGTTCAGGGCTGACACCAGCGACACCACCACGAGGGCCCGTGCCGAGCGATCGGTGCGGGCCCTCGTGCGTACCGTCGTCGGGCCCGCGCCCGGTCAGCCGATCGCCTGACCGGTCACCGCGCTGATCAACACCGTGGAAAGGCCCCCGCCCACCACCGCGGCGGCGAGCGCGATGGTGGCCGAGCGCCACGTCGTACCGACCCGACGCAGCAGCGCCGCCACCACCAGACTGCTCACCAGCGCCAGCCCGAAGCGGGGCGAGCCAGCGAGCAGCGACTCCAACGCACGCGACCGGGGCGAGTCGCACCCGCCTCCGCTGATGTCGGTGACGCACCCGGCCGGTGCCTGGCTGTCCAGGGTCAGCAACCAGACGAAGACCAGCACCGCCGGCAACAGGTAACAGGCGGCGGTGTACAGCAGCGGCCGGATGGACCCACCAGGATCCGGGTCCAGCAGGTCGTCCTCCAGGCGCCGCGCCCAGCCGCCCGTCGCCACGGACTCGACCCGCCGGCGCACCGAGGCCACCCCCACCGGCGGTTGGTCCACCCGACGTCGTGGCCCACCACCACGGGGTACGGGAGCACCACGCGGTACGGGAGCGCTCCGCGGGCGAGGGGCGGTGTAACCCACCACCGGTGACCGGGGTGCCGACGTCGACAGATCCATCCAGCGTGGGTCGTCACCGGCCAGCCGAGTGCCGGACCAGAACCGGTCGTCCCCGCTCGGCGGCCAACCCTCGGCCGCCACCGACCGGTCGGAGCGCGGCGCCAGCGTCCGGTCCCACTGGTCGTCCTCGACCGCGGACCGCTCCCACTGGCCGGTGCGGTCGGACCGTTCCCAACCACCGACGCTCTCCGCCTGCGCCCACTGCCCACTCAGGTCCGTGCCATCCGCCTCGGCCACCGGCGGCCACGCGTGCACGCCCGAGGCGTCCCACGGGTCCACCGCCGGCGCGTACGACGGGTCGGGCTCGGGCGCAGGGTCGGATCCGCGCTCCCACGGGTCGGCCGCCGGACGGGTCCAAGACTCCTCCGCACGACGGCTGCGCCGGGTGGGCCGGTCCGTTTCCCAGCGGGGCACCGGCTCGGCCGGGGCGGGCTCCAGGTCACCGCCGGACCAGATCACCTGCGGGCGGCCAGCGGGCGCACGCCGGGGACGGCGGTCCGGGACCGCGCCGGAGACCGGCTCCTCCTCCGTCGAGTCGGCACGCCGGCGGCCGGCGTACCCCTGCTCCTGTGGACGGTCGAGCGTCCACTCCCGGGTGTGGTCCGAGTCGGGCGCCGCGCCGAGCGCCGGTCGCTCCCGCCAACCCGTCTCACTGACCAGCCGCCGGGTGCTCGTCGTCTCGCTGGCCCGCCAGCCGGCTCCGGAACCCGGCAGCTCGGGCTCGGCCTCGTCGTCATCCGGGGCGGCGTGACGGCCACCGCCGTCCGCGTGCCGGACCCCCGACTCCAGTGCCCACCGGGGCAGGTAGGCGTCGACCGGCTCGTCCTGCCCCCGATCCAGTGCACGCCGACGGCTGGAGGTGCGAAAGCGCCCGTCCTCGTCGTACGGGTCGACCGGAAGGGGTGGCACGCGCTCACCCCACGAGGCGGTCGGCTGGCGCTCGCGCGGGCTGCCCTCCCCGCGTCCCCAGTCCCGGTAACTCACGGCCGGAGTGTGACCCTTCTGAACCGAAAGCGTAATCCGCTGTCCAGGTGTAGCCGTTCGCTGGAGATAGTACGGGACGATCGTGTCACAGGCCCGACCGAAATATTCTCCTCCACAGGCTGGGGACCGCATATCCGCAGGTCAACGAGGTATGGCCCGGAATTCCCCAAGCGTTGTCCACAGGCTGTGCACACGCTGCGCACATGCTCGTCCACGACATCCACAGGTTGTCCCGAGGCTCGTCCACCGCCGCTGTTGAGTCGCTGACCTCGCGGTCCGTATGGTTGGCCCTCGACCGCCGGCGCGATGGCCCCCGATCGACCGGCCCGGTCGGGCGGAATTGTCGTACCGAGGCGATAGAGCTGGAACCGGATCCGGCGCAGTGGAGGGGGGACCCGTGTCGGTCACCGACGACATGCGGGCGGAGCCACGCTCCGGCGGCCAGCCGCCTGCGCAGCGCGACGGCCAGTTCGACAAGACCCCGCCCCAGGATGTCGCAGCCGAGCAGTGCGTCCTCGGCGGCATGCTGCTCTCCAAGGACGCCATCGCCGACGTCGTCGAGATCCTGAAGACCAACGACTTCTACCGGCCGGTGCACGCCACCATCTTCGACATCATCCTGGACATCTACGGCCGGGGTGAGCCGGCCGACTCGATCACCGTGGCGGCGGCCCTCGCCGACTCCGGCGATCTGGTACGCATCGGCGGCGCGCCCTACCTGCACACCCTCATCGCCAGCGTGCCCACCGCCGCGAACGCCGCCTACTACGCGCGGATCGTCAGCGAGCGGGCGGTGCTGCGCCGGCTGGTCGAGGCCGGCACCAAGATCGTGCAGTTGGGTTACGGCACCGCCAACGGCGGCAGCCGCGACGTCGACGACATCGTGGACCTCGCCCAGCAGGCCGTCTACGACGTCACGGAACGTCGGGTCAGCGAGGACTTCGCGGTCCTGGCGGACATGTTGCAGCCGACGCTGGACGAGATTGAGGCGGTGGGCGCGCAGGGCGGGATGATGACCGGCGTCCCGACCGGCTTCACCGACCTGGACCGGCTGCTCAACGGCCTGCACGCCGGGCAGCTCATTATCGTGGCCGGAAGGCCTGGTTTGGGCAAATCGACCGCAAGCATGGACTTTGCCCGGAATGCCGCTATCCGCGCCAACCAGGCGGCCGCCATCTTCTCGCTGGAAATGAGCAAGGTCGAGATCGTCATGCGACTGCTCTCCGCCGAGGCGCGGGTGCCGCTGCACGTGCTGCGCAGCGGGCAGCTCTCCGACGACGACTGGACCAAGCTGGCCCGGTGCATGGGCGAGATCAGCGAGGCGCCGCTCTTCGTCGACGACACGCCGAGCATGAACCTGATGGAGATCCGGGCCAAGGCCCGCCGGCTCAAGCAGCGGCACGACCTCAAGATGATTGTGGTCGACTACCTCCAGCTGATGACCTCGCCGAAGCGCACCGAGAGTCGGCAGCAGGAGGTCGCCGACCTCTCCCGTGGCCTCAAACTGCTGGCCAAGGAGGTCGAGTGCCCGGTCATCGCGGTCAGCCAGCTCAACCGCGGCCCCGAGCAGCGCACCGACAAGCGCCCCCAGTTGTCCGACCTGCGCGAATCGGGTTGCCTGACCGCGGAGACCCGGGTGGTGCGCGCGGATAACAACGCCGAGATCACTCTCGGTGAGTTGTTGGCTGACGGCGCAAAGGACATCCCGGTCTGGGCGCTCGATGAGAGCCTGCGCTACACCCCCCGCACCATGACGCACGTCTTTCCCAGCGGCACACGTGAGGTGTTCCGGCTGACCCTCGCATCAGGTAAGCAGATCGACGCGACGGCCAACCACCCCTTCCTGGCGTTCACCGGGTGGGTGCCTCTGGGTGAACTGTCGGAGGGGGACCGCATCGCCACACCGCGCCACCTACCGCCCCCGATGACCATTCGCCCGTGGGTCGACGCGGAGCTCGTGATGTTGGCACACCTGCTGGGCGACGGTTCCTTCGTGCGGCGTCAACCGATTCGATACGCCAGTCGCGACGAACTGAACCTGCAGGCCGTCATGGAAGCGGCGAAACACTTTGGGATCTCCGCTGTCCGGGATGACTACGCGGCGGCGAGGGTTACCACCCTCCGCCTGCCCGCGCCCTATCGGCTGGCCCGCGGTCGGCGCAATCCCATCGCGGCCTGGCTGGACGAGCTCGGCCTCTTCGGCCTCAGGTCGCACGAGAAGTTCCTTCCCGCCGCCATGTTCAACCTGCCCAAGGAGCAGGTCACCACTTTCCTGCGACACCTGTGGGCCACGGATGGCTCGGTCACCGTGAACCGTTCGGGTCGCGGCGGCCGTGTCTACTTCGCGTCCACGAGCCGCCGCATGCTCGAGGACATCTCCCGACTACTCCTCAGGTACGGCATCACCGCTCGACTGAAGGTCGTGCCTGTGGTGGGGCACCGACCGCAGTACACGCTCGACATCTCCGGTCGGGACGACCAACTACGGTTCCTGCGCGAGATCGGCGTTCATGGGCAGCGGTCAGAGGGCTGCGCTGAACTACTCGCCGCGCTGGAGTCGACGGAGAGCAATACCAACGTCGACACCGTGCCGCGAGAGGTGTGGACCAGGGTGCGAGAGATCCTGGTAGAGCAGGGGATGACCCACCGTGAGTTCGCAGAGGCCATCGGCACCCAATTCTGCGGCAGCGCCCTCTGGCAGCGCGCGCCCAGCCGCTCTCGCCTGGCCAAGATCGCTACTGTCCTCGATGCGGCAGACCTGGACCTGCACGCCACCAACGACATCTTCTGGGACGCGATCGTGTCGATCGAGTCCATCGGCGAGCGAGAGGTGTTCGACGCTACCGTTCTGGGGAAGCACAACTTCATCGCGAACGGGATCGCCACCCACAACTCCATCGAGCAGGATGCCGACGTTGTCATCCTGCTGCACCGCGACGACTACTACGACAAGGAGTCGCCGCGCGCGGGCGAGGCGGATTTCATCATTGCCAAGCACCGAAATGGCCCCACCGACACGGTGACGGTCGCGGCCCAGCTGCACCTCTCGCGCTTCGTCGACATGGCCATCGTCTGACCGGCGCGAGCACCGACGCTCAGCCCAGCAGCGGGAACCAGCCGGCCGACTCGCCCAGCTCCAACCGGTCCCGGTCGGTGAGCGGGAGACGCCCGGTGGCCTTCAGCAGGAACTCCTCGTCGTCCCACGCCGTGGGGCGGACCGCGTCGTCGCTCATCAGGCCGTCCATGGTCGCCACCGCGACCCGTACCGCCAGTGGGCCGGGCGGCGGCGCGTCGGGCAGTTCCAGCGTCAGGTCCAGGTGATGCACCATGGCCTCGGTGGTCAGGGTGGCGAGGAAGTCCGGTACCCGCAGCACGTGGCCCTGCGTGGTCACGTACCCCGTCGGGTCGGCTGCGGCGGCGGCCCGGACCGCCGCCGGGGCGGTGTCCCGCCAGAGCCGGACGATGCCGGACGGCCGGTCGAACGCGGCGGCCGACCGGCGGACCCACCAGGCGTGCCGGGCGTCGTCACCGCCGCCGGAGGGAAAGCCGCGCCAGTAGCTGACGTCGTCCACGTCGGCGGGGCCGTCGGCGGGGCTGGCCAGCGCGACCAGGGCCCGCTGGGCGTCGCCGAGCACGTGGAAGAGCACGTCCGCGACGAGCCAGCCCTGGCAGCGGGTGGGTCGTTGCAGGTCCGCGTCGTCCCGGCCGTCGACCACGCCGGTGATCGCGTCGTACGCCTGGGCCAGCGCCTCGGCCGGCCGAATCGCGCTCATGCGATGCAGCCTCGCACGGACCTTCCCGCCCGCCAACCATCGGCGACAGTTGCGGTGGGCGAAGCGCCCGGGCCGACGCGCGGGTCGGCCCGGGCGGGATGCTGACCTCGGCTCAGCCGAACATCTCGTCGAGGAAGCCCTTGCGCTTCTTGTGCCGGTAGTGGCCGTGGTAGCCGTGGTGCTGCTGGCCGCCGTAAGCCGGCGCCGGCGGGTAGCCGTGGGCGGGCGGGGGCGGTGGCGGCGGGGGGACCGCACCGTAGCCGGGCTGGTGCTGCGGCGGTGGGTAGCCCCCGGGCTGCTGAGCGGGCTGCGGCGGCGTGCCGGCCTGCTGGCGGCTCCAGTTGGCCTCCGCCTCGAAGAGCTTCTCAAGCTCGCCGCGGTCGAGGAAAATGCCTCGGCACTCCCCGCACTGGTCGATGACGACGCCGCTGCGCTCGTACTGACGCATTTCTCCGTGACACTTGGGACAGGTGAGACTCATCATCCGAAGGTACCCGGTCGAGTCACGCGGTCGCCGTAAGCGCCTCGATCACCTCCTCGTCGGGGACCTCGTGGAAGTCCTCGTAGTAGACGCTGACCGCGCCGAAATCCTGCGGGCGCTGGGCGCAGACGACCTGGTCGGCCTCGGCGGCCAGTAGCTCGTACGCCTCCTGCGCGCCGACCGGCACCGCGACCACCACCCGGCGTGCGCCGAGTCGGCGGACGACCTCGACGGCGGCGCGCGCGGTCGCGCCGGTGGCCAGGCCGTCGTCGACGATCACCGTGATCCGCCCGGCGAGGTCCAGCGGAGGGCGGCCGCCCCGGTAGAGCCGCTCCCGGCGCTCCAACTCGGTCTGCTCCCGGTGGTTGACCTCGGCGATGTCGTCGCTGCTGAGCCGGCTGGCCACCGCCTCGTTGAGCACCTGCACGCCGCCCGGGCCGAGCGCGCCGAAGGCGACCTCCCGGGCCCACGGCATGCCGAGTTTGCGGACCACCAGCACGTCCAGTGGCGCGCCGAGTCGTTCGGCGACGACCCGGGCCACCGGCACGCCGCCGCGGACCAGGCCGAGGACGACGACGTCCGGCTCGCCGATGAGTGCGGTGAGCCGATCGGCGAGCACCTGGCCCGCCTCGGCCCGGTCGCGGTACGTGGTCATGCCTTCAGGTGTACGCCCTGTGGCGTCGCTCCGCCCGGCAGTTACGCCGAAGTGGCCCGACCGGACAGCTCGCCGGGCACCGGGACGGTCGACGCGTCGGTGGTGCGGTGCAGGGCGGGCGCCCAGGTGAGCAGGGCCAGCGGGTACAGCAGGTAGCCGAAGCGGGTCGAGGGCATCAGGACGATCGCGGCGAGCAGCCCGTACCCGCAGATCAGCGCGGTGGCGACGGCGGTGCGCGGCGGGCGGCGGGCGAGTCGGACGGCGATGGCCAGGCCGGCCGCGACCAGCAGCGCGGCGGCGATCAGCCGGCCGGCGGGCAGCACGCTGGCGATCAGATAGCCGGGGAACGGGGACTGCGCGGGGCTGGTGACCAGACCGTGGCCGAGCGGAAAGCGCAGCACGTTCTCGGTCAGCGCGTCGCGGTCGACCAGCAGGGCCGGGAGCAGGGTCGCCACGGGTAGCCCGATCGCGCCGGCGGCGACCCGGGTGCCGGCCCGCCGGGTCAGCCCCCACGCGATCAGGACCAGGGCGACCGGCCAGGCGAACAACTTCAGCGCGCCGGCGAGCCCGACCGCGAGGCCGGCCCGGCCGGGCCGGTCGGCGGCGGCGAGCGCGAGGGCGAGCAGGCAGAGCGCGAGTACGGGCAGGTCGTCGCCGCCGGTGGCGAGGGTGAGCGCGCAGATCGGCAGTACGGTGGCCGCCTGCACGCCCCGCAGCAGGGCGGCGCCCGGACGGTCGTCCGTGCCGGCGGGGTGTGCGCGGTGGGCGGCGCGCAGGGCGGCCACGGCCAGGGCGAGCGCCAGCGCGGTGCCCACCGCGAACCAGACCCGGGCATCGGTCCAGGCGGCGTCGACCAGGGCTCTGGGCAGGCCAAACATCGCCATGCCCGGCTGGTACGGCGTGTAGCCGAGCAGCTGCTCGGCGGGCGGCAGGGCGGCTATGGCGTCGCGTCCGAGGTACGGCGTGCCGTGCTCCAGCAGGCGCGCCCCGGCCTGCTCCACGACCAGCACCTCCTCCTGGGCCCGGTCGGTGCGTCCGGTGGCCCGCTCGACGCTCTGCCAGAGCACGGGCAGCAGGGCGGTGCTCGCCCAGACGAATCCGGTGACCGCCCACCTGGCTGGCAGGCCGACCAGCCGGGAGGCCGAGCCGCGTCGGCGAAGGAGGAGCTGGACGACCACCGCCAGTGTGGCGATCAGGTAGCCGACGGTGGCGACCGCGCCCCAGGCCCGATGCGGCAGCAGCGTCGAGGTGACCGCGGTGATCGCGGCGAAGACGGCCGAGACGGCGTAGAGACCGAGGTCGAGGGCGAGGCCCCCGGCGGCGGTGTCGAGCGTCCGCCAGCGACGGCGAAGGGCGGTCGGGTGGTCGGCGGTCACGCGCGCCAGTCTGGCAGACCCCCGGCCAGCTCGATGTTCCGCGTCGTTCAGGCGGGGAGGTGGGGAAGTCGGTCCGGGCGGGACCGGCCGCCCTGGCGGCGGTTCTGGGTCAGCCGGATCACCGCGCCGGCGTCGTGCAGCGGCGTTGCGAGGGCGCCCGGGCGGCCGCCCGAGCCGCGCTGCAACGCCGCGAGGAGAGTGCCGGCGGGCATCGGCCGGGCGAACAGGTGCCCCTGGCCGGCGGTGCAACCCAGCTCCCAGAGGGCCCGTCGCTGCGGCTCGCTCTCCACCCCCTCGGCCACCACGTCAAGGTCGAGGCTGCGGCCCAGGTCGAGGGTGGAACGGATGACGGCGGCGGCCTCCGCCGAACTCTCCATCGTCGTCACGAAGCTGCGATCGATCTTCAGCTCGTGCACGGGGATCCGGGAGAGCAGTGAGAGCGAGGAGTAGCCGGTGCCGAAGTCGTCCAGTGCCAGCCGGATGCCCTCGTCGCGCAGCCGGCTCAGCACCCGGTCCACCACGTCGAGCTGGCTGAGCGTCAGCGTCTCGGTCAACTCCAGCACCAGCCGGTCCGGCGGCAGGTCGTGGGCACGCAGGCGGGCCAGCACCGAGCCGGGGAAGCGCGCGTCGAGCAGGCTGCGCGGGGACACGTTGACCGCGACCGGCACGTCGAAGCCGGCGTCGCGCCAGCCGGCCGCCGCGATCAACGCCTGGTCGAGGATCGCCTCGGCGAACGCCGGTAGCAGCCCGGAGCGCTCCACCGCCTCCAGGAAACGCAGCGGATCGATCATGCCGTGGGTGGGGTGATGCCAGCGGGCCAGCGCCTCCGCGCTGGTCACCTCGCCGGTGCCCAGGTCGACGATCGGTTGGAAGTTGACGACGAACTCGTGGTCGGCGACCGCCCGTGGCAGGTCACCGCCGAGGGTGAGCCGGCCGAGGTCGGCGGTGTCCCGCGCCGGGGCGTACGTGGAGATCCGTTGACCGGCCCGCTTCGCCTGGTACATCGCCACGTCGGCGCGGCGCAGCAGCTCCGCCATGCCGCCACTGGCCGGGGCGACGGAGATCCCGCCGCTGGCTTCGACGCTGATCCGCATGCCGTCCAGCTCGAACGGTTCGTGCAACGCGGCGAGCAGCGTCTCCGCCCGGTGCGCGGCGACCGCCGGGGCCGGCAGCCCGCGCAGGAGTACGGCGAACTCGTCGCCGCCGAGGCGGGCCACCAGGTCACTGGCCTGGGCGGCGCCCCGCAGACGTTCGGCCACCTGCACCAGTACCTGGTCGCCGGCGGCGTGCCCGAGCGTGTCGTTGACCTCCTTGAAGTGATTGAGGTCGATCAGTACCAGCGCGGTCACCCCGTCCGCGTGCCGTCCGCTCAACTGCTCGGTGCCCTTGTCGAGCAGGTGTCGACGGTTGGCCAGGCCGGTCAGCGCGTCGTGCGCCGCGGCGTACGCGTGCTCGTCGGCCACCCGTGCCAGCTCGGCGTACGCCTGGGCGTTGCGTACCGCCGTGCAGAGCGCGGAGGCGAAGGTACGCAGGGTGTACTGCTCCCGTTCGGAGAGCTGCACGGGGCCGCGGAAGCGCAGCCGCAGCGCGCCGACATCGACGGACCGGTCGTGGCCCTCCAGCGGCGTGGCGACGACCGTGCCGTCCACGTCGGTGAGCGTGCCGGCCAGTCCGTCGAAGGTGATGCCGCTGGTGCCGCCGCGCACCGTGCGGGCTCCGTCGCGCAGCTCGATCTCGACCTCGTCGGCGGAGAACAACTCGGCGGCCTGGGTGACGGCGGTGGTGAGGACGTTGTCCAGGTCCACCACGTTGAGCGCGTCCGTGGTGCGGGCGAGCCGCTGCCACGCCTGCTGCTCGGTGCGACCCCGGATACGCGCGGAGTAGGCCAGGTGCAGGCTCAACATGAGCGGTGGGACGGCGAGCAGCAATCGCGGGTCGACCTGGAGGATGAGCAGCGTGCAGAGGGCTACGACGAAGCGCACACCGAAGCCGGCGAGCCGGAGGTCAAGGTTGTTCAGGAATTGCCGGGAGACCCGGGTGCCGGTCGCGAGCGCGATCACCGGGATCGCCAGCAGGTCGTCCAGGAGAGCGGCGACCAGGTAGATCGCGCCCAGCAGAGTGACGAGCTCTGCCATGCCCACCGGTGGCCACTGCCAGTGGACGGCCAGGGCGACGGCGCTCGCTCCACCGGCGACCAGGATGTTCTTGCTGACGCCGAACGCCGTCTTGATCGGCGGGAGCTTCATGACGGCCGATGCGATGCCGACACCGGTGCCGGTCGCCAGCACCACCCAGGCGGGTGGGGCCACCGCGAGCCCGATCACGATTGCCGTCTCGATCCAGGTGATGGCGTGCGTGGTCGAGCGGATACGGATCGGCGACTTGACGATCGTCCCGAGGGCTGTCATGAACGTCAGCGCGACGAAGGTCGCGCCGTGGCCCACCGCGTCGGGCGGGTGGGCCAGCACGTCCGTGACGGCAAGAAGTGTCGGGCCGATGGCCAGTATGACGACGAGACCGACGAGCAACAGCAGTTGTCGGTCTGTCCTAGTGGTGTTCTCTGGGGTGACCCGACTCATGAAGCTCCTGTCGTCGCCGACAGTTACATGTTGACGACGGGAGCTTACCGCTGAGTGTCACTCCGATGTCAGTGCCAGTCGCTGCCGCGCATTGCACGCTCCCTCCACCCATCCAGCCCGGGTTCGGTATCCCCCGGGGAACTTCGTGACGAGAGCCTAAAGCGACGTCGATGCAGTTAGCAGTAATAAATGTCGGTATGCGCAACATTAGCCAAGCTGGAGGGTTTTGTGACGTTGTGTCCATGGCCTGTGAGCGGAGCGCGGTCGACTTGTTCGGCCTGCAGCTCGCATGTTGCCAACCACCGTCGGAGGATGGGCGCCGGGCCTGCCCCGACGGTTCCTCCTCAGTCTGACGAGCAGACTCCCCAGCCTCATCCGGAGTTCGGGCTCAGGGTAGATCCGGTCGGATGAATCTGCGCCCCATGCCTTAGTGCCGCCGGTCCACAGTTTGCGGTGCAGGGGGCATGGGTTCAAATTCCGGACATCACCAATTCTCGCGCAGTGAGCGTCCGAACACCATCGATCCCGATCCTGGCCGCCCTGCCGTGCGGCTTGCCGAACTCAAGTTGCAGTTCGAAACGCCGAAGCAACAGACGGTGTGC
The DNA here is from genome assembly GCF_053599835.1 of Micromonospora sp. NPDC005163. Classification (NCBI taxonomy): domain Bacteria; kingdom Bacillati; phylum Actinomycetota; class Actinomycetes; order Micromonosporales; family Micromonosporaceae; genus Micromonospora; species Micromonospora sp. NPDC005163. The sequence goes on from NZ_JBSFYP010000016.1 coordinate 42,373, forward strand.
GCGGCCCGCCAGTTCTGCTGCGCCCAACGTCCGCAGTCGACAGCGATTCTCCGACGTATGTTCGAAGCTGGATTCCGGGAAGGTGCCGAACCGGCAGCGAATGGTTACCCATTTGCAACTCGATTCGGTCTCACCTTGCAGGTCCGGGCTACGCGACGAGGATCTGAAGGGCCGCCGACTCCACCTGTTCCCGGTGGTCGACCGGCGACCATCTCATACATCGCCACGCATTGACCCGCTGGGTAGCCGTCCGCACCCGGATGTGTGACGGTGAGCAGGCCGCCACCATCCCAACGGACGGCACCCCGCGCCCGGCCGGCACCTCGGGGCGGCGCTCCTTCCGAGCGCCATCCGGTCGTACCGCACCGATAGGCTCACCGCCGTGACCGAACCCGCGCAGCTCAGCCACGTCGACCGCGCCGGTGCGGCCCGCATGGTCGACGTCTCCGCCAAGCCGGTGACCGGCCGGCTGGCCGTCGCCGCGGGCCGTCTTCGGACCACACCCGAGGTCGTCGACCTGCTGCACCGCGACGGCCTGCCCAAGGGTGACGCGCTGGCGGTCGGTCGGCTGGCCGGGATCATGGGCGCCAAGCGCACCCCGGAGCTGATCCCGCTCTGCCACCCGATCGCCCTGCACGGCGTCACCGTCGACCTGCGGCTCACGGTCGACACCGTCGAGATCACCGCCACCGCCCGCACCGCGGACCGGACGGGGGTCGAGATGGAGGCACTCACCGCGGTCGCCGTCGCCGGTCTCGCCCTGGTCGACATGGTCAAGGCCGTTGACCCGGCGGCCTCGGTGGAGGCGGTCCGGGTGCTTCGCAAGGAGGGCGGCAAGACCGGCGAGTGGGTCCGACCGGAGGACCGACCGTGATCCGGGCCCGGGTGATCGTCGCGTCGAACCGGGCCGCGGCCGGCGTCTACGCCGACACCAGCGGTCCCCTGCTCGCCGCCGGCCTGCGCGAGCTGGGCTGCCAGGTCGACGACCCGGTGGTGGTGCCCGACGGCGAGCCGGTCGGCGCGGCCCTGCGAGACGCCCTCTCCGACGGCATCGACGTGGTGTTGACCAGCGGGGGCACCGGGGTCACCCCGACGGACCGGACGCCGGACGTGACCCGGGGTCTGCTGGATTACGAGATCCCCGGCATCGCCGAGGCGATCCGCGCGCACAGTCGCGACCGGGTGCCCACGTCGGTGCTGTCCCGAGGCCTGGCCGGGGTGGCCGGTCGGATGCTGGTGGTCAACCTGCCCGGCTCGACCGGCGGCGCCCGGGACGGGCTGGCCGTGCTCGGGCCGATCCTCGCGCACACCGTCGACCAACTGCGCGGCGGAGACCACTGACCGGTCCGCGCCCAGGCCCGGCGGGTGTCGGTCCGCCCCGATAGGCTCGGCGGGTGAGCACGGAAACCGCACCAACCGCGGACGACCGGGTCGCCGCGCCCCCGCCGGCCGGGTGGGAGGAGGCGCGCTCCCGCGTCTACGCGATCGGCCTGGCCGCCGCACTTCCCACCCTCTCCCGGCCGCTGATCGACACTGACGGGCTGACCCTGGCCGAGCCGTTGACCGCCCGCACCGACCTTCCCGCCTTCCCCACCTCCAGCGTGGACGGCTGGGCGGTGCGCGGCGCCGGCCCGTGGCGCGTCGTCGGCCGGGTGCTGGCCGGCAACGCCCCCGCACCACTCAGCGAGGACGGCACGACCGTCGAGATCGCGACCGGCGCCATGGTGCCCGAAGGCGCGACCGCCGTGCTGCGGGTCGAGGAGTCCACCACCACCGACGGCCTGGTCAGCGGCACGCCCCGTCAGACGCCGGAGTGGCGGCGACCGGGCGAGGAGGCGTACGCCGACGAGGAGCTGCTCCCGGTCGGCACGGCGGTCGACCCGGCGGTGATCGGCCTGGCGGCGTCCTGCGGGCACGACACCCTGCGGGTCCGGCGCGCGCCGCGCGCCGCGCTCCTGGTCTTCGGCGACGAACTGCTCACCGCGGGTCCGCCCGCGGCCGGCCGGGTCCGGGACGCGCTGGGGCCGGCGGTGCCCGCGTGGCTGCGCCGGTACGGCTGCCAGATCCGTCCATCCGACGTGGTCGGCCCCGTGGCCGACACGCTGCCCGCGCACGTGGCTGCCCTGCGCGCGGCGCTGGCCAACGCCGACCTGGTCTGCACGACGGGCGGCACGATGCACGGCCCGGTCGACCACCTGCACCCGGCGCTCGAGGCGCTCGGCGCCGACTACGTGGTCAACACGGTGGCGGTCCGGCCCGGCTTCCCGATGCTGCTGGCCCGGGTGGCCGGCGCCGACGGGCGGGTCCGGTTCGTCGCCGGGCTGCCGGGCAACCCGCAGTCCGCCATCGTCGCGCTGGTGTCGCTGGTCGCCCCGCTGCTCGCCGGCCTCCAGAGTCGTCCGATGCCGGTTCTGCCGCAGGCCACCTTGGCCGAGGCGGTGCCCGGTCGTGGCGACCACACCCACCTGGCGCTGGTCCGGCTGGACCGGGCCGCCGGCACCGCGTTCCCGGTGCGGCATGTCGGCTCGGCGATGCTGCGTGGGTTGGCAGGTGCGGACGGGTTCGCGGTCATTCGGCCGGGCACCAACGGCGATCCCGGTGAACGGGTGCCGATCGTGCCACTGCCGCTGCTGACCGGGGAGCGTGCGTCGTGACGGCGCCAGCGCTCACCTTCGGCCAGGTCACCGACCAGCCGCTGGATCTGGCCGCGCACGAGGCGGCGGTTGCCGACCGGCGGGCCGGCGCGGTGGTCTCCTTCCAGGGTGTGGTCCGCGACCACGACCACGGGCGCGCCGTGGTGAGCCTGGAGTACGAGGGGCACCCGAGTGCCGAGCAGGTGCTACGCGAGGTGGCCGCCGAGATCGCGGCCGAGCCCGACGTCTACGCGGTGGCGGTCTCGCACCGGGTCGGTCCGCTGGCGATCGGTGACGTGGCGCTGGTCGCCGCCGTGAGCACCGCCCATCGTGCGGCGGCATTCGAGGCCTGCGCCCGTCTGGTGGACGAGGCCAAGGCGCGGCTGCCGATCTGGAAACGGCAGGTCTTCGGCGACGGCACCGAGGAATGGGTCAACTGCCCCTGACCGCTCAGCGTCGGCCGTTGACCAGCACGGCACGCGCCAGCCGATCGCCGTAGAACGCCGGCTCGGCGCCCGGGCGCCAGGGCAGCGCGGCGACCAGCACGATCAGCGCGAGTGCGAGCGAGTTCTCCATCAGGGCGCCGAAGAGACCGTCCTGATAGTGCGACATCTCGGGCAGCTGGTGCTCGTACGGCCAGATCGGGGAGATCAGGAAGAGCAGGTAGAGCCCGATCGCGGCGACGCCGTGCCGGAGCCCGGTCAACGTCGGGTACCAGATTGGCGGGCGGAGCCCGTTGACCCCGGGCAGGCCGCCGAACGCCAGGCCCTGACCACTGCGCTGGGTCAACCCCCGGCTCGCCTCCCGACGGCGCACCGCCGCGTCGGCCAGCACGATGATCGCCGGGATCACCCAGACCAGGTGGTGCGTCCAGGAGATCGGACTGATCACGTTGGCGGTCAGACCGACCAGCGTGAACGCGGTCAGCTCGTCACCGTCGGCGCGGGAACTGGCCGCCCGGGACAGGCCCAGCGCCAGGATCAGCACCGAGAAGGAGAACCAGAGCAGACCGGGGGTCTCGATCGAGTCGTACAGCCGGGCCAGCAGGCCGGCGAGCGACTGGTTGGGCGTCATGTCCGCCGCACCGACCCGCTCGGTCTGCCAGAGGACGCTGCCGAAGTAGGCCCGCGACTCGTCGCCGACGATCGCGAAGGACCCCACCGTCACGCCGATCGTGGTGCCGATCGCGGTGGCCGCCACCCTCCACTGGCGGGTGATCAGCAGGTAGGCGATGAACAGCGCCGGGGTGAGCTTGACCGCGGTGGCCAGGCCGATGCCCGCGCCGGCCCAGGCGCCGCCGTAGACGAAGCGCAGCAGGGGGCCGTCGGTCGCCGTGTAGTGGGTGCCCCGGCGGGAGCGCCACCGCAGCCCGATCAGGTCAGCCATGATCAGCGCGAACAGCAGGATGTTGACCTGGCCGTAGCCGAGGGTCTCCCGGCCCGGCTCGATGGCCACCGCGAGCGGCACCGCCACGGCCACGGTGAACCACAGCGGCCAGGCCAGCCGGTCCACGATGGGGCGGAGCAGCCCCGCCAGCACCAGCGCGAGCGCGGCGATGCTGGCCAGAGCGTTGACCATCCCGGCGGCGCCGATCGGCAACTGCGCCATCGGCAGCATGGCCAGCCCGGCGAACGGCGGGTAGGTGAAGCCGAGAGTTGTGCCCGGCGCGATGAACTCGTAGAGCTCATGACCGCTCGCCCACCACACCACCGCGCCGTGGTAGATCTTCATGTCGAAGAAGTTGTACGGCCGCCCGAACGCACCGATGGCCAGCCATGCGGCGTAGGCGACGGCGACCACGATGGCACCCCGTACGACTTTCGCGCGATCGATCCCGCGCGCCACGCGTTGGATTTGGGCGAGGCGGTCCGCCCGTCTACCGACAGTCGTCGGCATGGCGTGGCCACCCCCGTACCAAGATCGTCCTACCCGTCCAGGTCCTGCACGGAGCCTAGAACGGCGCCTCACGTCAGTGCCTCCCGCGTTATGCGACCGTGTCCGATCCCACACATGTTTTTGACATTTCCACCGCGTTAACGCCTACCGGGCGGTTCAGGTAATTCGTCGGCTTAGCGGGGGTGGGGGTGATGAAGGAACGGATCGAGGCAGGTCAGCCCGGAAGCCGACGCGCGGTGGAGGCGGACCGGACGGCGATCCGGGCCTCCCGTCGGGCGGTGCGGACCGCGCGCTGCATCGAACGTCGAGAGTGGCCGATGCGATGACCGGTCCGCCACCGTAGACCCGGCTTGCCTCCGGTGTCGGCCGCGGCGAGCAGCAGGCCGCCGAAGAGGCCCAGGTTCTTCAGAGCGTGAACCTGGTTGTTGTTCCGGGCCACCGGGTCGTCGTTGTTCCAGAAGGGATGCCCGGCGATGGTGACCGGCACCAGCGTGCCGGCGAGGACCAGCGCGGCGGGTCGGCTGAACCGACCGGTGGCCAGCATCAGCCCGGCGCCGACCTGCGCCGCGGCGTTGAGCCGGATCAGCGTCTTGGTGTCGGTGGGGAAGTTCGGGTGTGCCTTCTTCAGCATCGGCGCGACCTTGTCGGTCACCGGCTTGGCCGCCACCGCCAGCCGGTCCGGGTTGCGGAAGTTGCGGTACCCGCTGACCACGAAGATGCCGCTCAGCATGGCGCGGGCAAGGGAGCGTACGGGCTTCATGGATCAGTCATACCCCGTCACGGCGTTTGCTACCCCGGCAACCGCCGGATCCGAATCGGTGGCCGTACACATCCGCCACGCCGATTCGAGCGACCATCGCTGATGGAACGGCCGTCACGGGTAACGTCGCGCGGGTGACCACGCTGCGGCTACGACCCGAGGACCCGGCCGACACCGGCCCGGTGCGTCGGGTGCTGGCTGGCGCGTTCGCCCGGCCCGACGTGGCGACACCGCCGGAGGTGGGCCTGGTCGAGGAGCTGCGCGGCACCGACGCCTGGTTGCCGGAGCTGGCCATGGTCGCCGAGTACGGCGGCGAGGTGGTCGGATACGCGCTGCTCACCCGGGTGCGGGTACGACCGGAGCAGGGCAGCGACGCGTCCGCTCTCGCGTTCGGCCCGGTGGCGGTCGCTCCGCACCGGCAGCGGCTGGGGCACGGCACGGCGGTGGTGCAGGCCGCTCTGGACGCCGCCACTGAGCTGGGCGAGCGGCTGGTCGTGGTCCTGGGCGATCCCGCCTTCTACCGCCGGTTCGGCTTCGGCCCGGCCGGCGAGCTGGGCCTGACCAGCCCGTGGGCCGGTCTCGGGGAGCCGTGGCAGGCGTTGGTGCTGCCGCCGTCCACCAGCGAGGAAGGGCCGCCGCCCGCCGGCGAGGTGCTGTTTCCGGTGCCCTGGTCCCGGGTCTGACCGGGTCGGGCCAACGCGGGTGCCCGTCAGGCTGGCTGGGTGCGCAGGTACCGGCCGAAGTGCGGAACGGTGAAGGCCACCGTGCCGCGCTCACCGGAGTAGATCAGCCCCTTCTTGATGAGCGCGTCGCGCGCCGGGGAGAGGCTGGCCGGCTTGCGGCCGAGGGCCCGGGCGATCTCCGCGGTTGGCACCGCGGCGTCCATGTCGTCACGGACCGGACCTCCGGACTCGACCTCCACCAGGGACAGCGTGGCCATCGCGCGCATGTACTCGCGCTCGGCGGGCGTCGCCCGCTCGAACCGGGAGCCGAAGAAGCCGACCGCCAGCTCGGCCTCCGCCTCGGGCGCGGCGACCCGGACGTCGGCGGCGGTGATCGGCGAGCGCGGAGCATGGTCCCAGGTCGCCTTCCCGTACGCCTGGACGAAGTAGGGGTAGCCGCCGGACTTCTCGTAGAGAAGGTCGAGCGCCTTCTGCTCGTACTCCACCTCCTCGCGCTCGGCCGGCGCGCACAGCGCCTGGTCGGCGGCGATCCGGTCGAGCCGGTCGATGCGCTGGTAACGGAACAGCCGCTCGGAGTACGACTTCGCGGCGCTGAGCACGGCCGGCAGGTGCGGCAGGCCGGCGCCGACGACGATCAGCGGCGCGCCGAGCTGGGACAGCTCGTGGCAGGCGGCGCAGAGGGCTGACACGTCCTCCGGGCCGAGGTCCTGCATCTCGTCGATGAAGACGGCGATGCCGGTGCCCACGTCGCTGGCCACGGCGGCGGCGTCAGTGAGTAGCTCGACCAGGTCGATCTCGATGTCACCGGAGTCGGCCCGACCACTCGCCGCGGGCACGTCGATCCCGGGCTGCCACCGGTCGCGCAGCTTCGGGGCGGCCCCACCCCGGCCGGTCGGGGCGGACCGTTGGGCGAACGCCTTGAGGACTCCGAGGAAGGCGTCGATCCGGTCGGGCGCGCGGTGCCGGGGCGCGAGCTCCCGGACCGCCATGTGCAGCGCGGCGGCGACCGGGCGGCGCAGGGACTGATCCGGCCGTGCCTCGATCTTGCCGCTGCCCCAGAGCCGGTTGATCGCCTGCGATCGGAGGGTGTTGAGCAGGACGGTCTTGCCGACACCGCGCAGCCCGGTGAGCATCAGGCTGCGTTCGGGGCGACCTCGGGCGATGCGCTCCAGCACGATGTCGAAGACGTCCAGCTCCCGCCCCCGCCCGGCGAGTTCGGGCGGGCGCTGACCGGCGCCCGGTGCGTACGGGTTGCGGACCGGATCCACGCATCGCACAGTATCGGGCCCTCTAGCTGAGGGGCTAGACATGGATAGATGGGGCTACCGGCGTGTCGGGGCCGTCGACAACAAACTAGGGCTGTCTAGCGTCCACGCTAGATAGCCCTAGTTTTGGCTACCGGCTACCGCTTCTTCAGGCAGAGCACGTAGTCGAACAGGTCGATCGAGTTGTCGTGCACGTAGTTCGCGGTGGCCTGCGGCGCGAGCGTCTCGCACCGGTCCCCGTCGCTCGTCGCCGGAATCCGCAGCAGCACCTGGTAGGTGTTGGGGCCGCACGGCACCTTGCGCAGCTCCGCGTCGTCCTCGGTGCCGTCGTTGACCACGCAGTCACCCTTGGCGAACTCGTCCTCGCTCGGGCTGGGCGCGGCCGAGGTCGGCGCGTCGCTGGGCAGGACGGGCGGAACGACCGGCGCGCTCAACGACGGCGCGGACGCGGCGTTGCTGTCGTCGTCCACGGCACTCCAGACCGCCCAACCCGCCAGGCCGAGGCACGGGCAGAGCAGGAGCAGCACCACCAGCGCGATGATCAGGGCGACCTTCCGGCCGGTCCTGTTCACCGGTGGGGCGGGCGGCATCCCGTACCCGCCCGGCACCGGCGGGCCCCACGGCCCGCCAGGCTGCCCGGGCGGTGGACCGGCCGGCGGGAACGGACCGGGCGGAGGCGGGTAGCCCGCCCCGGGGGTGGGCGGCGGGTAGCCCGGGCCCGAGGTCGGCGGCGGAGCCCACATGGGCGCGGTGGGCGGCTCCGGCGGTGGGCCCCACTGCTGCCGGGTCGGGTCGTCCGGTGGCGGGCCGTCGGCGCCGGCCGCCGGGCGCTGGTACGGGTCGTCCGGCTGCCCGGCACCCGATGGTCCGTAGGTTGTCATGTCATCCCCAGGGTGGGTGGCCTCAGCGCTGCTTCAGGCAGAGGACGAAGTCGAGGGTGTCCAGCTCGCTGTCGAAGAAGTACCAGTTGGTGTAGCCCTCGACCTTGGCGCACTTGGCTTCGGCGTCCCGCTCACCGCTGGTCGCGCCGTCGATCCGGCGCAGCACCTCGTACGACTTCGGGGCGCAGCCGCTGATCAGCAGCTTGGGCTTGTCGCCGGCCGCGCCGTCGTTGCGGACGCACTGGCCCACCTTCACGAACCGCGGGTCGGCCGACGACTCGGGCGCTGCGGCGCTCGGTGCCGGCCCGGCCGGGTCGACGGCGTCCGCGCTGGGATCCTCGGCGACGGCCGAGCCGGTCGGAGCGGTCACCGGGGCGGGATCGCTCGGACGGCTGAGGAACCAGAACGCCCCGCCACCGGCCACCACCAGCAGCAGCACGACGGCCAGCACCGCGATCAGCGGACCTCGACCACGCCCACCCGGAGCCGGCGCGGGGTCTCCGCCGTACGGACCGTCGTCGGGCCGGTACGACTCCCCGCCGCCGTACGCCGGGGCCGGGCTGTACGACCCGCCACGATAGGCGCCCTCCGACTCGCCGTAGCGCGTCTCGGGTCCGCCACCGTAGGGCGCGGCGACCCCGCCGCCGTAGGGTGTGTCGCCGTAGGGCCCAGGTCGCCCCTGGGGCGCCGGCGGGTACGACTGCACCACCGGCGGGTAGGGCTCGTGCGAGGGCGGGTAGGACTGCTGGGGCGGCCGTCCGGGCGTCTCGTCGGGTCGTTGCCCACGCCACGGTCCCGGGACGCCACCACCCGGTGGTCCGTAGTTCGTCATGCCGCCCTCCTGCACAAGTGGTGAGAGGCCGGCCACCAATGCGCGACGCCGACTCCGTGGTCACCGTAGCGTGGTCCACCGATGAGCTCACCTCCACCGAGTGCCGCGGCCCTGGCCACCCGCCGCGCCGGCACCGCGCCGACCTTGATCTGGACCGCGTTGATCGTGGTCTACCTGCTCTGGGGCTCCACCTATCTGGGCATCCGCATCGCCGTGGAGACGCTGCCCCCGCTGACGTCGGCCGCCCTGCGGTTCGCCGTCGCCGGCGCGGTGCTGGCGGTGGTGCTGCGCCTGCGCCGAGGGCCGGGCGCGCTGCGGGTGGAGCGCCGACAGCTCGGCGGCGCCGCCCTGGTCGGGGTGCTCCTGCTCGCCGGCGGCAACGGCCTGGTGGTGCTCGCCGAATCCGGGCCGTCCGGAGTGGCGGTGCCGTCCGGGATCGCCGCGCTGCTGGTGGCGACCGTGCCGTTGCTCGTGGTGCTGCTGCGTTCCGCCACCGGGGACCGACCTCCCGTCTGGACGTTCGCCGGGGTCAGCCTCGGCTTCGTCGGTCTGGTCCTGCTGGTGCTGCCCGCCGGCAGCGCGGACGCCGTGCCGCTGGTCGGGGCGTTGACCATCGTCGCGGGGGCCGCCTCCTGGTCGGTCGGATCGTTCCTGTCCGGGCGGATCCGGATGCCCGCCGACCCGTTCGTCGCCACGGTGTACGAGATGATGGCCGGAGCGCTGGTGCTGGCCGTCGTCGCCGCCGGGCGGGGCGAGCTGCGCGACTTCCACCCGGCGGAGGTCAGCACCCGGTCCTGGCTGGCGTTGGGCTACCTCATGGTGGCCGGCTCGCTGGTGGCCTTCACCGCGTACGTCTGGCTGCTGCACAACGCGCCGATCTCGCTGGTCTCGACGTACGCCTACGTCAACCCGGCGGTCGCGGTGGCGCTCGGCGCGTTGCTGGTGGCCGAGCCGGTCACCCCGCAGGTGCTGCTCGGCGGAGCGGTCATCGTGGCCGGGGTGGCCCTGGTGGTGACCACGGAACGTCCCCGCCGGCCCCGCACGGAATCGCGATCGGGGAGCGCGGGCGAGGACGACCGGCGGTAGCCTCCGGCGCATGTGGGCCGCTGCGCTGGTGCCGGTGGCGTCGCTCGGCGTGCTGGTCGGCCTCGCCGTTCCTCCGCTGGCCCGACGAGTCACCACGTCGCCGGCACACTCCCCGTCGACGTCCCGGCCCTGCCGGTGGGCGTGGCTGAGCCCGGCGGTGTCGGGCGTGGTGTTCGGCGGGCTCGCCGTGGCACTGCGTGACGACCCGGCGCTGCCGGTCTTCCTCGCGGTGGCGTCGGTGGGGCTGGTGCTGGCCGCGGTCGACCTGGCCTGCCTGCGGCTGCCCGACCCGCTGGTCCTGGCCACCGCGCTGCTCGCCCTGGGTGGCCTGTCCGGTGCGGCACTGCTCGCCGGTGACCCCATGCGGCTGCTCGGCGCGCTGGCCGGCGCGGCGGTCGCCGGCACGGCGCACGTGCTGCTGGCCCTGCTGCCCGGCTCGCGGCTGGGTTTCGGGGACGTGAAGCTCGCCGCGGTCCTTGGCCTGCCGCTCGGCTGGCTGGGTCGGGACGCCCTGCTGACCGGGTTGCTCCTGCCGCACCTGTTGCACGGCGGCGTGGTGCTCGGCCTGCTGGCCGCGCGGCGGGTGCGCCGGGACACCCTGCTGCCACTCGGCCCGGCCCTGCTCGCGGGCACCTGGCTCGCCGTGGTCCTCGCCTGAGCCGCCCCGACAGCGCTCACCGGACCAACGCGCCCGGCGCATCGTCGCGGGACGTCCGTTGCCGCGCATCGCCGTCACCGCGGGGGGTCTCAGATGAGGCGGAGCTGGCGGTCCTTCGGCCGGCGCGGCTCGGCCTCGCCGAACCGCTCGAACAGCCCCGGGTCGATCGAGCCGAGGAATGGCGACGGCGCACAGTCGCGCTCGACCCCGTGACGGGTACGGCGGGCGGCGTGCGTGACGTACAGCCGGTCCTGCGCGCGGGTCAGGCCGACGAAGAAGAGTCGCCGCTCCTCGGCGACCGCGTCCTCATCGGGTGTCGAGCCCGGCCACCGCAGCGGCAGCAGCGCGTCCTCGGCGCCGACCAGGAAGACCACCGGGAACTCGAGGCCCTTCGCGGCGTGCAGCGTCAGCAGGGTGACCGCCTCCGCCCGCGGGTCGAGCGCGTCCACCTCGGCTCCGGTGGCCAGCTGCGACAGGAACGTCTCCAGGTCGTCACCGCAGCGTCGGGCCAGCGGGGTCAGCAGATCCACCGCCGAGCGGACGTCCTCGGGACGGCCCACGCCGGCACCGTCCAGGGTGGGCACGGCGAAGCGCTCCGCGACCACCTGGCCGGCCAGTCGCACCCGGGCGGCCAGCGAGCCGGCCAACCCGTCGGCGTGTCGCAGCTCGCGGGCGATGGCCGCCACCCCAGGTCGGTCCCGCAGCCGGTCGTGTGAGCGTTTCTGCACCGGAATGTTGGCACGGGTCAGGGCGTCCACGATCGGCGCGGCCTGCGCGTCGGTGCGGTACAGCACGGCGATGTCGGAGAACGACAGCGAGGTGGACCGCCCGTCGATCCGACCGGAGTCGAGCGACCGGTGGGACAGCCCGCCGACCAGCTCGTCCACGGTACGGACCACGAAGTCGGCCTCCTCGGCGACGGAGGCCGCGGGGTAGCGGCCGACCAGCGGTGCCTCCGGATCGAGCCGGGCCGGGTCCAGCCGTCGGCCCCGGACCAGCGAGGACGGCGCGATGGCCTGCACGGCGGCGGCGAGGATGGGAGCCGAGGAGCGGTAGTTGCGGTTGAGCCGGACCAGCCGGGCGTCGGTGAAGTCCTGGGAGAAGCGCAGGAAGTAGCCGACGTCGGCACCCCGGAACGAGTAGATCGCCTGGTCCGGGTCGCCGATCGCGCAGAGGTTGCCGTCGGCCGGGCTGAGCAACCGCAGCAGCTCGTACTGCACCGCGTCGACATCCTGGTACTCGTCGACGAAGATCCACCGCCAGCGGTCCCGGTAGCGTCCGACCAGCTCCCGGTCGGCCCGCAGCAGCTCCACCGGCAGGCTCACCAGCTCGTCCAGGTCGACCAGATCCTGCTTGCGCAGCAGCGCGGTGTAGCCGGCCTGGTCGTCGCCGGCCTCCGACCGGGCCGCCGCCCGCTCGGCGTCGTCGGCGATCCGGAAGTCCACCGGCAGGCCCGCCGCGTCGGCGTTCTCCCGCAGGATGGTCAGCCCCAACGCGTGGAAGGTGCCCACGGTGACGTCCTCGGCGACCGGGCCGAGCAGCCCGTCGAGGCGGTGCCGCAGCTCCTCGGCGGCCCGGCGGGTGAAGGTGATGGCCAGACAGTGCTCGGGAAAGACGTTCAGCTCCGCGCAGAGGTACGCGATCCGGTGCGTCAGCGTCCGGGTCTTGCCGGTGCCCGGGCCGGCCACGATCAGCAGCGGGCCGCCGGGCGCGGACGCGGCCACCCGTTGCATCGCGTCCAGCCGGTCCAGCAAGCCGGTGCCGACCTCCTCCATGCCCGCGAGCATCGGCTCGAACGGCTCGTGCGGCGACGGCGGCGATGCGATCGGGGGGGCCGGCGGCGGAGCGGTCTTGCGCTTCGGCTCCGCCTTCGCCGCCGCGGGGCGCTTGGCCGCCGCCTGAGCTGCCGGCTCCGCGCGCTTCCGCTGCGCCGGCACCGGTACGTCGAACAGCGTCTCCTGCGCCGCGCCGGTGCTGACGCCCAGCTCCGCCGGGTCGAAGAGGGTGATCACTCCGTACTCGCCGTCGTAGCCCGGCACCCGGCGTACGTCGCCGCGCCGCAGCCGTCCGATACCCTCGGCGAGCAGCTCACCGCCGGCCCGGGCGATGTCGGTCAGCGGCGTCGTGGTCAGGATCTCCAGCTCGGGGCCGAGCGCGGCGAGCAGCTCGTTGAGTCGCCCCTCGACCTTCTTCGACCGGGCACCCACCCTGTTGATCTCGCCGAGGATCTCGGCCAGCGGCACCAGATGGGTGACCTCCCGGGCGTGCGCCGGCCGGTGCCCCTCCGGGCGGTCCGCCAGCTCCTCGATCCGGCTGAGCACGCCCACGGTGAGCGGCTTGCCGCACTCGGGGCAGCGCCCGTCCGCGGCGCGGGTGCGCTCCGGCGTCCAGTTGATCCCGCACAGCCGGTGCCCGTCCGCGTGGTACTTGCCCTCCTCGGGGAAGAACTCGACGGTGCCGGCCAGGCCATCACCGGTCCGCAGCGCCTCCCGGACGGCGAAGTAGTTCCGCTCGGCGGTCAGCACGGTCGCCTCCCGGCCCAGCGCCGGCGGGGAGTGCGCGTCCGAGTTGGACACCAACTGGTAGCCGTCCAGGCTGCCGACCCGCCAGTTCATCGCCGGATCGGAGGAGAGGCCGGTTTCCACGGCGAAGATGTGCTCGGCCAGGTCGGCGTAGCAGTCGGCGATCGCGTCGAAGCCGGACTTCGAGCCCAGCGCCGAGAACCACGGCGTCCAGATGTGCGCCGGAACCAGATACCCGTCCGGGCTCGCCTCCAGGGTGATCTCCAGCAGGTCGCGGGAGTCCAGCCCGAGGATCGGCCGGCCGTCGGAGCCGAGGTTGCCGATCCGGCCGAGCGCGGCGTTGAACCGGGCCACCGCGTCCAGGTCGGGCAGGTAGATCAGGTGGTGCACCTTGCGGGTCCGGTCGTCCCGCTTGTAGATCGTGGAGATCTCCACGCTCAGCATGAACCGGACCGGGTCTGCCTCCGCCGTGCCGGCGAGTCGGGGCGGCAGCCGGCGGGCGACGTCCCGCTCCGCCTCCGGGTCGAGCCGGTAGAGCCCCGGTTCGGCCGGGCGCAGCGTCTCCCGGAGATGGTCGTACCAGGCGGGGTGGGTGAAGTCGCCGGTGCCGAGCAGGGCGATGCCCTTACGCCGGGCCCACCACGCGAGGTTCGGCGTGGTGAGGTCACGGCTGCACGCGCGCGAGTACTTCGAGTGGATGTGCAGGTCCGCGACGAATGGCGGGGGGCCACCGGGGGGTACGGCGCTGAACGGGGGCACGCCGCATCCTGTCACGCCCGCCGCGCCGGCCGCCCGCCGCCACGCGCGGACGTGACGTCCGCTATGCCGAGCGCAGCTCGACCAGGGTGATCTGCGGTTCGGCCCCGACCCGGACCGGCGGACCCCAGAAACCGGCGCCGTTGGTCACGTAGACCTTGGTGCCGTCGACCTCGCCGAGCCCACTGACCACCGGCTGTTCGAGTCGGACGGCCAGGTTGAACGGCACCACCTGCCCGCCGTGGGTGTGCCCGGACAGTTGCAGGTCGACGCCGTACCGGGCCGCCTCCTTCGCCGCCACCGGCTGGTGCGCGAGCAGCACCACCGGGCGGTTCGGGTCGCGGTCACCGAGGGCGGCGGCGAAGTCCGGCCCGGCGGCGAGGCCGGTGCCCGTGCCCGAAAGGTCGTTGACGCCGGCCAGGTCGAGTACGCCGCCCCGGGCCTGGATCTCCTGCCGCTGGTTCTGCAGCACCCGCAGGCCGAGCCGGTCCACCTCCTGGACCCACTCCTCCACGCCCGAGTAGTACTCGTGGTTGCCGGTGACGAAGAAGCTGCCGTAGCGGGAGCGCAGGTCGCGCAGCGGCGCGGCGGCCGACCCAAGCTCGGCGACCGAGCCGTCGACCAGGTCACCGACGACCGCGACCAGGTCCGCGTCGAGGCGGTTGATCGCGGCGACGATGCGCTCGGTGTGCGCCCGGCCGCGCAGCGGCCCGAGGTGGATGTCGGAGACGGTGGCGATGCGCAGGCCGTCCATGCTGCGCGGAAGCTTGCCGAGCGGGATCTGCACCCGGTCCAGCTGCGGCGGGCCGAGCGCGGTGCGTACCCCGTACCCCGTGATGCCGGTGGCGGTGAGACCGGCGAAGATGGCTGCCCCGCGGGCCAGCAGCAGCCGGCGTGCCGGGTCGTGGTCGGGCGCACGGACCGCGCTGGCGGCCGGTGGATCGGTCGGCCCGGCGGCGCCGACCAGCACCGGCGCCGGTGCGGCGGTCGTCGCATCGGCGCCGGTGACCCGGCGGCGCAGCACCAGCCGGGTGACCAGCATCGGCACTTCCAGCACGACGAGCAGGACCAGCAGGTAGAACATCAACGCGAGCCAGAGGTAGCCCGGCCAGGCGAGCCAGTAGAGCCCGGCCTGGGTCCCGACGAGGGTGGCCGGCACGAGCAGCGCCAGCACCAGGCCCGCGACACCGCCGATGCGCCGCCAGCGGCCCGGCCCGGTGGTGTCCCGGATCAGCCGCTTCCACAGGTAGAGGTGGATGAGGCCGATGACCAGCGCCAGGACGGCCACGAACCCCAGAACCGCCAACATCTGCTGTGCCTCCCTCAGCCGCCCGCGAACGGTGGCAGAACATCGATCGTGGCCCCGCCTGGCAGGGGTGCCTGCCGATCATGACAGGTGACGCCGTCCACGAGGAAACTCGCCACCCGCAGCACGGCGGCCAGCCGGTCACCGTGCCGCTGGGCCAGCTCGACGGTGAGGTCGTCGAGCGACCGGCCGGCGGCGACGGCCTCCTCGGGGCGGCCGGCGGCGGCGCGCGCGCCGGCGAAGTAGCGGATGGTCAGCGGCCTCGGGTCCACGTCTCAGCCTCCGATCGCGGACATCGGCCGGGTCGGCTGGAGGAAGGTGGGGTCGTCGATGCCGTGCCCGGCGCGCTTGCCCCACATCGCGGTGCGCCAGCGTCGGGCCAGGTCGTCGTCGTCCGCGTCGGCGCGCAGGGCGGCGCGGAGGTCGGACTCCTCGGTGGCGAAGAGGCAGGCGCGGACCTGGCCGTCGGCGGTCAGCCGGGTGCGGTCGCAGTCGCCGCAGAAGGGGCGGGTGACGCTGGCGATCACGCCGACCCGGGCCGGACCGCCGTCGACCAGCCAGGTCTCGGCCGGCGCCGCGCCGCGTTCGGCCGGGTCGGGGCTGAGGTCGAAGCGGGTACGCAGGGAGGTGAGGATCTCCTCGGCGGTGACCATCGTGCTGCGGTCCCAGCCGTGCTGGGCGTCCAGTGGCATCTGCTCGATGATCCGCAGCTGGTAGTCGTGGTCGACGGCGAAGCGCAGCAGGGCCGGTGCCTCGTCCTCGTTGACGCCCCGCATCAACACAGTATTGATCTTGACGGGGTTGAGGCCGGCGGCGGCGGCCCCGGCGAGCCCGGCGAGCACCGCGTCCAGCCGGGCGCGACGGGTGAGCTGGGCGAACCGGCCCGGGTCCAGGGTGTCCAGCGAGACGTTCACCCGGTCGAGGCCGGCCGTGCGCAGCGCCGGGGCGAGCCGGTCGAGGCCGATGCCGTTGGTGGTGAGCGAGATCCGCGGGCGGGGCTCCAGCGCGGCGACCGCGGCCACGATGCCAACCAGCCCGGGTCGGATCAGTGGCTCGCCGCCGGTGAACCGCACCTCGGTCACGCCGAGCCGCTCGACGGCCACCCGGACCAGCCGGACGATCTCCGCGTCGGTGAGCAGCTCGGGACCGGCCAGCCAGGGCAGCCCCTCGGCCGGCATGCAGTAGGTGCACCGAAGGTTGCACTTGTCGGTGAGGGACACGCGCAGGTCCCGGGCGACCCGGCCGAACCGGTCGACGAGGACGCCGTCGGTCCGCGGGGCGACGCTCACCTGTCGACCGTAGCGCGCTCGGGCCGGCCCAGGGCGGCACGGGCAGTCTGGACGACGGCATCTCGGTAACCGCCGCCGAACAGCGCGGTGTGCACCAGCAGCAGGTGTAGTTGGTGCAGCGGCACCCGGTCGGGCCAGCCGTCGGGAAGCGGCCAGCTCTCCCGATAGGCGGCCAGGGCCCGGGCCAGATGCGGGATGCCGCCGAAGAGTGCCAGCTGGGCGAGATCCGTCTCCCGGTGCCCGCCGTGCGCCGCCGGGTCGACCAGCCAGGCGCGGTCGTCGGCGCCCCAGAGCACGTTGCCCGGCCACAGGTCGCCGTGGATGCGGGCCGGCGGCTCCTCCCCGCCGAACTCGCCGACCCGACCGATCACCTGCTCGACCAGGCTGGCGTCGTCGCTGCTCAGCGCGCCGGCGTCGACCGATCGCCGCAGGTAGGGAGCGAGCCGCCGCTGGGCGAACCACGTCGACCAGGGGCCGTCGTCGGGATTGTTGTCCTGCTCGAGCGCACCGATGAAGCCGGGCCAGGTCGCACCGAAGGCCGGTGCGCCGGCCCGGTGCAGGTCGGCCAACTCCCGGCCGAAGCGCTCGGCCGCCTCCGACGTCGGCTCGCCGGGCTCCACCCAGTCGAGCGCCAGCATGTCGGGCAGCGCCACGATCACCTCGGGTACGGCGACCGCGCCGGCCTCCCGCAGCCAGCGCAACCCGGCGGCCTCGGCGGCGAAGAAGCCCTCCGGCACCGGCCGGCCTGCCCGCTCGGGCCAGGATTTGGCGAAGACCGAGTGGCCGTCGTCCAGGGTGAGTCGGGCGGCGGCGCAGATGTCCCCACGGGCGACCGGCGTCTCCCTGATCCGCTGGTGGGTCAGGAACGTCGGCAGGTGTGCCGGGTGCGCGCGCAGATACGCCAGGTCCATCAGCGCACGGTAACCGCTCCCCACGACACAACGGCACCGCCCGAACACATCAGGTCGGCCACCGGTGCCACCCGTTCCGTCCCAGCACCCGAGGATGCGCGTTGACCAGGGGCAACACGGAGAGTGACTGTGGATAAGCCGCGTGTCGTCCACAGGGGCGGCGAAGCCGGGCCAGCCCGTCGCAGGCTCCCGGCATGACCTCGACCGAACGCCCCCGGCTCGCCGTCCGCTCACCCGCCGACCTGCTCGCCGCCGTGCCGTACCTGCTCGGCTTCCACCCCGCCGACAGCGTGGTCGCGGTGGCGCTGCGCGGGCGGCGGATCATCTTCGCCGCCCGCGCCGACCTGCCCGATCCGTCGGCCGATCCGGTCGAGCCGGCCCGGCACCTGGCCGGGGTGATCCACCGCCAGGGCGCCGAGGCCGCGACCGTGGTGGGCTACGGACCGCCCGACCGGGTGACGCCGAGCGTGGACGCCGTGCGCGCCGCCCTGACCGGGGCCGGGCTGGAGGTGCTGGACGCGCTGCGGGTGACCGACGGCCGGTGGTGGTCCTACCTCTGCGCCGAGGTCGACTGCTGCCCGCCCGAGGGCCGGCCCTACGACCCGGCGGCCAACCAGGTGACCGCCTCGGCGGTCTTCGCCGGCCAGGTCGCGCTCCCCGACCGGGCCGCCCTCGTGGCGCAGGTGGCACCGGTGGACGGCCCGGCGCGGGACGCGCTGCGCGAGGCCACCGCCCGGGCCGAGCGGCGACTGACCGACCTGGTCGAGGAGGCGCCCGCGAGCGATCTGCTCGGCGGCCGGGCGCTGCGCTCCGCCGGGGTGGCGGCGGTCCGCGAGGCGCAACGCCGGCAACGGCGCGGCGAACGGCTCGACGACGACGAGGTGGCCTGGCTGAGCCTCCTGTTGACGCACCTGCCGATCCGCGACCACGCCTGGGAACGCACCGACGGTCGGGACCGGGACATCGCCCTCTGGACCGACGTGCTGCGCCGGGCCGAGTCGGAGCTGACCGCCGCTCCGGGCGCGCTGCTGGCGTTCGCGGCCTGGCGGGCGGGGCAGGGGGCACTGGCGGCGGTCGCGCTGGAGCGGACGCTGAGCCTGCACCCCGACTACTCGCTCGCCCTGCTCCTGGACGACCTGCTCCGGCGCGGCGTCCCCCCGTCCGAGCTGGACGGCTGGCCGTCGGTCGGTCTGCCCGGCGTGGTCCGCCCCCGCAGGCGGAGCCGACGTGGCCGCCGGTGACCGATCCCCTCCAGCATCTGGTAATACCGTGGGTGCTACCAGGTTTGGTAGGCTGGCGAGCATGACCGCGAAGCGCTCCGTGAGCCTCCCCGACGACGTGGCAGAGTGGCTCGACCGGCAGCCCAACGTCTCGGCGGCGATCACCGTGGCGGTCCGGGCTCAGATGGCCCGCGCGCACCTCGACGAGGTGCTGCGGCGTGCCGGCATTGAGGTGACCGAGGCGGGCAAGGCGCGGTGGCGTGAGCGCCTGGCGGCACCCATTCCGGCGGACGCCCTGGCCGAGGGGCGCCGGATGTTGGGCGACGCCGGATGAGCGATCGGATCGCGGCCGTGTTCGACGCGTCGGCGTTGACGGCCTACATCGAGGGCAACGTCTCGGTGGGGGAGTTGATGCTCCAGGTCGCCGATGAGGGACGTCAGGTGGCCGTCCCGGCCGCCTGTCTGGCGGTTGCCTTCGCGGGCGCGGGCGACGAGGTTGGTGCCGCGCTGCTGGCCCTGATGATGAGTGCCCCGGTCATACGCCTGCTGCCGCTCGATGCGGACGACGTGCGAGACGCCGGCACGCTGGCCCGCGCCGCGGATGGAGACATCTCACTCGGCCATGCCGCCAGCGCGGCACTCACCCACGAGGCGCACTACGCGACCGCGCAGCCCAGGCTGGCGGCGAAGGTGCTACCGACCAACTGGAGCATCCTCGACCTGGACTGACGAGCGGCTGCATTCCGGCGCCAGGAGGCCGGCAGGCGATCGGCGTGTTCGGTGTGGTCCGAACGATGTACGCGTTTCTCCTGTCAGCGGTCGACTCGGCAGAGCAGACGCCACCGGACAATCATCAGGTGCCCCTGCCAAACGAATGCCCCAGATGAGCGTCGGACTGCTGCTGTCGCTCGCAGGCCTGGCCCTGGTCGACAGCACCAGCATCGGGACTCTCTTCATCCCGGTCTGGTTGCTGCTCGCGCCCGGGACGGTCAACGCCCGGCGGATCCTCGTCTACCTCGGCACGATCGCCGTCTTCTACTTCGCCGTCGGGCTGCTGCTCGCCGTGGGCGGCAGCCGGCTGGCCGACGTACTCGGCGGGGCGCTGGACAACCGGCCGGTGCTCTGGGCGCAGCTCGTCCTCGGGGTCGGGCTGTTCGCGCTCAGCTTCCGCTACGACGGCAAACGACGCCCGCGCGGCGGCGGTGTGCTGCGCTGGCGGGACCGGGTCACCGCCGGCGACTCCTCGGCGCGATGGCTGGTGGGGCTGGCGCTGCTCGCCGCGCTCGCGGAGGTGGCGACGATGCTGCCGTACCTCGGCGCGGTCGGCCTGCTGACCACCTCCGGGCTCGGCGCGGCGGAGATCGTGGGGCTGCTCGCCGGCTACTGCCTGGTCATGGTGCTGCCGGCGGTGGTGCTGCTGGGGGCGCGGATGGCGTGGCCGAGCCTGGTCGAGCCGGTGCTGGTCCGGCTCAACGCCTGGATCGTGCGGCACTCCGGCGGCATGCTCGGCTGGATCCTCCGCATCGCCGGTTTCCTGCTGGCCCGTGACGCCGGGATCCGGCTGGGGCTGTTCGACTAGCTGGCCGATCAGATGGTGACCCGCTCGGTACGGGTGTAGACGTTCATCGTGGTGCCACGCAGGAAGCCGACCAGCGTCATTCCCGCCTCCTCGGCCAGCTCGGCGGCGAGGGTGCTCGGCGCGGAGACCGCGGCCAGCAGTGGCACTCCGGCCATCCACGCCTTCTGGGTCAGCTCGAAGCTGGCGCGGCCGGAAACCAGCAGCAGGTGCCCGGCCAGCGGCAGTCGTCGTTCCCGCACCGCCCAGCCGATCACCTTGTCCACGGCATTGTGTCGACCCACGTCCTCCCGGAGCACCACCAGCTCTCCGGCGGGCGAGAAAAGCCCCGCCGCGTGGAGCCCGCCGGTCCGGTCGAAGCCGCGTTGGCCGGCACGCAGCCGGTCGGGCAGCTCGGCGAGCAGGGCGGCCGGCACGGTGAGCGGGTCCGCCGCCACCGGGAACAGCGAACGGGTTCGGACGGCGTCGATGCTGGCCTTGCCGCAGACCCCGCAGGAGCTGGTCGTGTAGAAGTTCCGGGTCGGGTCGGTGGTCGGTTCCGGCACCCCAGGGGCGAGCACCACGTCCACCACGTTGTACGTGTTCGGCGTCTCCGCGCCGGCGCAGAGCTGCGCGGTCTGCACGTCGTCGGTCGACCGGATCAGCCCCTCGGTCAGCAGGAAGCCGATGGCCAGGTCCAGGTCGTCCCCGGGGGTGCGCATGGTGACCGCGAGCGGCCGTCGCCGGCCGGGGCCGGCCGGGCCCACCCGGATCTCCAGCGGCTCCTCCACCGCCAGGCTGTCCGGCCGGCGGACGGGTCCACGCCCGTCGGTCGCCGCGTCCAGGTCGATCCGGAGTACGCCCCGTCGGTCAGTCGCCCGTCCCATCCCGCCATCCTGCACCCCGCGCCGGTACGCCCGCACGGCCACCGGGCATCGGCGCCGGCCGCCGACCGGATGGTGGCACGGCTACCGTGGCCGGATGGGGACGTACGCCGCGGTGGTGCTCGCCGGTGGGGCGGCCCGACGGATGGGCGGGGTGGACAAGCCCGCGCTCCCGGTCGGCGGCCGGTCGATGCGCGACCGGGTGCTGGCCGCCGTCGCCGATGCCGCGCCGAGGGTGCTGGTCGGTCCGGCGGGCGCGGTCCCGCCCGGCGTACGGGTGACCCGGGAGGATCCGCCCGGCGGGGGACCGGTCGCCGCGGCGGCGGCCGGGCTGGCACTGCTCGACCCGGCAGCGAACCTGGTCGCGCTGCTCGCCGCCGACCTGCCGCTGCTCACCCGCGCCGCGATCGGCGAGCTGCTGACCCACCTGGCCGCGTCGCACACCGGACCGGCGGGCGGCGGCACCGTCGGGCTGGAGCGGCTACCCGACGGGGCGTGCTTCGTCGACGCGGATGGGCGGCGGCAGTCGCTCTGCGGGGTGTGGCGGGTCACCGCGCTGCGTGCCGGGATGGACCGGCTGGCGGCCGAGCGGGGCGGCAGCCTCGCCGGGGCTCCGGTCCGGGCGCTGCTGGCCGGCCTCGTCGTCCGCGAGGTGCCGTGGTCCGGCGACGGCCCGCCGCCCTGGTTCGACTGCGACACTGACGAGGACGTACGCCGGGCGGAGGAGTGGGCGCGATGACGGTGATGGACGACTGGGTGACGGCGGCCTGTACCGAGCTGGACCTGGGCCCGGCCCAGGTGCCCGTGCCGGTGGTGCTGGACCTGGCCCGCGACGTCGCCCACCAGGTGTTGCGACCCGGCGCGCCGGTCACGGCGTACCTGCTCGGGCTGGCGGTGGGCCGGGGCGCCGACCCGGCGGACGCCGCCGCCCGGCTCAGCGCCCTCGCGGCCACCTGGCCGGTCGAGCTGGGCTCCGATCCCGCCGGTCCGTCAGCGGTCTGACCGGCGGCTTCCGCGCCGATGAGAACCGCCGCGGATCCGTGGCGGGCCATGCCGGTGTCCGATCCCGGTCGGGGCCGATTCGACGCCCGGACGGCGTGGGTAGGGTGATCGTGACGGACGGAGGCGATCATGACGGCTGACCACCCCTCGGCGCCGAACAATGAGCTGCCCGGCGGTACGGCCGAGCCGGCGGAGTCGATCCTGCTCGACGAGCCGAGCACCACGGATCTGCGGGCCAAGGTGACGGAGGCGTGGCAGGAGTTCGCCCGCGCGCTCGCCGTCCGGCTGCGGGAGCTGCCCGCTGGCGCGCACCTCGAACTGACCCTGGACCCCACCGCCTCCGGCACCGGGGACGCCGTCTACTCGATCAGCGTCGACGTGGACGGCGACGGCCGGTTCTCCGCCCGGGCGGTCGGCAACGCCACCCTGCCGGCGGGCTACCGCCTGGATCGCGCCGCGGTGGCGGACATGGTCGCGCTCGGCTGGTCCCCGCCGGGGGTGGTGGCCGGCTCCGGTGGTTTCTTCGGGTTGGACGGCACGACAGCGGAGGCGACCCGGATCGCCGCGCTGCTCTCCCGGACGCTGCGCGACGTCTACGGCGCCCCGCACCCGGCGTTCCTCGTCTTCCTGGTGCAGGACGCCGAGGGTGAGCCGCTGACCGTGGAGCCGCTGGGCACCGCGCGTAGCGAGTTCGGCCCGGACGCCGACGTCGAGGCCGACCTGGAGGAGGCACTGGCCGAGGCGGCCGCCGCGCAGGTCGAGCGGGACGACGTGCTCGACCTGGCGGATCGGGTCCGCACCGTGGTCTCCACCATGCTGAAGTCCGACACCGACCGGTTGCAGGTCGACTCGGACGGCGACATCAACATCCGCGCCGGTTCGGCGATGGTCTTCGTCCGGGTGCGGGACAACCCGCCCCTGGTGGACGTCTTCTCCCCGGTGCTCACCGAGGTGGAGCCGACCGAGCGGCTCTACGTCAAGCTCTCCGAGTTGACCAACCGGATGCCGATCGGCCGCCTCTACTGCGCGGAGGACACGGTCTGGGCGTCCATTCCGGTCTTCGGCCGCAACTTCCAGGCCACCCACCTGATGCTGGCGGTGCAGGTGATGACCGGGCTCGCCGACGAGCTGGACGACCGGCTGCACGGCGAGTTCGGCGGCAAGCGGTTCTTCGGCGAGGGCGACAAGCCGGTCCGGCGTGACGAGTCCGAGCACCGCACCGGCATGTATCTCTGAGCGTGGTTTCAGGAGACGTCGAGCAGGGTCTTGCCGACCGTCGAGCGGGCCTCGATGGCGGCGTGCGCGTCGGCGGCGCGCTCCAGCGGGAAACGCTGCCCGATCACTGGCCGCAGCCGGCCGGCCGCCGCCTCCGCCAGCGCCCGACCGGTGTACGCCCGCAGCCGCGCGGGCGGCACGTCCGGCCGGATCAACGCGACCTGCCGTGCGGTGGCGGCCTCCACGGACACCGGTGACCACTCGCCGCTGGCCAGCCCGAAGCTGACCATGCGGCCGCCCGGGGCCAGCAGCTCGAAGGCCGTCTGGGCGACCGGTCCGCCGACACCGTCGAACACCACGTCGACCCCGCCCACCGCGTCCCGGATCCGGGCGGCCCAGCCCGGCGCGCGGTAGTCAACGGACAGCTCGGCACCCAGTCCGGGTAGCAGGTCCACCTTGCGTTGCCCACCGGCCACGCCGATCACCCGGGCACCGGCCCGGGCCGCGAGCTGCACCAGCAGACTGCCCACCCCGCCCGCCGCGGCCTCCACCAGCACCCGGTCCCCCGGGTGGACGCCGACCGCCTCGGTCAGCATCGTGGCGGTACGTCCGTCGGCCAGCAGCGCGACCGCCGCGTCCAGCGCCAGCCCGGCCGGAACCTCGATCGGCGCGGTCGCGTGCACCGCCACCCGTTCGGCGTATCCGCCGGAGCCGCCCGTGGCGCTGACCACCCGCCGCCCGGTCAGCCCGGGGTCGACGCCCGGCCCGACGGCGGCGATCACCCCGCCGACGCCGTTGCCGGGGATCAGCGGCGGGGTGACCCGGAACGGCCCGGGGCGACCGGAGCGCTGCTGCGTCTCGACGAAGGTGATGTTCGCGTGCGCGACGTCGATCAGCACCTGACCTGGGCCGGGTGCCGGGTCGGGTGCCGGGCCAGGCACCAGCACCTCGGGCCCACCGAATGCACGTATCCAGACCGCCCGCACGGAACCCCCTCGGCCGTGGTGGGCGTTCTGCCCACACTCCGCCGCCAGTTCATCTGTTGAACCGGGCTTGAGGTCAAGGGCGGGTGGGGCCCGGAAACCCCGAGGTCGGCCGGTGCGGCGGGCGGATCCGGTCAGCGGGTGGAGGGGCCGACGCCGGGGGATTCGACCAGCCGGGAGAGCACGATGGTGCTGCGGGTGGAGGTCACGAAGGACTCGGCGCGTAGCCGCTCCAACGCCGCCTCCAGGTGGGCGATGTCGGCGGCGCGCAGGTGCACCAGCGCGTCTGCCTCACCGGAGACGGTGTACGCGCCGACCACCTCCGGGTGCCGGCGGGCCGCCACGCCGATCTGCGCCGGGGTGGTCCGGCCGGCACAGAACAGCTCGACGAACGCCTCGGTGGTCCAGCCGACGGCCGCCGGATCAACCACGGCCGTGAATCCCCTGATCACGCCGGTGGCGCGCAGTCTGTCGACCCGGCGCTTGACCGCCGGGGCGGAGAGTGACACCCGGGTGCCGATGTCGGCGTACGACGCGCGGGCGTCGGCGACGAGCAACGCAATGATCCGCTGGTCTACCGCGTCTATCTGCAACGTTCCGCCTCTGGGAAGCAATGGTTGTGGCTGTTACCAAAGTTCAACGGTACCTACTCTTGGTGACCGTGAACCAGCAGCGAGTCCCGCGAAAGCGGACATATCTCATGTGCTCGCCCGAGCACTTCGCGGTGGAATACGCGATCAATCCGTGGATGGACGTGACCACTCCCGTCGACCGGGACCTGGCCGTCAAGCAGTGGGACCGGCTGCGCGAGACGCTGGTCGGTCTCGGCCACGAGGTGCACCTGCTCACGCCCGAGCGCGGCCTGCCCGACATGGTGTACGCCGCCAACGGCGGCGTCGCGGTGGACGGCAGTGTCTACGGCGCGCGGTTCAAACACGAGCAGCGGGCCGCCGAGGCCGCCCTGCACCATGCCTTCTACGAGTCGCAGGGCTGGCGGTTCATCGCCCCGAGCGAGACCAACGAGGGCGAGGGTGACTTCGCGTACGTGCCGGAGGCGCACGGCGGGCTCATCCTGGCCGGGCACGGCTTCCGCACCGAGATCCCGGCGCACGCCGAGGCGCAGGAGGCGCTGGGCCGGCCGGTGGTGTCACTGCGTCTGATCGACCCGCGCTTCTACCACCTGGACGTGGCGCTCGCCGCCATCGACGACTCGAACATCGTCTACTTCCCCGGCGCGTTCTCCGCGGCCAGCCAGCGGGTGCTCACCCAGCTCTTCCCGGACGCCGTGATCGCGGACGACGAGGACGCGATGGCCTTCGGGATCAACCTGGTCAGCGACGGCGCGAACGTGGTGCTCAGCAGCGAGGCCACCCGGCTGGCCGGCAAGCTCAAGGCCGCCGGCTACACCCCGGTCCCGGTCGATCTGGCCGAGCTGAAGAAGGGCGGCGGCAGCGTGAAGTGCTGCATCGGGGAACTCCGGCACTGACCGGAACACCGCCGCGTACGTCCGGGCCGGCCTCCCGTTGGGGAGGCCAGCCCGGGACCGTGCTCGTGGTGGGCGGTCAGCCCAGCGTGGCCAGCTCGTTGATCAGCACGTTCGACATGACCTGACCGTCGCGCTGCACCTCCCGCAGGTACCACTTCTGCTGCGGGGTGCGCGGCTGGTTGAACTGCCAGATGCCGCGCGGGCTGTCGATCTGGCCGATCTTGCCCAGCGCCAGGTTGACCTGCTGGGGGGTGGGTGACCCGCCGGTCAGCTGGATCGCCTGGTCGAGCACCTGCGCCGCGTCGTACGAGGCCATCGCGTAGGTGGTCGGCGTGACCTGGTACTTCTTGCGGTAGGCCGAGGCGAAGACCCGGTTGGACGTGTTGTTCAGGTCGGCCGAGTAGTTCAGGGCGGTCTGGATGCCGAGCGCGTCCCTGTCCATGCTCTCCAGCACGCTGCCCTCGGTGAGGAAGCCGGGTGCGTACACCGGCCCGGAGAACTGGTCACGCAGCTGCTTGATGAACTCCACCGCCGCCGCGCCGGCGTAGAAGCAGACGACCGCGGTCGGCTTCTTGGTCAGCGCCTTGCGGATGTCCGCGCCGTACGTGTTCTTCCCGGGGTTCGGGGTGGGGTTGGTGTTGGTCACCGGGTCGGCGATCCGCGGGTCGCTGGCGCCGAACTCCTGCCGGAAGCCCCGCACCACGTCCGGGCTGCCGACGTTCTCCGGCATGATCATCGCGATGCGGCCGTTCGACGGCAGCTGGTCGCGCAGGTAGCGGCCGAGCGCCCGGCCGGCCTCGTCCAGCACGTAGGACGTCCGCCAGATGTAGAAGACACTCTGCAGGCTGCTCGGCGAGGCGTTGGAGCCGATCAGCGGGACCCGGGCCTGCTCGACGGTGTCCCGGATGCCGACCATCACCGCCGAGTTGACCACACCGGTGAGCGCCAGCACGCCCTTCTTGAGCAGGTCCTCGACGGCGGCCTTGCCGGTCTTGGCGGTGTCACCCTCGTCGGCGGTCAGCAGCTCCACCGGGTGCCCGCCCAGCCGCTGGTCGTGCAGGTCGAGGAAGAGCTGGAAGCCGTTGGTGATGTCCTCACCGATGCTCTTGAAACCGCCGGCCTCCGGCGTGATCAGACCGATCTTGATCGGGCCCCGGCTGGCGGTCGATGGGTCGTCGGTGTCGGAGCCGCACGCGGCGGCGAATCCGGTGGTACCGAGCGCGGCCAACAGCTGGAGCGCCCGCCTGCGATTCATCTGCGACACCGAGTTCCTTCCCAGAAGCGTTGCAGGGCAGAACACCGCCCCTCCGGCGTTCTACCTGCTCCGCGACGCTGCGTCAATGGCTAGTGATCATCGTGCAGGGACCGCAACATAACCAGGACCCGGGGCCAGGCCGGGGACTCCGGGTCGATCAGCCCGAAATGCTCGCATCCGGGCAGTTCGACAAGGGAGATGTCGGATCCCGCGGCACGCGCCGCCGCCACGAACTCCCGGCTCATCGTCACCGGCACCTGCTGGTCGGCCGAACCATGCATGACTACTGTGCGTGTCCGAGTCGGCACCAATGACCGTGGATCAGTCGCCGCGTACCGGTCCGGGACCTGCGCCGGGCCGCCGCCGAGCAGCGCCGCCACCGCGCCCGAGTCCAGGTCCTGCCGGTACGCCTCAACCAGGTCGGCCACCGGGGCCAGGGCGAGCACGCCGCCCACCGTCGCGGGCGCGGTGGCCGCCGCGTATAGCGCCAGGTGGCCACCGGCGGAGTGGCCGATCAGGATCGGGGCGGCCCGGGACACCCGGCCGGGCAGCGCCTCGGCGGCCAGCCCGGGCAGTTCGGCGACCCCGGTCAGCACGTCGGTCATGGTCCCCGGCCAGCCGCCGCCCGGCTGCCCGGTGCGCCGGTACTCCAGTTGCGCCACCGGGTGGCCGGCCGAGGCGAGCGCGGCGGCCAGCGGCCCGGTGTGCCGCCGGTCGTACTCGGCCCGCCAGAAGCCACCGTGCACCACGACGACCAGTGGTCGTGCCGGGCCGGCGCCGGCCGGTTGCCGCAGGTCGGCCAGCTGGTCAGGGTGGTCGCCGTACGCCACGGTCCGGTCGGGCTCCGGAGCGGGCCGGGTCAGCACGGCGCGCGGGTCGGCAGGCATGGCGCGACGGTAGCGCGCCCCGCCCGGGTGGTTCGGCCCCGGGAGTCGGTCCCGGGGGGCATGGGTTGCGCCCGCTGGGTAAAGATGGACCCCATGACCGAAGCGCACTCCGACGCACAAGACGACGAGACCGACCGCGACGATTCCGGCCACTCCGGCACCGTGGTGGTGGTCGGCCCGGACGGTCGGCCGATCGGCACGGTGCAGACCGAGGAGGGGCAGGGCGAGGACCCGACCCGCCTGGTCGAGCAGCCGGCCAAGGTCATGCGGATCGGCAGCATGATCAAGCAGTTGCTGGAGGAGGTCAAGGCGGCCCCGCTCGACGACGCCAGCCGCAGCCGGATGCGTGAGATCCACGAGCGGTCGATCGTCGAGCTGAAGGAGGGCCTCGCCCCCGAGCTGCGCGACGAGTTGGAGCGGATCTCGCTGCCGTTCGCCGAGGACAAGGCCCCGAGCGAGAGCGAACTGCGGATCGCGCACGCCCAGCTCGTCGGCTGGCTGGAGGGTCTGTTCCACGGCATCCAGGCGGCCCTGGTCGCTCAGCAGATGGCCGCCCGGGTGCAGCTGGAGCAGATGCGCTCCGGCCGGCAGGCGCTGCCCAGCGGTCCCGGCGGGATGGTGCCGGGGATGCCGGGCATCGGCCAGCCGGGCGGTGGCGAGGGGCACAACACCGGCCAGTACCTCTGACCCGGCCGGCTCAGTCCAACCCGAAGATCTTCTCCAGGTACGCCGCCACGCCGTCCTCGGAGTTCGCCGCGGTCACCTCGTCGGCGACCGCCAGGACGGCGCGGTGTGCGTTGGCCACCGCCACGCCCCTCCCTGCCCAGCTCAGCATCGGCACGTCGTTGGGCATGTCGCCGAAGGCCAGCACATCCGCCGCGCGCACCCCGAGCCGGTCGCAGTACCAGTCCAGCCCGGCAGCCTTGGTCACCCCGGCCGCGGAGATCTCCACCAGCCCCGAGGACGACGAGTGCGTCGCCTCGGCCAGCCCGGCCACCGCCGCGGCGACCAGCGCGACGAACGCGTCCGGGTCCTGCTCGCCGGCGCGGGCGAGCAGCTTCACCGCCGGGGCCGAGAGCAGCTCCTCCGGCGTCTCGACCGGGCGGATCATTTCCGGGTCGGTGTCCCAGCGCAGCGGGTAGTCCGCCTCGTGCCGCATCTGCCGGCTGTCGAGGATCTCCACCGCGAAGCTGATCCCGGGCACCTCGGCGCGCAGCCGTCGGGCCACCTCGGCCAGGTGCTGCGGCGCGAGCGGATCCGCCCGCAGCACCTCGTCCTCGAACGGGTCGTAGACCACGGCGCCGTTGGCGCAGACCGCCGGCAGCGGCTCGGCCAGCTGGTCGTACACCATCTTCAGCCAGCGGACGGGACGGCCGGTGACCAGCACGACCGGCGTGCCCCGCGCGGAGATCCGGGCGAGCACGTCGGCGGTGTGCGGGCTGACGGTGTGGTCGTCGCGGATCAGCGTGCCGTCGATGTCGGTGGCGATCAGTCGGGGCGTCTCTCCCATCACCGGGACAGTAGCCGGTCCAGATACACCGCCACCCCGTCGTCGTCGTTGCGGAGGGTCACCTCGTCGGCGGCGGCACGGACGGCGGGGTGCGCGTTGGCCACCGCCACCCGGGACCAGCCGGCCCATTCGAACATCGGCAGGTCGTTGGGCATGTCACCGAAGACCAGCACGTCGGCGGGGTCGACCCCGAGCGTCTGCGCGACCACGGTCAGCCCCGTCGCCTTGTCCACCCCGGGCGGGCAGATCTCGATGAACCCGAGCCCGGCCTGGGTGAGCGTGGCGACCTGCGGCGGGACGATTCGGCGGGCCACGGCCAGCAGCTCGTCCACGTGGTGGTCGGCGGTCCGGGCGAAGGCCTTGATCACGTCGCAGGAGAGGCACTCCGCACGGGTACGCGCCTCGAACCTGTCCTGGTAGGGC
This sequence comes from Micromonospora sp. NPDC005163, assembly GCF_053599835.1. Taxonomy (NCBI): domain Bacteria; kingdom Bacillati; phylum Actinomycetota; class Actinomycetes; order Micromonosporales; family Micromonosporaceae; genus Micromonospora; species Micromonospora sp. NPDC005163. Next base: position 72,271 of record NZ_JBSFYP010000016.1, read on the forward strand.
CAGCTCGCGTGATAGTCGCCCCAGAGCGGGGCGTCGTGCTCGTCGGAGGCCTCGACCATGACGGTCAACGGGCCGACCTCGGCCTCCAGGTCGGCGAGCAGCCGGGCCAGCACCTCGCCGGCCAGTCGCTCCTCGCGGAGCACCACCGGGCCGGTCGGGTCGCTCTGGTCGACCACCCACCCGCCGCCAGCCATCACCAGAAAGTCGGCGGCCCGGATGTCGTTGCGGCTCAGCTCGGTCAGCCGCGGTCCGCGCCCGGTCGCGCCGACCACCGGAATGCCGGCGGCCCGCACCCGGTCGAGCACCCCATGGGTGTACGCGGAGACGGTGTCGTCGCTGCGAACCAGCGTCCCGTCAAGGTCGGTCGCGATCAGCTTGGGCAGTCCCGGGCGGGTCATCGTTCCTCCTTCGCCCGCCGCCGTCGCAGCCTGCCGTGCGGTACTGGTGCCGAGACCCGGCGTTACGGCGGGCAGCAACCGTACCTCGCGGAACAGGTCGCAACCATGGCTTCCAGGCGAATCGGGCGCCAACGCACGGCGCACCGCCGGTGTCCACGAATCGCAGGTCAGACGGTGCGGGCAGAGCGTCGGACCGCGCCCCTGACGCGGCTCAGGCCGGGGGTTCGGGGCGGGCGAACGGAGCGGCCGAGGTGACCGTCAGGTCGGCCGGCGGGGGCGGGCCGTCCTCGTCGATCGGGCCGCGGTCCCGACGGCGGCGCCAGCCTCGTCCCGCCGCACCGTCCCCGGCCCGGTCGTCCTCCGCCGGCCCCGCCGGTGCGCCGATCGCAGCGGCCGCTGGCAGCCGCAGCGCGAGACCGAGCAGCACGCACGCGATGAACGCCATCACCAGGCCGCGACCGTACTCGACCCCGAAACCGTCCTGCGGTGAGTAGTAGAGGCTGCGCTCACTGGGGTCGTCGAGCGTGCCCGTTGCGACGGCCAGCAGCGCCAGCAGGGCGCCGGCGAGGGTGAGCCCGGCCAGCCGGGCGTTCGGCCGGACAGTCGCCGTGCCCCGCAGCGCCAGCGCGACGGTGCAGAACAGGCCGAGCAGCCCGACCAGGTAACCGACTCCCAGGCCGCCGACCTCGGAAACCCCGACGGGCACCTCGATCGTGGTGTTCCCCTCCGGGCCGCCGTTCGGCATGGTCATCACCAGCCACTCCCCGACCAGCGAGGCGACCCCGGCCACCGCGCCGAGCCCCGCGAGCAGCAGAGGCAGCCGGGGGTCCCGGGCGAAACCGGCCAGGGTTCGGCCCAACGCGCGCCGCCGCGTCGGATCGTCGGCACCCCACTCGACCACGGCGGGGCCGTCGGACCGCTCGCCTTGCCGGGGGATCGGCAGCTCCTCGGACATCGGCCATCCTTCCGCCGGTCACGGGCCTGCGTCGAATCATGGCACAGCCGACGGGTGGTGACGGGAATCGCAGGGCCGGCGTCCGTGCCGGTCGGTCGCCCGGTGGTCGCCTATCCGCTAGCGTTCTGGTCATGCCTATCCGTACCGCTTCCGCACAATGGCAGGGCAATCTCACCGAGGGTTCGGGCACCGTCCGCACCGGTAAGGGCGGCCTGTCGGGCACCTACTCCTTCAAGTCACGCTTCGAGGAGGGCGAGGGCACCAATCCCGAGGAGCTGATCGCCGCGGCGCACTCCGGCTGCTTCTCGATGGCGTTCTCGAAGGCCCTCGCCGACGCCGGCTCGACGCCCACCTCGGTCGACACCACCGCCAAGGTCCACCTGGACAAGACCGACGCCGGGATGACCGTGACCCGGATCGAGCTGGAGACCGTCGGCCAGGTGCCGGGCATCGACGACGCGGAGTTCCAGAAGCTCGCCGAGACCGCCAAGGCCAACTGCCCGATCTCCCGCCTGCTCTCGCCGGGCGCCGAGATCACCCTCACCGCCCGCCTGGCCTCCTGAGCCGGTCGACCCGTACGCCGCGCGTTCACGGACAGGGTCTCCGCCCGCAGTCGGGCGGCCGCTCTCTCCGTGAACGCGCGGATCCCGGCCCAGCGCCGCTGATCGTGACCCGTCGGTTGGCACGAGGTCGGGCAGAATAGGTGGGGTGCCGGTGGAGATGACTCGCGAACGCTTCGAGGAGCTGGTCGGCGACGCCCTCGACGAGGTGCCCGAGGAACTGCTCGGCCTGATGAGCAACGTGGTGATCCTGGTCGAGGACGACCCGCCCCCGGGCGAGCCCGACCTGCTGGGCCTCTACGAGGGGCACGCGCTCACCGACCGGGGCTGGGACTACTCGGGTGTGCTGCCGGACCGGATCTTCATCTACCGCCGCCCGATCCTGCGGATCTGCGACAACGACGAGGACGTCGTCGACGAGGTGGCGGTGACCGTGGTGCACGAGATCGCCCACCACTTCGGCATCGACGACGCGCGGCTGCACGCGCTGGGCTGGGGCTGAGCGCGACCGATCGTCGCCTGACCGATCCGCCGCGCCGCTCGGCCGATGGCCCGTGGTTGCCCTGGTCGCCTACCGTCGGTGCAGCGACCGCGACCTTTTCAGGAGGCACCTTTCATGCGCAGCGAGCTGTTCTCCACGGAGAATCTGGAGAAGGAGTCCGCACAGCCCGGCATGCGGCTGCAGAACTCCAAGATGTTGAAGATCGAGCTCAACGGCGAGGCGATGGCCCGGGTCGGGTCGATGGTCGCCTACCAGGGGCAGGTGCAGTTCCAGGCGCTGGGCTCGGGCGGGCTCGGCAAGTTCCTCAAGCAGAAGCTCACCGGCGAGGGCGTCCCGCTGATGAAGGTCTCCGGTCAGGGTGACGTCTTCCTCGCCGAGCTGGCCAAGGACGTGCACATCATCGACCTTGAGCCGGGCGACGCGCTCTCCATCAACGGCTCCAGTGTGCTCGCCTTCGACTCCACCCTCCAGTACGACATCAAGATGGTCGGCGGCGCCGGGATGGCCTCCTCTTCCGGCCTGTTCAACTGCGTGTTCAGTGGGTACGGCCGGATCGCCATCACGACCAGGGGCACTCCGGTGGTGTTGAACGTGGACGCCCCGACGTACGTCGACCCGCAGGCCGCGGTCTGCTGGTCGGCCAACCTCCAGACCGGCTACCACCGGGCCGAGCAGCTCGGCCTCGGCACGCTCCTCGGGCGACGCACCGGCGAGTCCTTCACGATGAGCTTCGCCGGCCAGGGCTTCGTTGTGGTGCAGCCCTCCGAGGAGCCGCCGATCATGGGCAGTGGCGCGCAGCAGCAGGAGGGCGGCCTGCTCGGCGGTCTGCTGAGCTGATCACGCCGGTGCCGGCGCTCCCGGTCCAGGGCGTGCCGGCACCCGCGGTCAGCTCAGTTCGCCGCTGCGCAGCCGGGCCAGCCAGGCCGCCGCGTCCGCGTAGTCGGCGTCGGAGAGGCCGGCCGGCGCCGGCACCGGCCGCTCGCCCGCCGTCTCGGCCCACCGGTGCCGGGGGTACGAGCCCAGGAAGCGGACGTCGGCGCAGACCCGGCGCAGGCCCTGCAACGCCTCGCCCAGCCGTGCGTCGGCCACGTGCCCCGTGCAGTCCAGGAAGAAGACGTACCGGCCCAGCGCCTCGCCGGTCGGGCGGGACTCGATCCGGGTCATGTTGACCCCCCGGACGGCCAGCTCCATCAGCACCGACAGCAGTGCGCCGACCCGGTCGTGGGCGATGTAGACCGCGAGCGAGGTGAGGTCGTCGCCGGTCGGCGGCGGGGGCGGCCCGGGGCGGGAGACGAGCGCGAACCGGGTCACCGCGTCCGGATGGTCGGCGATCTTGTCGGCGAGCACCGCGAGGCGGTGCCGGGCCGCACCGATCGGCGCGCAGATCGCGGCGTCGTACTCGCCCGCCCCGGCGCCGCCGGCGGCGGCGCCGTTGGAGAGCACGTCGACCACCACCGCGTCGGGCAGGTGGTCGCGCAGCCAGCCCCGGCACTGGGTGGACGCCTGCGGGTGGGCCGCCACGGTGCGGACCGAGGTCATCGAGGTGCCCGGGCGGGCACCGAGCACGAACTCCACCGGCAGGACCACCTCCCGGGTGATCACCAGTGGCTCGCCCTCGGCCATCTCGTCGAGGGTGACACCGACCGCGCCGCCGATCGAGTTCTCCAGCGGCACCAGCGCGGCGTCGGCGTCCCCGGCCCGAACGCTGTCCAGCGCCTCACCCACGCTGCGGGCGGGCGTACGGTTGCCGCGTTCGGCGGCGGGGACGGTGCGCAGCGCCTGTTCGGCGAAGGTGCCCTCCGGGCCCAGGTAGACGAAGCGCGTCGGCGGTGTTCCTGGCATGCGGACCAGCCTACGCACCCGGTCCGAGGACCGGCCCGGCGTCGCAGGCGAGCGTCCGGATCCCCACCGGACCGGTGGCGCGTACCTCGATGGTGCACACGTCGGTGCCGGCGGTGACCAGCTCCGGCGCGGCGACCCGACCGCGGGTGACGACCTGGAGTTCCTCGTGCCCGGTCACCTCCAGCACGGTGTACTGCCAGTCGGCGGCGCAGAGCGGCCCGGTGCGGACCCGGACCCGGACGTTGTCCGGAAGCACGCCGCCCCGGCCGCGCAGCAGCTGCACGATCCGCTGCCCGGTTGGCCCGTTCTGGCAAAGCGTCGCGACCAGTCCCGCGTCCGGGGTGGCGGTCGCGGTGCCGACCGGCGGGGTGGCGGGCGCGGTGCTCGGGGCGCCGGTCGGGCCGGGTGCCGTCGGGGCGCCGGTGCCGGTCGGCGTGCTGGGCGGCTCCCGCAGCTCGGGCGGGGCGCCGCAGCCTGTCAGCACTCCGAAGGCGATCAGCGCCAGCGCCGCCCGCAGGACCCGGGTCGTGGGTAGCGCGCGGGTCGCCACCGGATCGTGGGTCGCCGGTGGGGCGTGGGTGGTCGCCCGCGATGGGGTGGACACGCGGCAAAACGGGGTGAACGGCACTGGCCGATCCTCGGGACATCGGAGAATTCGTCGTGGCCGGGGTGGCCGAGCCCATCGTAGGGGGAGCGGCCGGACGGGTGAAGCTCAGCCGAGGACGCGGTGCCCGGCACGCTCCAGGGCGGCCGTGCCCTCCGTCAACCGCACGGCCGGCACCAGCAGGTAGTCGGTATCGAAGGTGGAGAACGTGACCACGCTGACCCGGGCCTCGGCGAGCGGGTCGACAAGCGCGGCCAGGGTGTCGGTGCCGGCCACGTCCACCGGGCCGGCGACACGCAGGCAGCGCCAGACGGTCTCCACCACGGCCTGTGCGGGGGCCCGCTCGGTCGGGCAGATCACCGAGATCCCGTCGGCCGTCCAGCTCACGGTGACCACGTCGGTGCGACCCAGCCCGCTCGACAACGCGTCCGGCAGGGTGGAGCCGGCGGCCAACCGGCACACGGCGTACTCCCCCGGCAGCAGAGCGATATCGAGCATGAGGGCACCTTACGGCCTCGGTGCGGACCCACCCCAGCATCGCCGCGTGCGGCGAACGACACACTCCGTCGCAGGTCAGACCTCGGAGAAGAAGGTGAGCGAGCCGGCCACGGCACCGTGGGCGAGCACCGGGGTGGAGATCGCGTCGACGGTCGCGTCGGAGCTGTTCGCCGAGGCCGCCTGCACCCGGAGCAGACCGCGGGCGAGCCGGCCGGACGAGAGCGCCAGCAGGGGCGGAATCTTGTCGATCTCGGCCTCGGTCAGCTCGCCGCGGTTGGCGGTGAAGTCCAGTAGGCGCAAGCCGCCGTCGAGCAGCGGCCGCCCGATCAGGCCGTCCGGCTCGCCCAGGCAGAGCAGCTCGCAGCCGGCCGCGGAGATCGCGATCACCCGGGTTTCGGCGTCGATCAGCAGGCACGGCTCGTCGGCCCGGCCGACCGTCGAGGACCACTGGCCGAAGTTGTCGGACTCCGGCTCTGTCGAGGCCCGCGCCGCCGGCACGAACACTTCCGAGAGCGAGAGTTCGACGTGGGCCACCGAGCCTCCTATGTACACCGACGGACTGTCCACGCTAGCGGGTCGCCGACGGAACCACCGAGCGCACCGGGCCACCGGCCGCACTGCCTGAGCCGGGGCGGCCGGTGACGGCGCGAGAGCCGGTGGAGTGGACGGGGACCGGAGCCGCGTGGCGTCGCCGGTGACGTTACCGGCGGTTGGCCGGCTTGTCAGCGGCCGTTCGGCCCTCGTCATACCACCGGTAGTCGGCGGTGTGACGGTACGTGCCGTTCAGCCAGGTGCCCGGGTGCTGCGCGACCCGGGACAGCTTCTCGGCCGTGGCGGGGCTGATCCGGCTGCCGCCGGCCACGAGGAGCCGGTCAAGCTCCCGGTGGGTGGCCATCAGACAGTCCTTCGGCAGGCCGTAGACGCTGATCACGCCGGAGCCGACGAAGGTCAGCACCGGCGTCACCGGCACGGTCAGCCGCACCGCGGTGGAGAGGGCCTTGCTGGCCCGCTTGGCATCCCGGCGGGCCTCCGCCACGTACGGCGGGCGCTTGCCGTTGATCTGCACGACGTCCCCCGCGACGAGCACACGGGCCCGGCCGTGGTCGGCGATGGTCACCGCGAACAGGCCGCTCGGCCCGATGGCGAGGAACCCGGCGCGCTCGTCCTGACCACGGTCGAGCAGGACGTCGGCCACATCGGTGCGGGGCCACTCAATGACGTGCCAGGCCGGCCCGAGATGGTCGAGCTGGCCCAGGGCCCGTGCTCCGGCCGCCTCCAGCCTCCGGGCGCCCCGCTCGGCCCGACGACGGCGGGCCCATTCGAGCGGTGTCGGACGGACCGGTGCGAGAACCCCCGGCGCCTCGACGCGGGGATGGGGCACCGCGACGGGCGGCAGTGCCCGGGCGGTTGGTACGGCTCGTCGTGCGGGAAAGACAGTCATCGCGACCTCCGGCAAAAGGTCCCTCGAAGTTATGTCCCCACTACCCTACGTTGACACTCCCCGTGTTGGGCAAGCCGGAACGCCGGAGTGACTGTGGATGAATGCCATATTCATCCACAGTTCTTTTCTCGGATGCCGCCAAACCCTGCCCTACGCTGCGGGAGTGACCCACTACGTCGACAGCGAAGTCGGCCGGCTCGGCACCGTACTGCTGCACCGGCCCGGCCCGGAACTGGCCCGGCTCACCCCCCGCAACAACGACTCACTCCTGTTCGACGCGATCCCCTGGGTCGGTCGGGCCCAGGAGGAGCACGACGCGTTCGCCGCCGCGCTGCGCGAGCGCGGCGTCGAGGTGCTCTACCTGGCCACCCTGCTGGCCGAGACGTTGGCCGTCGCGGACGCACGGGCCGAACTCACCGAGCAGGTGCTCCGCTCACGCCGGCTCGGCGACACCCTGCGCGCCCGGGTCGCCGACCACCTCTCCTACCTGGACCCGGTCGCGCTGGCCGACGTGCTCACCGCCGGGCTGGCCCACGAGGAACTGCGGATCAGCTCGGAACGGCCCGGCGGCCTGGTCTACACCCTGATGGACCGGCACGACTTCGTCATCGACCCGCTGCCCAACCTGCTCTTCACCCGGGACTCGTCGCTGTGGATCGGCGACCGGGTCGGAGTCACCAGCCTGGCCATGCCGGCCCGCCGCCGGGAGACCACCCTCACCGACGCCATCTACCGCCACCACCCGCGCTTCGCCGGCACCGAGTTCGTCTACCGTCCGCACCTGGAGCACCTGGAGGGCGGGGACGTGCTGCTGCTCGCACCCGGGGTGCTGGCGGTCGGGGTGGGTGAGCGGACGACCCCGGCCGGTGCCGAACGGCTCGGCCGGCAGGTCTTCGCCGCCGGGCTGGCCCACACCATCCTGGTGGTGCCGATCGCCCAGGAGCGCGCCACCATGCACCTGGACACCGTCTGCACGATGGTCGACGTGGACGCCGTGCTGATGTATCCCAACGTCGCCAGCACGCTCTCCGCGTACACCGTGATCGCCGGCGCGGACGGCGAGGACCCACGGGTGGACGGCCCCGCGCCCTTCCTGCGGGCCGCCGCCGACGCGATGGACCTCGACCAGCTCCGGGTCATCGACACCGGGCTCGACCCGGTCACCGCGGAACGCGAGCAGTGGGACGACGGCAACAACACGCTCGCCCTGGCACCCCGGCTCTGCGTCGGCTACGAGCGCAACACCGAAACCAACGCCCAGTTGGAGCGGGCCGGCATCGAGGTGATCCCGATCGCCGGCTCGGAGCTGGGCTCCGGGCGGGGCGGGCCGCGCTGCATGTCCTGCCCAATCACCCGCGACCCCTTGAAGGAAGGGCCCCTTGTTAACGCCTAGTGCATAACAAGGGGCCCTTCCTAACGTCAGCGGAGGGTGAGCTGGCGACCGAGCAGCCCCTGGCGGGCCCGGCGGCCGGCGGCGTCCAGCGGGTCGGTGGCGGCGAGGGCCTCGGCGTACCGCTTGGCGAACTGCGCCACCGGGTCCTCCCAGTCGGTCGCCGGAGTCTCCTCCGGCAGGTCCCAGACCGGCACCAGCCGACCGTGCGCGCGGAACATGCCGGCGAACCGGGTCTGCTCGCCCAACGGCAGCGTGCCAGCCGCGCCGAGCCGGGCCAGCGCGTCGAGGGCGGCGTCCTCTTCGTCCGGCAGCACCCAGCGCACGTGCGCCTTCTCCGGGACCTGGCACCAGTACGCGGCCTTCGCCGCGGTCAGCCGCACCGTCGGGTAGATGGCCGCGTTCGCCCGCTCCAGCGACGCCTGCACGGTCGGGTCGTCCGTGGCGCCAGGGTCGAGCCAGAACTCGAACCCGTCGTGCATGGTGATCTCCAGTGGGCCGTCCACCAGGACGTCCTGCAGTCGGGGGCCTGGCCCGGGCAGCGGCGGCACGCCCACCTGTCCGCCTGGCTCGGTCCGCAACGCGCACAGCAGCGCCTCGGCCAGATCCCGGGAGACGTCACCGGACTGCTGGTGACGTTGCAGACCGATGAGCACCCGGCCGTCCGGCTTGGTGATCGCCGGGGCGGCCATCGGCAGCACCGTGGCCAGCGTGACCGGCCGGTCCCCGAACTCTTCGACAAGGGCGGGCGACAGCCGCAGCTGCGCGGATGCGGCGGGCACCAGTTCACGCAGCGCGATCCACTCGGGCTCGTCGACCAGCCCCTCGAACGGTCGGGGCACGAAGATGTCCCGCACCTTGTCCCGACGGGGGGCGGTGTCCGCGGCGGCGCGCTGGCTCTTTCGACGCTTGCTCACGGCGTCACAGCCTAGAGGCCCGACCGGCTCGTCGTGGGCGGGACCCACGGCGGTCAGTCAGCCCGCCGGCACCAGGTCGGGCCGGGGTGCCGGGGCCGGATCGAACTCCGCCCAGACGCGCTGGCCCAGACCGTCCCGCTCGACGCCCCACCGGGTGGCCAGACCGGCCACGATGTGCAGGCCCCGGCCATCCGCCGCGTCGGGGTTGGCCGTCCGGATCCGTGGCCTGGTGCCCGCGCCGCCATCGGTCACCCGCAGCTGGATCCGCGGCCCGTCGACCGAGGGCCGCAACCGCCAGGCCACCCGGACCACGCCGCCGGGCAGCGGTCGGGCGTGCCGCACCGCGTTGCCCACCAGCTCGGCGAGCACCGCGATCAGGTCCGCGAGGAGCGTCGGGGGTACGACCTCCGCCAGGTCGTCGGCAAGCCGGTGCCGGGCCAGCCGCGCTCCGGTGGGATGGTGTGGGACCACCACGCACCATGCCCGTTCCTTCGCTGCCACCGTCGCCTCCACGTCGCGCCACCGCCGGTCAACCACGCGGCAGCCGCACCTCTGCGACCGTACCGCCGCCGGCCCTCGGACGTAGGGATACCCATCCATTCTGCTGTTCAACGATCCGGCGGACGAGATAGAGGCCGAGCCCCGCGCCCGGGTAGCCGCGCCGGTCGCCGGACTCGCCCTGCCAGAACCGGTCGAACGCCCGCTCCACGTGCTCCGGGCGGATGCCGATGCCCCGGTCGCTGACCCGGAAGGCCACCAGCTGACCGTCGACCGCGGCGGTGATCTCGATCGGCGCGTGCGGCGCCGAATACTTGCCGGCGTTGGTCGTCAGCTCGGTCAGCACGGTGACCAGGCTGGGCCGGTGGCCGAGTGCCTTGGGCAGGTCCGCCGGGAGGCGGAGCACCAGTCGGCGGCGCAGCTCCGCCGGCAGGTCGACGACCGCGGAGCGCAGCGCCTCGCCGAGGTCGAACGGGGTGGGCGGGTCGTCCCCCGGCCCCGCCTCGGCGGCCGAGGAGAGCAGCCGGTCGACCAGCCGGGCCAGCTCGTTGGCGCGCTGCCCGATCACCCGGGCGGCCTGCCGCCGGTCCGACTCGATCAGCGAATCCCAGTGGTCGGTGAGGGTGTCCGCGTACCCCTTGATCACGGTGACCGGGGTGCGCAGCTCGTGGCTGGTCACCGCGACGAACAGCTCGCGGTCGTGGTCCCGACGCTGCTGGTCGGTGATGTCGCGGAAGGTGACCACCCGCAGCGTGCCCGGGCCGGGCAGCTCGCCGGAGGTGATCCGCAGCCAGCGCCCGTCCGGCAGGCGGTGGTCGCGGACCTGGCCGGACGGCGGCAGCGGGAACGGCAGCGGGCGGCTCAGAGCCTGCTCGGCCGCCCGGCCGGTGACCTGGGCGGCGGCCGGGTTCCAGAGTCGGACGTGCCCGTCCCGGTCGACCACGGCCAGCCCGTCGGCGAGCGCGGCCACCACCGGCCCGTCGCCGTGCACGGGCAGCCCGGTCTGGTCGCCGTACATGTGCGCGATGCAGGAGGCGAGGTAGGCGACGACCCCCTGCTGCTCGGCGCTCGGCTCCTCGTCGCCCGGGTAGAGCGCGTGCAGGCTGCCGACGGTGTGACCGCCGATCTCGGCCCGGGAGACCACCATCCGGCGCAGGCCGCAGCCGGCCAACTCGTCGGCGAGCTTGCCGCTGAGGTGGGCGACCCGGGTCTGGCGGACCCGGGGGCCGGAGAGCAGGCAGACAGTGTCCGGGTCGTCGGCCGCCAGCGGGCGGCCGAGGATCCACTCCGCCGCCCCCGTCGCGGCGATCACCCGACCACCGGTCGGGCCGAACTCGGCGAACGCCATGCCGGCCGCGCCGAGCGCGGGTTGGGCCACCCGTAGCAGCTGGGTGAGGACCGGCAGGCCGGCATCGCCAGAGTTGATCATCTCGATCACGACGGTGTGGCCGGCGATGAGAGCGGGGAAGTCGATACGCTCCGGCATGTGCCGAGTGTGCCCCGCCGACCCGGATTTCGGCACCCCTGCCGGGTGGGCGCCGGTCAGCGGTCCAGCCGGGCCAGGGCGTGCGCGGGCCGGTCGGTGATGATCCCGTCCACCCCGGCGGCCAGGACCAGCTCCAGGTCCGCCGGGTCGTTGACCGTCCAGACGTACACCTCGTTGCCGGCCGCACGCAGCGCGGGCAGCAGTTGCGGGCGAGCCCGGACCAGGCCGATACCCGGCCCGGCGATGCGCGTGCCGAACGGCAGCCGCCCCAGGCGGAGCCAGCGCGGCAGCACCTCCAGCAACAGCACCGTGGGCAGCGTCGGTGTCAGCTCGTGGACCCGCCGGACCGCCAGCGGGGAGAACGACATGACGGTGACCTGGACCGGGTCGTCCGGCGCCGGGTCGGTCAGCCCGTACCGGCGCAGCAGGGCGACCAGCCGCCGCTCCACGTTCGAGCCGTAACGGGACGGGTGCTTCGTCTCCACCAGCAGCCGGACCGGACGGCCGGCGGCCAGCACCGCGTCCAGCAGCCGGGCCAGGGTCAGCAGCCGGGTGTGCGACCCGTCGGGCGGCACGTCACCGCTCGGCGTGCCGCCGGGATGCCACGAGCCGAAGTCCAGCGCATCCAGCTCGGCGAGCGTACGCGCGCTGACCAGGCCGCGACCGTTGCTGGTGCGGTCCAGTCGGCGGTCGTGCACGCAGACCAGATGCCCGTCCCGGGTCAGCCGGACGTCGCACTCCAGACCGTCGGCGCCCTCGTCGAGGGCACGCAGGTAGGCGGCGAGGGTGTGTTCCGGAAGGTCGTATGAGGCGCCGCGGTGCGCGAAGACCAGAGGCCCGCCCATCCCGGCCGCCTTCAGATGACCTGGCCGGGCTGCCCGTTGGCGTCGACCACCGGGCGGCCGACGGCGGCCCACTGGCGCATCCCGCCGTCGGCGTTGCGCACCTGCTCCCAGCCGTTGTTGACCAGGTAGGCGACGACCTGGGCGGAGCGCCCGCCGGAGCGGCAGATGACCGCCACGTCCCGGTCGGTCGGCACCTCGGCCAGCCGCGCCGGCAACTCCATCATCGGCAGGTGGTGGGCGCCGGGAGCGTGGCCGGCCGCCCACTCGTCGTCTTCCCGCACATCGAGCAGGTAGGTGTCGTCGGCGATCTCGGTCACGGGCACGGTGGGAACCTGGGGTCCGAACACAGGTACCAACACTAGATCCTCGTCGGCCGGATCGGCATCGACCCGGCCGTCGGCACCATCACAACCGGGTCACCCACCGTGGGTTGGCCTGAGTCCAGGCCGGCACCCTGGTGCCGCGTACGGCCTCGAAGAGCCCGCTGCCGCCGTTGTCCAGCATCACGTACGAGACCTCGCCGATGGTCTGCGGAGACGAGGGCACCTGGACACCCCGCAACCCGTCGGCCGGCAGCGCGCGCAGCGCGAGGAGCAGGTCCTCCAGGGGTACGCCGTTGGTGTCGACGGTCAACGAGCCGCCGACCGCCCGGAGCACCTGGTCCAGCTTGACCGGGTTGCTGCGCAGGTCCGCCTGGCCCGCCCGGTCCAGCATCGCCTTGAGCAGTTGCTGCTGGTGGTGCTGCCGGTCATAGTCGCCGCCGGGCAGGTCGTAGCGCTGCCGTACGTAGTCCAGCGCCTGCGCGCCGTCCATCTGCTGACAGCCGGTGGGGAAGACCCGGTTGGTGTGGATCGAGCGGACCTCGGTGTCCACGCACATCCGCACCCCACCGAGCAGGTCGATCACCTTCCGGAAGCCGGAGAAGTCGATCAGCGCGGCACCGTCGAACCGGATCCCGGTGAGTCGGGTCAGGGTGGCGGAGAGCAACCGTGTGCCGGCCTGCCCGCCTCCGCCGTGCTCGTACGCCGCATTGATCTTGTCCTGGCCGCCGGGGAAGCCGTTCGTCGGCGGGATGGCCACCAGCAGGTCACGCGGGATGGAGACCAGGTACGCCTCCCTGCGCCCGGCGGGTACGTGCACGATGAGGATGGTGTCCGAACGTTGGTCCGGCCCGCTGCCGCCGGGCCGGCGGTCGGAGCCGACCAGCAGGTAGTTCAGTGGCCCGTGCAGATCGGTCCGGTCGGTGCGGGCGTCGAGGTCGAGCAGGATCTCCTTGGCCACCGCTCGGTCGTACCGGTGGCTGAGCGTCTTGAGCCCGACCACGGCGAGCCCGGCCAGCAGGACGAGGGCCAGGCCGATGCCGAGCAGGATCCGCGACCCACGGGCGCGGCGCCGACGGGCGGCTCCGGCCTCGTCGGCCCGGTCCGCCTCGTTCCGCCCCGACCTGGACGTGACCGCCTCCCCGCAGCCGATACGTGAACCCTGCTCACGTCAGGCTACGGGCGGTGACGGGAAGGTCGCCGGCTTTCCGGGACTTTCGGTCGGCCGCCGCCTGCGGAAGGACCCGTCACTTCCGGCTGGAGATCATCTCCGGGTGGGCAAAGACGAATTCGCCCAGCTTGTCCTGCTTCATCGCCCGGAACATCTCCATGGTCTCCTCGTTCAACGCCTCGCGCTTGTTGGCGTTGCCGTTGAACGTGCCGTTGTTGGTCTTGAGCATGGTCAGGTCGTTCGCGGCCACCCCGCGCAGGGTGAAGATGAACTTCTCGATCGGCACACCGCCGGTGTCCAGCACCAACGCCTTGCCGGCCGCCTTGGTCAGCTGCTGGAGCTTCGCCGGGTTGGTCAGCATGCCGCCGTCGGTGGCCTTGCGGGCCATCGCCTTGATCAGCTGCTGCTGGTTCTGCTGGCGGTCGTAGTCGCCACCGGGCAGCCCGTAGCGTTGCCGGGCGTAGTCCAGGGCCGCCCAGCCCTCCATCTGCTGGCAGCCCTTCTTGTGCACCACCGTGGTCATCTGCTTGCCGGTCTTCTTGGCGTCGGCGTTCCACATCGGCTCGCCGTCGACGAACGACATGTGCTTCGACTTGACCTCGTGACTCACGCAGATCTTCACGGTGCCGAGGGTGTCGATGACGTTCTTGAAGCCACCGAAGTTGATGATCGCCGCACCGTCGAAGCTGACTCCGGTGAGCCGCTTGATCGTCTGCGCCATCAGCTGGGCGCCACCCTCCCAGCCGCCGCCGTTGCGGGCGCCCGCCTGGAAAGCGGCGTTGATCTTGTCGGTGCCACCGTCGAACCCGCTCGTCGGGAACGCCGGGATCTGCGCCTCGGTGTCCCGGGGGATGGAGATCAGGTACGCCTGGTCGTGTGAGGCCGGGATGTGCAGGATGATGATGCTGTCCGACCGGACGTCGTCCGCGGCCCAGCGCTCCCGCGCGTCCACGCCGAGCAGCAGCATGTCGATCGGGCCGTCCAGGCTCGCGCCGCCCTCGGCGTCGGACTTGCTGGCGTCACCGAGCAGGTTCCGCTGGGCGATGTCCCCGGTCGCCTGGCTGATCAGCACCTTGCTGCCGACGATGCCCACTCCGCTGCTGAGCATCAGCACGGCACCGAAGATCACCGTCAGTCGGGCCCAGAGCGGGTCCCTGCGCTTCGGGCGCTTTTTCGCCGGCCCGCCGCCCGAGCGGCCACCGCCGCTGGAGCGCCCACCGCCGCCGGGCGGGCGACCACCCGGGCCGCCGCCCGCGGGGCCCGGCTGCATCGGAATGGACGAGGCGATCCGGCCGCTGGGGACGGCGGACCCGGTAGACGAAGGGCGACGGCTGGCCTGAACCGGCATGCGTGCTCCAGCTCGTGATCAGGAGGGGGGCGGCACCACTGTACGTACATCGATTCGACTTGGCGAGTTCATCCCGGGTCAATCCGGACGCCGATTTCGCCGAGGTCGGTCGATCATCGACACCTGATGACCCGAACGGGCGGCTGCCTTTCGGGCAGCCGGCCCGGTCGCCACGGGTCGTACCCATCGTCGGCCGTCCCGCGGGTCAGCCGCCCTCGGTGCCCTTGGGCTGGTTGGCCTTGACCCAGTCCGCCATGGTGTCCGCCGACATGGCCCGGTACATCGCCAGCGCCTTCTCCCGGTCGGAGACCACCACCGACTCGCCGTTGATCGTCTGGCTGCCCGAGTTCGGGCTGGTCACGAAGGTGAGGTTCTGGCCGCGCAGGTTGCGGAACTGCAGGGCCATGTCCGTCACCGAGAAACCCTCGTCGACGGTGGCGGCCGCGGTCACCGACTGGAGGAAGCCGTTGAGCTTCTTCGGGTTCGCCAGCGTGCCCGTGCTCGCCGCCTTGTCCAGCAGCGCCCGGAGGAACTCCTGCTGGTGCCGCATCCGGGCGAAGTCGCCGTCCGGGAACTGCTTGCGCTGGCGGATCCAGTCCAGCGCCTCCGCGCCGTCCATGTGGTTGGTGCCCTTGGTGAACGTCCGGTACGGCTTGTGGATCGAGGTGATGGTCCGCTCCACCTTCAGGTCGACCCCGCCGAGGGCGTCGGTGACCTGCTTGAAGCCGGCGAAGTCGATCGCCATCACGTGGTCGATCCGGACGTCGGTGAAGCACTCCACGGTGCGGACCGCGAGCGGCAGCCCGCCGAACGCGAACGCCGCATTGATCTTCGCGCGCTGGCCGGAGCCGCAGTCCGCGCCGGCACTCTGCGGGATCGGCACGTAGAGGTCACGGGGGATGGAGACCAGGTACGCCTCCTGGTGGTCGGCCGGGATGTGCATCACGATGATCGTGTCGGCCCGCCACTGGCTCTTCGTGTCGACCGGAGCGTCCGGGTCCCGGGAGTCGCTGCCGACCAGCAGGATGTTCAGCGCGCCGTCGACGGTCTTGGCCGGCCGGCCACCGGTGATCTCCGCGAACGGATCGGTCCGGGCCAGGTCGCCGTCGAGGTTGCGCGCGTACAGCCAGGCGCCGATGCCGCCGAGCAGCGCCAGCACCAGCACCGCGATCCCGGCGACCAGGCCGATCCGACCCCAGCGCGGCCGTGGGCCGCGCCGGCCCGGCCCGCCGGCGCCACCCGGCCCACCCGGTCCGCCGGGCCCCCGCGGCCCCTCCGGGCCGCCCGGCCGGGGCAGCTCCTCATCGGGTGACGGGTACCAGCGCGTCTCGCTCGGACGGGCACGTCCGGAGGCGCCCCGGTCGGGGCCGGGCACGGAGGCCCGCCCGGCGCTGCGGTGCAGGTACGGGTGCGGAACGCCGGCAGACGAGGTCGCTGACATGTAACTCAGGGTACGTAGGACGAGCCACTACCGCCCTCAGGCGACACTCAGCCAGCTGTCGTGCGTCGCCGGCCGGTTACCCTAGCCGCGCCCGGAAGTGCTCGATCGTGCGTCGCAGGCCGTCTTCGGGCGCCACGGTCGGCTCATATCCGAGCAGTTCGCGGGCGAGGGTCAGGTCCGGGCGGCGCATCTCCGGGTCATCCGAGCTCCGAGTGATGTACGTCACTTCCGAGTTGCTGTCGGAGAGCGACACGATCAACTCAGCCAGTTGCCGCATGGTGAGCTCGTGCTCGGTGCCGCAGTTGATCGGACCGGTCTCGGTCGAGTCGAGCAGCAGCAGGATGCCTCGCACCAGGTCCTCGACGAAACAGATGGACCGGGTCTGGTTACCGGTGCCGTGCACGGTGAGCGGCTCGCCGCGCAGCGCCTGGGAGATGAAGGTCGGGATGGCGCGGCCGTCGTCCGGGCGCATCCGCGGGCCGTACGTGTTGAAGATCCGGACGATCGCCGCGTCGAGCCCGCGGTGGCGGTGGTACGCCATGGTGGCCGCCTCGGAGAAGCGCTTCGCCTCGTCGTAGACGCTGCGTACCCCGATCGGGTTGACGTTGCCCCAGTAGGTCTCGCGCTGCGGGTGCTCCTTCGGGTCCCCGTACGCCTCGGAGGTGGAGGCCATCAGGAACCGGGCGCCATCGGCGACCGCGCGGTCCAGCAGGTGCAGGGTGCCCACCGAGCCGACCCGCAGGATCTCCACCGGCAAATGGGCGAAGTCGGTGGGGCTGGCCGGCGACGCCATGTGCAGGATCGCGTCGAACCGCTCGGCCAGCGCCGGGTGGTGCGTCGGCAGACCGTCGGAGATGTCCGCCTCGACCAGGGTGAAGGTCGGCCGGTCCAGCAGGTGGGCGACGTTCTCCTTGGACCCGGTGACGAAGTTGTCCAGCGCCACCACCGTGCAACCCCGGGCGA
This sequence comes from Micromonospora sp. NPDC005163, assembly GCF_053599835.1. NCBI lineage: Bacteria > Bacillati > Actinomycetota > Actinomycetes > Micromonosporales > Micromonosporaceae > Micromonospora > Micromonospora sp. NPDC005163. Next base: position 89,450 of record NZ_JBSFYP010000016.1, read on the forward strand.
TCAGGGCGTCCACCAGGTGCGACGGGACGAAACCGGCGCCGCCGGTGACGAGAATGCGGTGACCGGAACCGAAGCGCTCAGCAACCTTCATGCCGATCAGCCTACCGACCCCCGGAATTAAGGAAGGGCCCCCTGTTAACGCCTGGCGTTGTACAGGGGGCCCTTCTTAACAAGGTGCCGCGGTTAGTGGGCGCCGGCGCCGGTGAGGGCGCGGACCTCCAGCTCCGCGTACTTGTCCTCGTCGTGCTCCTTGGAAACGAGGGTGCCGATCCAGCCGCACAGGAAGCCGAACGGGATGGAGAGGATGCCCGGGTTGGACAGCGGGAACCACTGCCAGTCGTGCTCCGGGAACATCGACGTCGCCGCCCCGGAGACCACCGGCGAGAAGAACACCAGCAGTACGGCCGAGATCAGCCCGCCGTAGATCGCCCACACCGCGCCGGAGGTGTTGAACCGCCGCCAGAACAGGCTGTAGAGGATCGCCGGCAGGTTGCCCGAGGCGGCCACGGCGAACGCCAGCGCCACCAGGAATGCCACGTTCAGGTTCTGCGCGAAGATCGACAAGGCGATCGAGACCGCGCCGATCACCAGGGCGGAGATCCGGGCGACCCGTACCTCCTGCCGCTCCGACGCCTCGCCCCTCCGCATGACGTTCGCGTAGAAGTCGTGCGCCAGGCTGGACGAGGAGGCCAGAGTCAACCCGGCGACCACCGCCAGGATCGTGGCGAAGGCGACCGCCGCGATGATCGCCAGCAGAGCCGCCCCACCCACGTCGCCGCCGAGGAAGTCGATGCCGAGCGCCTCGGCCAGCTGTGGCGCGGCCGTGTTGCCAGCCTTGTCCTGTGCGGTGATCGCCTCGCCGCCGACCAGTGCCGCGGCGCCGAAGCCGAGGGCCAGGGTGAGCAGGTAGAACGTGCCGATGATGCCGATCGCCCAGAGCACGCTCTTGCGGGCCGCCTTCGCGGTCGGCACGGTGTAGAAGCGGATCAGGATGTGCGGCAGGCCGGCGGTGCCGAGCACCAGGGCGATGCCGAGCGAGAGCAGGTCCATCTTGCTGTAGAAGGTCTTCAGCGCGTCGCCGGGTGTCTCCACCCCGTAGCGGAGTCCGGGTTCCAGGAAGGCGGCTCCCTTGCCGGAGGCGTCCGCGGCGTCGCCGAGCAGCGAGGAGAGGTTGAACTTGTACTTCGCCAGCACCAGCAGGGTCATCACCAGCGCGCCGCTCATCAGCAGGAACGCCTTGACGATCTGCACGTAGGTGGTGCCCTTCATGCCACCCACGGTGACGTAGATGATCATCAGGGCGCCGACCATGATGATGGTGGCGATCTTCGCGGCGTCCGCGTCCATGCCGAGGAAGGTGGTCCCCGGCTTGATGCCGAGCAGCAGTGCCACCAGCGCGCCGGCGCCCACCATCTGGGCCAGCAGGTAGAAGATCGACACCGTGATTGTCGAGACCGCCGCCGCTGTACGCACCGGACGCTGGCGCATCCGGAACGCCAGGACGTCGGCCATCGTGTACCGGCCGGAGTTGCGCAGCAGCTCCGCGACCAGCAGGAGGGCGACCAGCCAGGCGACCAGGAAGCCGATGGAATAGAGGAAGCCGTCGTAGCCGTAGAGCGCGATGATGCCGGCGATGCCGAGGAATGAGGCGGCCGACATGTAGTCGCCACCGATCGCCATGCCGTTTTGGAAGCCGGAGAAGGACCGGCCGCCCGCGTAGAAGTCGGTCGCGGTCTTGGTCTGCCGGCTGGCCCAGATGGTGATGGCCAGGGTCACGGCCACGAAGACCAGGAAGAGCGTGATGGTCAGGTTACGGGCGGTGTTGCTGCCCGCCTCGGCCGCGAGGAGCGGGTTAGCCGCGAGGACCGTCTTCATGGGTCACCTCCCCGATCTCGGCGCGGATCCGGTCGGCGACCGGGTCGATCTTCCGGTCCGCGTACCGGGAGTAGAGCCAGGCGATCACGAACGTGGAGACGAACTGGAGCAGACCGAAGACCAGCGCGACGTTGATGTTGCTGCCGAACAGCTTCGTGCCCATGAAGTCCCGGGCGTACGCGGAGAGAATGACGTAGAGCGCATACCACAGGAAGAACGCGACGGTCATCGGGAAGACGAAGCCGCGCAGCGCGCGCCGCAGCCCGGCGAACTCGTCCGACCGTTGTACGGCCAGGTATCTGTCCGGCTGGGAAGCGGTCGACGCGGGTGTGTCCGTGGACATCTGTGGATCACCACCTTCACAAGCGTTGGAGGAGTTTCGCGCACGGTAAAGAGCGCGCTCCCCGCCGGGGAAGGCCGAGATCGACGCCGGTCAGCGAGTGCGCCGAGCGGTTGACTGGCTGCGCCGAGTGACCCAGGTCACTCCGGTGACCGGTCGGTCGTCGCGACGGCCGTCAGGACCTGCGTTCAGCCGGGCAGCTCGTGGTAGCGACCGCGGTAGTGCAGCAGCGGGCTGGCCTCCTCGGCCAGGTCGACCGCCTCGATCGTGGCCTCCACCAGCAGCGCCCAGCCGTACTCCCGGGCGGTGTCCAGTCGGCAGCCGACCCATCCGCCGGCGTCCGTCGGGACCGGCCCGTACGGGGTGTCGGTCCACGCCCCGCTGGCGAAGAGCCCACCTGGGGCGGGGAAGAGGCCGGCGAACCGGTCGGCGAGCTGCCGGTGCGGCGGCCCGAGCGGCGCGACCGCGAACCGGCCCGCCTCCTCGATCGCCGCCCAGAGATCGGACTCCGCGTCGATCAACCCGAGCAGCCGGTCTGGCTCCCCCTCGGCGACCAGGGTGGACGAGACGGTCAGCCCGGCCGGGCCCGGCGCGGTCCAGAGGGTCACCGGCGCGGCGAGCCGACCACGCAGCCGGCGGACCGGCGACCGTTGCCCGGCCGGCACCGCGAACGGGTCGGTGTGGTGGATCTCGGCGCCCGGCTCATGATTCACGTGAAACATTGTGACCCCACCGCCCCGCCCCGAGGACCCGACCGGCGAAGGTCCGGACCAGGGCAGGTCGGCGGCCCGGGACAGCGGGCCGTGCTCAGCGGCGCGGGGTGACCGTGGCCAGCAGCTCCGGCTGCCGCCGGTCCAGCACGTCGCCGGCCAGGTACGCACCCAGCAGCGCCGCGCCCAGCCCATACGCCGCACCGACCGGCAGGGCCAACCAGAGCCAGGCGTCATCGAGCAGCGCCGCGGCCACCACCATCGGCACCCCGGCGACCGCCGCGACGACCATGGCCAGCAGGGTGAGCAGGCCCTTCGCCATGCCCGCACCGGTGTTCATCGCGAACGGGTTGCTCGTTTCCGGCAGCGAGTACGCCCCGAGTACCGACACGAAGCTGCTCACCGCCAGCCCGGCACCGTAGGTGGCGACCATGCTGCCGGCGGTCAGCCCGATCCAGCCCGGGTGGCCGAGCAGCAGCGACAGCGCCACCGCGACGACCGTCAGCATCGGCAGCACGTACAACGAGAAGGCCGTCATCCGCGCACGCAGCTCGACCCGGCCGGGCACCCCGGCCACCACGTTCGCGGCGTACGAGCTGCCGTCGAAGCCGAACTGGTTGGCCAGGGTGACCGAGGCGAGCACACCGACGAAGAGCATGGAGATGGTGACCAGGACCGGTGAGCTGTCGGCGGCACTCATCGTCATGCCCTGCTCGCCCTCGACGAAGCCCGCACCGCCGAGGTTGGTCATCACCGGCACGAAGATGCCGACCACCGCGATCGTGATCAGGTTGGCCCGGCGGCGGGCGTCCCGCCACCAGTAGCGGGCCTCCCGGGCGACCAGGGCGCCGAACCGGTCCCGACGCATCCGGCCGGTGATCCGGGGAAACAGCTGGGCGACCGCGCCACCGGCGGCGCCTCGCCGGACCGGGGCCCGGCCGGAGCTGACCGCTCCCACCATCGCCGACTCCAGCGACCGTGACCACCAGGCCAGCAGGGCGCCGAGCGCGACCACGGTGATCAGCAGCTTGACCGGAGCGGCCCAGACCCGCCCCTGGGCCATGTCGATGCCGGCGGTCCACGGTGCGCCGAACGGCGTCCACCCGATCACGGTCGCCACCCCGGTCAGCCGGTCCCAGTCCGTCTCGCGCAGCGCGGCCAGGCCGAAGATCTGCAGCGGGCCGAGCAGCGCGGCGGTCACCGCCAGCAGGACAGCCGCCAGGTCACGCACCCGGCGCGACCGCAGCATGCTGGCGAAGGCGCTGGTCACCGCCCGGCTGGCGGCCACACAGAGCAGCAGCCCGGCGACCACACCGACGACGGCCACCACTCCGGCGGACCAACCACCCAGCGTCCAGGCGGTGAGCACCAACCCGAACGTCGCGATCAGCATCGCCAGCGCCGACACGCTGACCAGGGCCGCGGAGAACAGGCCGACGACCAGGGTGCGGCGGGGCAGGGGCAGCAGCGCGAACCGGGCCGGGTCCAGTGTCTCGTCGACCCCGAAGAAGACCAGCGGCAGCAGCAGCCAACCGAGCACCAGCAGCCCGCCACCGCCCGCCGCGACCAGCATCGCGTACCGGCCGTTGTCCGTCATGCCCGGCACGGCGAAGAGGAAGAAGCCGCTGGCGGCGAACCAGAGCCCGACCAGCGCGCCGCCGATGAACATCGCGATCCGCCAGCCCTGGCCGCGGAAGCTGTTGCCCATCACCCGCAGTTTCAGCCGCAGGAAGTGCCGGGCGGAGACGGCGCGGACCGGCCCGGCGGGCGCGCCGGCGGTGCTCACCGGGAGAGCCACGACAGCTCCTCACCGGTCGCGGTACGCCCGCCGACCACCTCGACGAAGACCTGCTCCAACGAGCGGTCGCCGCGTACCTCCCCGATCGTGCCGACCCGCTTGATGACGCCCCCGGCGAGAATCGCCACGTGCGAGCAGAGCCGCTCGACGACCTCCATCACGTGGCTGGAGAAGACCACGGTGCCGCCGCCGGCCGCGTACCGGGTGAGGATGTCCCGGATCAGGGCGGCGGAGACCGGGTCGACGGCCTCGAACGGCTCGTCCAGCACCAGCACCCGGGGGCCGTGCAGCAGCGCGCAGGCAAGGCCGATCTTCTTCTTCATGCCCGCCGAGTAGTCCACCACCAGCGTCCGGCCGGCGTCGCCGAGGGCCAGCACGTCCAGCAGCTCCGCGGCCCGCTGGTCGACCACCGCCGGGTCCATCCCGCGCAACAACCCGTTGTACGCCAGCAGCTCCGCCCCGGTCAGCCGGTCGAACAGCCGGACCCCGTCCGGCATCACGCCGAGCAGCCGCTTGGCCGCGACCGGGTCCCGCCACACGTCGTGCCCGAGCACCCAGGCCGAACCGCCATCCGGCCGCAACAGCCCGACCGCCATCGACAGCGTGGTGGTCTTGCCGGCGCCATTCGGGCCGAGCAGGCCGTAGAAGGAGCCGGCGGGGACATCGAGGTCGACGCCAGCCACTGCGATCGTTCCGTCGAACCGCTTCGCCAGGCCACGCAGCGCCAGCGCGGGATGCTCACCAGTCATGTGCCGACGTTATCCGTCGGCTACCACTTGCGCGCTCCGGCGGCAGGCGGACCCGTCGTCATCCCCAGGACGGACGTCTCCTACATGCGGAGGGCCTCGGGGGTGTGCAGGCGGAGCATGGTGGCAGCGACGTCGGCGGGGGCCCGCCGACGGGTCGCCACCGACACCGCGACCATCACGGTGAAGGCCAGGGGCACCGTCCAGGCGGCCGGCTGCGCGGTGAGCGTGGCCGGCCAGCCGGACAGCGGCGGGCCGAGCACGGTGACCAGCACCGCGCCGATCGCCGCGCCGCCGCCAACCAGCACACCGGCGGCGGCGCCCAGGTCGGTCAATCCGCGCCACCAGATGCCGAGCACCAGCAGAGGGCAGAAACTCGACGCGGCGACCGCGAAGGCGAGCCCGACCACCTGCGACACGTCCAGCCCGGCGAGGTTGAGCGCCAGCACCGCCGGCACGCCCCCGGCGATCACCGTGGCCAGCCGGAAGCCGCGCACCGAGCCTCGGCCGAGCACGTCCGTCGAGATCACCCCGGCGACGCTGGTCAGCAGACCGGACGAGGTGGAGAGGAAAGCCGCGAACGCGCCCGCCGCGACCAGCGCGGCGAGCAGCCGCCCGACCAGCCCGTCGCCGAGGGCCGCGCCGGGCAGCAGCACCACCACCGCGTCGGTCTGCCCGCTGACCAGCAACTGCGGGGTGTAGATCCGACCGAGCACCCCGTACAGGGTCGGGAGCAGGTAGAAGGCGCCGACCAGGGCCAGCACGACCAGCGTGGTCCGGCGGGCCGCCGCGCCGTCGGGATTGGTGTAGAAGCGGACCAGCACGTGCGGCAGACCCATGGTGCCCAGGAAGGTGGCCAGAATCAGCGAGTACGTGGCGAACAGGCCCCGGTCGTCGTCGCCGGCGGTGCTGGGCAGCAGCCAGTCGCCGGCGTCGGTGGCGACTCCGGACACCTCCGGCACCGGGTCGCCCGCGGCGAAGGTCAGCTCATCGCCGGGGCTCACCTCCCGGACGTCGCCGTCGGGCAGGGTGAGGGTCGCGCGGTGCTCGACCACGACGGTGGTCGCGGTCCGGAACGTCGGCCCGTCGGGAGGGGTCACCGCCGGCCGGGCATCGGCCTGCCACTGCAACGCCAGGAAGATCGCCGGTACGGCGAGCGCGGTCAGCTTGAGCCAGTACTGGAACGCCTGGACGAAGGTGATCGCCCGCATCCCGCCGAGCGCCACGTTCGCGGTGACGACGGCTGCCACCAGCAGGGCGCCGAGCGGGTACGGGGAGCCGGTCACCGTGGCCAGGGTGAGCCCCGCGCCCTGGAGCTGTGGCACCAGGTAGAGCCACCCGATGAAGATCACGAAGGCGGTGGCCAGGATGCGCAGCCGGCGCGATCCCAGCCTCAGCTCGCAGAAGTCGGGCAGGGTGAACGCGCCCGAGCGGCGCAGCGGTGCGGCCACGAAGAGCAGCAGGGCGAGGTAGCCGGCAGCGAATCCGACCGGGTACCAGAGCACGTCCACGCCGTACTTGAGGACGAGGCCGGCGATGCCGAGGAAGCTAGCCGCCGACAGGTACTCCCCGCCGATGGCGGCGGCGTTCCAGGTCGGACTGATCACCCGGGAGGCGACCAGGAAATCGGAGGTGGTCCGGGCCAGCCGCAGCCCGTAGAAGCCGATCCCGACGGTGACCAGGGTGACCGCGACGATAGCCGGGACCACGTAGTCGTTGCCCACCTCAGCGCTCCGGCCGCTGCACCAGGTCGGTGAAGTCCTGCTCGTTGCGCTCGGCCAGCCGCACGTACGCCCAGCCCACCGCGATCAGGAACGGGAAGGACGCCACCCCCAGCAGCAGCCAGGGCAGGTTGACGCCGGCGACCGTCGTCCGGCCGAGCGACGGTGCGATGGCGAACAGCCAGGGCAGCCCGCCGAGCCCGATGGCCACCACGAGCGAGAGCCGCAGCGCCAGCGCGAGCTGGGCCCGGACCAGGCCGCGGACCAGCGCCTCGCCGACCTGCGTCTGCTGCGCCAGTTCGGCGCGGGTCCGCTCGGCGCGGGTGTCCTGCCGGGTGATGTCGGCCAGCACGATCCGGGTCCGGCGGGGCGGCGGTGCCGTACCGCCGGGCCCCACGTCTGGGAGTCGCTCGGCCACCCCGGCAGTCTCACCCGCCCTGCCGGAATGTCAAGCAGTCTCGTTCACCAGCGCAGTGGGTGGCATTGTGAATAACCTGTGGAGAACGGGTCACCCCTGTGGATAACCCGGTGGGCATCGCCGTGCGGGCCCCGCCTGGCAGCCCACCGGCGTCGTCCTCACTCCAGCCCGACGCGTTCCGGGCGGGCGGAGGCGGAGCCGAGCCAGGTGTGCGGGTTGCCGTGCCAGCACCAGCCCAGTTTTGGCGCGCCCTGGCTGATCCAGATCGCTGGCACCCGCTTGTCGCCGCAGCGCGAGCCGACCAGCGAGAAGCACTTGTTCTTCGCCAGCGCCGCTGGGTACAGGGTGACGAAGGCGAGCCCCTCGTCGATGGTGAGCGGCAGTCGGTCCTGGCCGATGATCACCTCCATCGCAGACGCGGGGGCCAGGTTCAGCGTCTCCTCACCGCGGTCCACATCGAAAAGCAGGTACGCGGGACCCGGCGGCACCTCCAGTTCCTTGATCGGATCGAACTTCGGCAGGTCGTCCTCGCCGTAGTGCCGGTCGAGGAAGCCGGGCTTGCGCTTGCCGGCCAGCGTGGTGAGTGCCAGCCGCTGCTCGACCGTTGCCAGGTCGCGGGTGATGACCAGCAGGAACGGCACCCGGCCCTCGGTCGGTGCGGGCAGCCCGGCCGCGCCCGCGATCGCCGCCGCGCGGAGTGGGGCGACCACGGCACGGAAGGCGTCCTCGGTCAGGTCGGCGAGCGCCGGGTATCCCAGCTCCACCAGGCGGTCGAGCTGGCGGTCGAATTCGGTGGCGGCGTCGAACACGGGCGGGCTCCATTCGTCGTTCGCTCGGGATACCGTACGACGTACGACAAGGATGGGTTATTCCCGCTGCGTGATGCAACCCTCGTGGGCGACGACTCCGTCGTACGACCGTGATGGTCAGCAAAGAGGGAAGACCGCGGTGAGGCGGGCCGAGGAGGACGACTTCCACGACTTCGTCGCGGACCGGATGGACCGCTGGCGACGGAGCGCGTTCCTGCTCTGTCAGGACTGGCACGCCGCCGACGACGTCGTCTCGGTCACGGTGGCGAAGCTCTACCGGAGCTGGCGCACGGTGCGTCGGGCGGAGAACCGCGACGCGTACGCGCAGCGGGTCCTGACCCGCTCCTGGCTCGACGAGCGGCGCCGGCCCTGGAGCAACCGGGAGCAGTCGTGGGCGGAGGTGCCGGACGTGGCCGGCGCCGTGCCGGAGACGGTGACCGATCGCGACGGGCTCGCCGCGTTGCTGCGCTCGCTCGCCCCGAAGCAACGGACGGTGCTCGTCCTGCCCTTCTACCTCGACTACTCGGTCGAGGAGACCGCCAGGATGCTCGGCATCTCCGCCGGCACCGTCAAGAGCCAGTCCGCACGCGGGCTGGCGAACCTGCGCACCGCCGTCAACCGTCAGTACTGAGCGGGAGGCACCAGATGAGTCACCAACTGTTCGACGAGTTGATCGGCAACCCCCCGCTGGCCAAGGTCGATGTCAGGGGCATCGTCCGGCGGGAGCGGCGGGCCAGGGCCGCCCGGCGGCTCGGCGGCTCGTTGGCCGCCGTGCTGGCTCTGGCGGTGGCCGGCGGCGTCAGCGCCGCCGTACGCCATCAGGAGCCCGGTGCGGCACCGACCACGCCGCGGGCCGCTGCCTCCTCGCCCGCTGCGGACACCCGGTTCCGCCTGGTCTTCGACACCGACGAGACGGCCGACGCCACCGCCAGGCGCCTCAGCCAGGAGCTGGACCGGGCGCTGCGGACGGTGGCGCCCGGCGCGAAGTGGACCTGGATGCCGGACTACGTCGGCGAGCCTCGCAAGCCGGACGGGCAGCCGCCAGAGTTCACCCACCGGGGCACCCCGGACTTCGTCGGTACCTCGTCCGGCATCTCCTACCAGGGGCGCAAGGGTTCCCTGGGCGTGTCGGTCACACCGGACGTGTATCCGGACGCGTCCGACGGACCGGCCGGGTTTCACTGGCCGTGCCAGCTGCCGCCGGGCATCCACGAGGACAGCCGTTACCGCAGGATGTGCGAGGCGGGCACGACCCCGAGCGGCGCCCAGATGAAGATCGAGACGCTGACCGGTAAGCGGCAGAAGAGCGTGCAGTACCTCGTCGCGATCCAGTTGCCCGGCAACCGGGCGCTCCAGGCGGACGTGCTGAACATGGTCGGGGTCGACGAGTCGGCCGTTCCCGCGCAGGCGCAGGCTCCGCTGTCCATGGAGCAGCTGAAGGCCATCGCACTGGCGATCGCCGACCAGGTCAAGGCCTGACGATCGCCGAGGCGGAGAGGATCCGACGAGGGTGAGCGGGGCTGGGAGCCGGGGTCACCGGTTCCAGTCCTGCTTCGCCGCCCGCACCAGCTTGTCCTTCAGCTCCCGGGTGTGCCGCCGACTCACCGGCAGTTCCGTCCCGTCGATCACCACCACGTAGCCGGAGTTGACCAGCCGCAGCTCCGCGATCAACTTCAGCTGGACCAGGTACGACCGGTGCACCCGGACGAAACCGGCGTCGGCCCACCGCTCGGCGAGCGTGGCCAGCGAGACCCGCACCAGGTGTGACCCCTCCGCCGTGTGCAACCGGGCGTAGTCCCCCTGGGCCTCCACCCAGCGCACCGCCGAGCGGGGCAGCATCCGGGTGGTGCCGGCCAACTCGATCGGGATGGTCGGATCCTCCTCGGCCCGGGCCAGCGCCGCCGGATGCGACGGCACCACCCGCGAACCGATCACCCGGCGCAGCGACTCGGCCAGCCGCTCGGCGCGCACCGGTTTGCGTACGTAGTCGGTGGCCCCCAGGTCGAAGGCGTCCACCGCGCCGTCGTCGTACGCGGTGACGAAGACGATCGCCGGTGGCCGGGCGAACCGGCGCAGCACCCGGGCCAGCTCCATGCCGTCCAGGCCGGGCATCCGGATGTCCAGGAAGACCACGTCCACGTCACCGTCGCGGAGCAGCCGCAGCGCCTCGGTGGCGTCCCCCGCCGTGTGCAGACGGGCCACCCGGGGGTCGGCCCGCAGGTGGTACGCCAGCTCGTCGAGCGCGGGCGGCTCGTCGTCCACCGCCAGCACCCGGAGGAAACCGGATGCGCTCACGACCCGGCCCGCACGCCGGGATGGAACTTCGGCACCCGCATGCTCACCCTGGTGCCCGAGCCGAGTCCGGTCTCGACGACCAGGCCGAACCGGTCCCCGAAGACGGACCGCAGGCGCTCGTCGACGTTGGAGAGGCCGACGTGCTGGCCCGTCTCGTCGCCCGGGTCGCCGGTGCTGCGGGCCAGCTCGGCGATGCCGGCGGTCAGCGTGGTCGGATCCATTCCCACCCCGTCGTCCTCCACGGTGATGTGGCATTCGGCACCCGCGTCCCGGGCCTCGATGCTCACCATGCCTGTGCCCGGCTTGCGGGACAACCCGTGCCGGACCGCGTTCTCCACGAGCGGCTGCAGGCAGAGAAACGGCAGCGTCACCGGCAGCACCTCCGGGGCGATCTGCAACCGCACCTGCAACCGGTCGCCGAACCGGGCCCGCTCGATGGTCAGGTAGCGGTCGATCGACCGCAGCTCCTCGGCCAGCGTGGTGAACTCCCCGTGCGCCCGGAACGAGTACCGGGTGAACTCCGCGAACTCCAGGATCAGCTCGCGGGCCCGCTCCGGGTCGGTGCGCACGAACGAGCCGATCGCGGTCAGCGCGTTGTAGATGAAGTGCGGGCTGATCTGCGCCCGCAGCGCCCGGATCTCGGCCCGCGCGAGCCGCTCCCGCGACGAGTCCAGCTCAGCCAGGGCGAGCTGGTTGCCGGCCCAGTGCGCGGTCTCCAGGGTGGCCTGCACCAGCCCGGGCGCCGGCGGGCTGTCGGCGATCGCCACCAGCGCGCCGACCACCCGGCCGTCCGCGCCCTGCAGGGGTGCGACCACCGCTCCCCGGATCGGGCAGTCCACCCGGTCACAGCGCAGCTCGGATTCACCGAGCACCGTCGAGCGCCCGGTCTCCATCGCCCGGCGGGCCGCCGCGAGCAGTTGCTCGCCGTGGTGCGCGCCGCGTCCATCGAGGGCGAGCACCACGTCGGCGTCGGTGAGCGCCAGCCCGACCGCCCCCACCAGAGCCCGCAGATGGCGTACGGCCTTCGCCGCGCCCGCCGCGCTCAGCCCCGCCCGCAGCGGTTCGGCGGCCAGCCCGGCGGTGTGCAGCACCTCGTAGGTGGCCCGCTGGGTGGCGGTGGCGATGCCCCGGCGGGCACGCAGGCGCAGCACCGCCAACAGGGCCGCGGTCAGCGCGGTGACCAGTGAGACGACGCCGACGACGGCGGAGAGGTTGCCACCCACGCAGCGATCCTGGCCCCTCCGGGCCGGCGAGCCAACCCCTAGTACGCGCCCTTGCGGGCGAGCACGACCCCCACGGTGCGCCACAGGATGCTCAGGTCGTACGCCAACGACCAGTTGTCGACGTAGTAGAGGTCGAGCCGGACGGACTCGTCCCAGGACAGGTCCGAGCGGCCGGAGACCTGCCACAGGCCGGTCATGCCGGGGCGGACCAGCAGCCGGCGGCGCACGTCGCCCAGGAAGTCGCCATCGTCGGCCGGCAACGGGCGGGGCCCGACCAGCGACATCTCACCCCAGAGCACGTTGATCAGCTGCGGCAGCTCGTCCAGCGAGGTGGCCCGCAGGAAGCGGCCCACGGGGAAGACCCGCGGGTCCTCCTTCATCTTGAACAGCATGCCGTCGGTCTCGTTCCGGTCGACCAGGCTCGCCAGCCGGTCCTCGGCGTCGACGTACATGGTCCGGAACTTCCACACCCGGAACGTGCGTCCCTCGTGCCCCACCCGCGGCTGGCGGAAGTAGACCGGCCCGGGGTCGGAGATCCGGATCGCCACGGCGATGGAGAGGAAGAGCGGAGCCAGCAGCAGCAGACCGAGGCCGGCGGCGACCCGATCCATCAGGTTCTTGGCCAGCAGCGCCGGCCCGGAGAGGGTCGGCTCCTCGACGTGCAGCAGCGGCAGACCCTCGATCGGCCGGATGTGCACCCGGGGACCGGCGATGTCGGTCAGCTGGGGCGCGACCACCAGATCGACGCCGGAGCCCTCCAACTGCCAGGCCAGCCGGCGCAGCTCACCCGGCTCGGCGCTGGCCGACCCGCAGATCGCGATGGTGTCCCCGCCGACCTCCCGGACCAGGGCCAGCACGTCCCGGCCGGCGTGCACCGGCACCGGGGTCGGCATCCCCCGGGCCGCGGCGTAGCCGTCGGTGATGTGGATGGCGACCGGCACCAGCCCGGCGTTCGGGCTGCGGGTGACCGCCGCGTAGACCTCCAGGCACTCCGGCAGGGTGCCGACCAGCACCATCCGGTGCGCGGCCTGGCCGGCCCGGCGGCGGATGTAGTGCAGCGCCCAGCGGGCCACGAAACGGCCCCAGAGGATCAGCACGGTGGCGCCCACCAGCGCGGTGCCCACCGTGTACCGGGAGAGCTGGGTCACAGTGGCGAAGGCGAGGAACGAGACGCTCGCGGCGACCGTCACCGCGCCCCGGATCACGCGCTTGAACTCGTCCGGCCCGAGCCCCAGGTAACGCCGGTCGTAGGCCCGGTTGCCCCAGAGGATGATCACCCAACCGAGTGGGAGCAGGAGATAGGAGATGGTGTGGAACCAGGTCGGGTCCTGCTTGGTGCCGGAGAAACCGGAGGCCGCCTGATCGAAGAGCTGGATCGCGATCCAGCTGGCGAAGGCCGCCGCCCCGAAATCGAGCACGAGGAGGATCGCCGTGTAGGGGCGGTGCCAGCGGGAGACACGGCGTCGCGCCCTGGCCCATGCCGACCGGGGGACGCCGTTGTGCGACGGCGGGGTCGGCGGCTGGATTTCGAAGCTGTCGACGTGCCGCACGAGTCTGCTCCGGCCTTCGTTGGTTACCGGGCGCTGGAGGCTTGCCGTCACCTCACCCATGTCCTCCCGCATGACACGTGCCGCTCACTCGCCGTGAGGGCCCGGGTCGCCCCGTCCCAGTCTCCCACGCGGGATCCGACCGGTCGCGGCCCCGGAAAGGATTGGCGACCGATGGTGCCGGCGGGATCTGGCCGGCTCCGCACCATTTCAGAAGCCGGGGACCGGGCCACTATACCGATGGATGCGCGTGTGGCGGGAACCGTGGACCGGCGCTTCGGCCCAGTCGGGTCGATTCCGCTCCGTAATCGCCGAGTGGGATTACTCACCGTACGAGGCGGGACAACCGTCGGTCAGCGAGCGGCTTGCCGCCGGTCTGGCACGTCGGGCAGTACTGAAGGCTCGAGTCAGCGAACGACACCTCCCGCACGGTGTCACCGCAGACCGGGCAGGGAAGGCCGGTGCGGGCGTGCACCTTCAACCCGGAGCGCTTCTCGCCCTTCAGCTCCGCGGCACGCTGCCCGAGGGACCGCTGGACCGCGTCGCCGAGCACCTGCCGGGTAGCCGCGTGCAGAGTGGCGAGCTGGTCGTCGGTGAGCCGGTCGGTGATCGCGAACGGGGACAGCTTCGCCGCGTGCAGGATCTCGTCGGAGTACGCGTTGCCCACCCCGGACAGCACCGCCTGATCGGTCAGCACCCCCTTGACCTGCCCGCGCCGGCTGCGCAGCCGCTCGGCAAAGGTGGGCAGGTCCGCGGCGAGCGCGTCCGGGCCCAGCTTGGCCACGCCGGGCACCGCCGACGGGTCCGTGACCAGGTACGCGGCCAGCTTCTTCTGCGTGCCGGCCTCGGTGAGGTCGAACCCGGAACCGTCGTCGAGGCGGACCCGCAGCGCGATCGGGCCCTTGCCGGGGCGCAGCGGGGTGGTGGCCGGGAACGCCTCCCGGTAGTGCAGCCAACCCGCCCGGGCCAGGTGGACCACCAGGTGCAGGTCGCCCTCGACGAGCACGTCGAGGAACTTGCCGTGCCGGCGGGCGTCGACCACCGCCCGCCCGGCGACCGCGGTCGGTGCCGGGTCGTACGTTTTCAGGGCGCTGATCGCGGCGACCTCGAGCCGGTCGACACGCCGCCCCACCGCGCGCTGTCGCAGGTAACCCGCGAGCGCCTCAACCTCCGGTAGTTCGGGCACCAGCCAACGGTAGCCTTCTTTCCCGTGAGAATCGTGGTGGCACACAACCGGTACCGGGAAGCCCAGCCCTCCGGCGAGAACACGATCGTCGACTCGGAGATCGCTCAGCTCGCCGCCGCCGGCGTGGAGGTGCTGCCGTTCATTCGCAGCTCGGACGAGATCCCGTCGATGTCGAAGGTGGCGAAGGCGCTGCTGCCGATCTCGCCGATCTGGGCGCCCCGGGCCCAGCACGACCTGAGCCGGCTGCTCACCGAGCATCGGCCGGACGCGCTGCACCTGCACAACCCGTACCCGCTGCTCTCGCCCTGGGTGGTGCGGACCGCGCACCGGCACGGCGTGCCGGTGGTGCAGACGGTGCACAACTACCGACAGGTCTGCTCCTCGGGGATCTACTTCCGCGACGGCGTGATCTGTCAGGACTGCAAGGGCCGGGCATTGGGGGTGCCGGCGATCAAGCATCGCTGCTACCGCGACTCGGCGGCGCAGAGTGCGCTGATGGCGACCACCCTGGCCGTGCACCGGGGAACCTGGCGGTCGGTGGACCGGTACATCGCGCTGACCACGGCGATCGCCGACCACCTGAGCGACTACGGCATTCCGGACGAACGGATCGTGGTGAAGCCGAACGCCGTGCCAGATCCGGGCCGGCCCGCGCCGCTCGGTGACGGTTTTCTCTTCATGGCCCGGCTGAGCCCCGAGAAGGGCGTCGACCTGTTGCTGGACGCCTGGCGCCGGCATCCGGTGGGCGCACTGGGCCCGCTGCGCGTGGCCGGGGACGGCGAGTTGCGCCCGCTGGTGGAGGCCGCCGCCGCCGAGCGACCCGACGTGGTCTACCTCGGTCAGCTCGACCGGGCCGGAGTGCGGGCGGCGGTCGAGGCGAGCGCGGTGGTGATCGCCGCCGCCATGTGGCACGACGTGCTGCCGACCGTGATCATCGAGGCGATGGCCAGTGGCCGGCCGGTGCTCGGCACCGCGTTGGGTGGCATCCCGTACCTGGTTGGGGCGGACGCCCCGCACGAGCCCGCCGGCACCGGGCCGGCCGAGGTCGCCTCCGCCGTCGCCGGGGGCGGCGGGTCGCCGATGCCGGCCGGAATCGGTCAGGGTGAGGCCGGCTGGGTGGTCGCCCCGGAGCCGGCCGGGCTGGCCGCCGCGCTACCGGTGGCCCGGGCCGGTGCCGCCGGGCTGGCCCCGGCCGCCCGCGCCCGCTACGAGCGGACCTTCCACCCCGACGTGGTCACCAAGCAGCTCATCAACATCTATGCCGGCATGGCCCGTACCGCGCACCGCCGCTGACCTCGGCCGTGCTTCCGCCCACCGCCCGCCACGCCCACCGCCCGCTGCTTCCCAGGGTGGCCGTCCCCCCTTCCGGCGGCCGGCGCACCGGCGGACCCGGTGGGGGTCAGCGCATGGAGGCGCGGGCGGAGAAGGCGATGCTCGCCAGCAGGAAGCCGCCGTTGACGATGGTGAACGCGACGATCACCCAGAGGACCAGCGCGGGGGCCACGGCCAGCACCAGGGCGGCCACGAAGATCACCGCGCCGTAGTCACGGACCAGCTTCACCAGGCGGACCGGCAGCGAGGTCGAGGTGACCATGCTGGCTGCGTTCGGGCCGGCCTGCATCACCGAGGTGACCAGGTTGACCATCCAGGTGCCGGCGAAGGTCGCCACCAGCCAGGTCGGGGTCGACGGCTCCTGCGCCACCGCCGTGGCGGCCAGCGCCGCCACCAGGGCGATCTGCGCGGCCACGTCGCACAGCACGTCGACCCGGGCACCGGCCGCGCTGCCCTGGCCGGTCACCCGGGCCAGTTGCCCGTCCGCACAGTCCAGGGAGTACGCCACCTGCCAGCCCACCAGGGCGAGCACGCCGACCACCCAGGCCGGCACGTCACCGGCCGCGACCGGGCCGGCGAGCGCCACCACGGTGACCGAGGTCGCCAACCCGAGCACCAGGTTGGTGATGGTCAGCGTGGTCGGCCGCAGCCCCAGCCGCTGGGCGACCAGCGCGAAGGCGGCGCCCAGCCACTGGCTGATCGACTCGCTGAACAGACCACCGCCCCGGTTCACCCGGTGGAAGTCGGCGATGGTGGGACGGGGGTCAGCCAAGCTGGTCGCGGATTGCACCGGCGTAGTCTGTCAGCCGCTCCCGCGTCTCGGTAGGCGACAACGCCAGGTGCTCGAGGATCGTGTACCGGTCCGGTCGGGTGCGCGGTGCGAACTGCACCGCCTCGACGAACTGGTCGTCGGTCAGCCCCACCTCGGCGGGAAGCCGGGGCAGCGCGTGCCGGGACAGACAGGCCGACATCTCCCCGAAGCGGCGGAGATCCCCACGCAGCCAGGTGCAGAAGAGCGCGCCCAGCCCGGCCAGCTCGCCGTGCGAGGCGGTGCCGGGGAAGAGCGCGTCCACCGCGTGCATGATCTCGTGGCAGCCGCCGCTGGACGGGCGACTGGTGCCGCAGACCGCCATGGCGAGGCCGCTGGAGATCAACGCCTCGGCCAGCACGGTGACGAACGCGTCGTCGGTCATGTCGCCCGGATGGTTCAGCACCGCTTCGGCGCCCGCCCGGGCCAGTGACGCGGCCAGTCCGTCGACGGGCTCGCCGCGTACCTGGCGGGCGAGCTCCCAGTCCGCCAACGCGCTGATGTTACTGATGACGTCACCGATGCCGGCTCGGTTGTGCCGGTCAGGACCGCTTTCCACGAAGTCCAGGTCAACGATCACCGCGATCGGGATGTGCACCCCGTAGGAACCCTTGATCCCATCGGTGATCAGGCTCGCCACCGGGGAGGCGATGCCATCGTTGGCCAGGCTGGTGGCCACCGAGACCATCGGCAGGCCCCGCCGGGTGGCCGCGTACTTCGCCACGTCTATGGTCTTGCCGCCGCCGATGCCGACCACCGCGTCGTACGAGCGGGCGCGCAGCTTGCCGCCCAGGTCGTCGGCGGCGTCCAGAGTCGCCCCGGCGACGGTGAACACGTCGGCCGACCGCAGTGACGGTCGGATCAGCTCGGCGATCTGGGCACCCTGGCCCGGACCGACCACCACCGCGACGTCGCCGCCGGCGGAGATTCGCCCGTCCGCCAGGATCGCGCCGAGGTCGGCCACCGCGCCCCGCCGCACGTCGATGTGGAGCGGGGTCAGCACGCTTCGGGCTAGTAGCGGCACGCGATCTCCCGCGCGCGGGCCAGGTCGGCGTGGTTGTCGACCTCGACCCAGGGCACGTCGCCGATCGGCGCCGCCCGCACCTCGCCACCCCGGTCGGCGAACTCCTGGTAGCCGTCCTCGTAGTACAGGTTCGGGTCGCGCCGCCAGGTGGCCTCCAGCGCGTCGGCGAGGGCGTCGGCGACCTGCGGCTCGATCAGCGTGGCGCCGATGTACTCCCCGTACGCCTCGCCCGGGTCCATCACCTTGGTGATCCGGGTGAGCTGGCCGGCGGCGTCGAAGATGGTCTTCATCTCCTCCTCGGCCAGCGGCTTGAGCGTGTCCACGGCGAGCAGGATGCCTGGCCCACGCTCCGCGAGCAGGGTCTTCTCCACGCTCACCGGGTGCACGGTGTCCCCGTTGACCAGCAGTACCCCGCGCGCGAAGTACTCCCGGGCCAGCCAGAGCGAGTAGGCGTTGTTCCACTCCTCGGCCTTGTCGTTCTGCACCAGGGTGAGCGTGACCCCGTACCGCTTCTCCAGGTCGGCCTGCCGCTCGCGGACCGCGTCCGCCGCGTAGCCGACCACGATCACGATGTCGGTGAGCCCGACTTCGGCCAGGTTGCCCAGCGCGATGTCCAGGATCGTGGTCTCCCCGTCCACCGGCACCAACGCCTTGGGCAGCGTGTCGGTGTACGGGCGCAGCCGGCGCCCTGCCCCGGCCGCGAGCACCATCCCGATCATCCCGACATCCTCCCTCGTCCTGCTCCCCGTCACCGGTGGAGGATAGCCCCGCGTGGACGAGCCGCTCCGGTCAACCAGGTCAGCCGGGCAGCGCC
Organism: Micromonospora sp. NPDC005163; assembly: GCF_053599835.1. Taxonomy (NCBI): domain Bacteria; kingdom Bacillati; phylum Actinomycetota; class Actinomycetes; order Micromonosporales; family Micromonosporaceae; genus Micromonospora; species Micromonospora sp. NPDC005163. Next base: position 108,096 of record NZ_JBSFYP010000016.1, read on the forward strand.
GCCAGGTCGGCGAGCATGGTCAACCGCTCCTCCGCGCTGAGCACGGCGTACGGGCCGGCCGCCCGCCGGTCGGTCTCCAGCTCGATGGCGAGCCGCTCCGGGCCGGCCGGCAGGGCGGCGATGCTCGACGCGGTGTGCCCGGCGGCGGTCCAGGCGGCGGCGTGCGCGTCGGCCCGGTGGTAGCGCATCGTGCCGAGCCGGTTGAGCAGCAGCACGCCCGGCGGGGTGCCGTCCGGCTCGTACGGGGGCGCCATCGCGGCGAACGCCGACGCGTCCCGGTCCCCCTCCTCGTCGGCCAGCACCAGGGCGTACGCCAGCAGCCGGCCGAGCGCCGCGACCAGCCGCGGCACCCGCTCGTCCTGCCCGGCCCACAGCTCCTCGGTGACCTCGGCGTGCACCTGGTACAGCTCGGTGAGGAACGCGGCACCGCGGTCGGTGGCGGAGAGCCCGCCGTCCGGGCGGCGGTGGATCATGCCGTGCGCCACGTGCTTGTCCACGCTCCGGTGGCAGACGACCGGGTCGCGGTACCGGGTGATCGCGGCGAACCCCGGCCCGTCCACCGTGCCGCTGGGTGCGGCCAGCCGGGTGCGCAGCTCCACCAGGAAGCCGGTCGCGGCCGGCCCGCCGTACCGCTGGCTCAGCTCGGCGCCACCACCGTTCCGACCGGCCAGCATGCCGGCGACGAAGGCCCGGTCCACGGCCGGGGCGAGCAGACCGGCGAACCGGTGCGGCGCCAGCTCGACGGTGTTCACAGACCGATCGACCGCAGGACGGCGAAGCCCTCCTCCGCGATCCGCCGGATCAGCCCGTCGTTGACGTGGCGGTGCTCGTCCAGAACGGTCACCTCGTGCTCGGCCAGCCACCGGTACTCGGTGTGCTTGCCGGCCTCCAGCTTCGGGTGGCCCAGGTCGCCGTCCACCCGGACCAGGAAGTCGTGCTCGATCCGGGCGAGACCGTCGTCGCCGACGTAGTGGTACTCACCCACCTGACCGAGGACGTGCGAGAGGGTCCAGCCGGTCTCCTCGGTGACCTCCCGCCGGAGCGCCTCGTCGACGTCCTCGCCCGGCTCCAGGTGGCCGCCGACGATGTCCCAGCAGTTGGGAAAGAGGCGCCGGTGCGGCGAGCGGCGCTGAAAGAAGATCCGGCCGTCGTGGTCGACGATCAGCGCGCCGGCGCAGCGCAGGGGCTCGGTGGACACCGTCCGACAGTAGCGAGCGTGCCGGCGAAACGGCGATGCCCGGTCTTGTCCAGGAGTCATTCACGGACCACCATGTCGGTACCGGATGCCACCGTCCCAAAGGGGTGATGCGTGATGCAGGTACGGGAAGCGATGTCCAGCCAGGTCCTCGTCGTCGGTCCGGAGCACACGCTCCGCCAGGCGGCCCGGATGATGTCGGCCCGTGGTGTCGGGTCGGCGGTCGTGATCGACCCGGACTCCGAGGGGATCGGGATCATGACCGAACGCGACGTGTTGAAGGCCATCGGCGCCGGCCTGGACTGCGACGTGGAACGCACCGGCGCTCACCTGACCTGGGACGTGGTCTACGCCGGCCCGGACTGGACGGTGGCCGAGGCGGCCGCCGCGATGGCCCGGGGCGGGTTCCGGCACCTGGTGGTGCTGGACGGCCGTGAGGTGGCGGGGGTGATCTCCGTCCGGGACATCATGCGGGTCTGGGCGGAGAGCCAGGTGGTCGCCGCGATCTGACCGGGCGCACCGGGGTTCGGGCGGGCAGGTGTGCCGGCCGGATCGACGGGTAGGGATACCTTGCGGGAGCGGAGACGCCGTGGCCCGTGGGGGAGGGTCCGATGCGCGACGCGGAGCGCCTGGTCGAGCAGCAGTACGCCATGCTCCTGCGTCGGGACGTGGCCCGGCTGCCGAACCTCTACGCCGCGGAGGCGTTCTACTCCATGCCGGGCGTCACGGTCCGCCCGATCGAGTTGCCCGCGCTGCTGCGGACCTGGACCGGCGCCTTCCCGGACCTGCGGGTCGACCCGCTGGGCGCGGTGCGCACGGCCGGGGGCGCGGCCGTGGAGCTGCGCCTGAGCGGCACCCACGCCGGCACGCTGCACTCGCCGTTCGGCACCGTCGCGCCCACCGGCCGCACGGTGAGCTGGGACGTGGCCGACGTGGTTCGGGCCCGCCGGGGACGGATCGTCGCCTGGCGGTCCTACTTCGACTGGAGCCAGCTCCTCGACGCGCTCGGCGTGCAGCTGGAGGGACTTTCCCGGGGAGCGCAGCACGACTCGCTCGGCCTTCCGGTCTGATCTGACGCCGACCGGTGGAGCCGGGTCACCCGACCCGGTGGCTCAGGATGCGGACATCGCCGTGCCGTCGGCGCGTCCCCCGCCGCCGCCCGTACGCTCAACATCCATGACCGCCGAGCAGCTGATCTCCTTCGCCCGTGGGGCTCCCTCGCTGGACATCGTCGATGTCGAGGGGCTCAAGGCCGCCGCCATCCGCGCCTTCGACGCCGACCCAGCCGGGGTCACGGCCTACGGCACCTCCGTCGGCTACGGTCCGCTGCGAAAGTGGATCGCCGAGAAGCACGGGGTCGAAGCCAATCAGGTGCTGGTCACCAACGGGTCGCTGCAGGCCGACGCGTTCCTCTTCGACCACCTGGTCCGCCCCGGCGACGCGGTGGTGGTGGAACGGCCGACGTACGACCGGACGCTGCTCAACCTCCAGCGGATGGGCAGCGAGCTGCACGGTGTCTCGGTCCAGCCGGACGGCCTGGACACCGCCGAGCTGCGCAAGTTGCTGGAGTCCGGGGTCCGGCCCCGGCTGGCGCACGTCATCCCGAACTACCAGAACCCGGCCGGCATGACGCTCTCCCTGGAGAAGCGCCGGGAGCTGCTCGACCTGGCCGCGGAGTACGAGTTCACGATCTTCGAGGACGACCCGTACGCGGACGTCCGGTTCCGCGGCGAGGCACTGCCGTCGATGCTCTCGCTGGACACCCGCAACGTGGTGGTGCACGCGTCGAGCTTCACCAAGACGGTCTGCCCGGGCGTGCGGGTCGGATACCTGGTCGGCTCGGCGGATCTGATCGCCGACATCGCCAAGAACGCGACCAGCCTCTACATCTCGCCCGGCATGGTGTCCCAGGCGATCGTGCACCAGTTCTGCGTCTCCGGCGACATCGACCGCTCGATCGAGACCGTCCGGGCGGCGCTGGGCGAGCGGGCCGGGGTGCTCGCCGAGTCGCTGCGCCGGCACCTGCCGCAGGCCCGGTTCGTGGAGCCGGACGGCGGCTACTTCCTCTGGGTGGAGTTCCCGGACGACGTGCTGGTCGACCGGCTCGCCTCCGCGGCGGCCGAGCGTGGGGTCGCCGTGGTCAAGGGCAGCGACTTCATGCTGGACGGCGGGCAGCACGCCCTGCGGCTGGCCTTCTCGGCGGTCACCGCCGACCGGATCGACGAGGGTGTCCGCCGGCTCGCGGCGGCCGTCGAGGCCGTCCGCGGCTGAGCTTTCTGTCAATTTCCTGACAGAACGACGATGCCGGTCGTCGCGGGACTCCCGCCGGGGCGGCCGGCGGCTCACGATGCTGCGAGCGTCACCCGTCAGGTGCAGTGGAGATCGCCGTCCGGTTTTCCCGGGCCAACCCCCGCCCCGGTGACGCGTGCAGCACAACCCCCGCCCCCACAGGCGCCGGGTGGGCCGTGTCGTCCCCACACCCCCCGATGCGGCACGGCCCGCCCGGCGTCGCCCCACGCGACCGCCGTCACACGTGCCCTCCGCCGGGATCGGCGTAGCCTCAAGCCGCAGCCGAGCGCGGGGAGGTGGCGCGATGACGGATCGGGCAGGTCAGGACGGGACCACACCGTCGCACGCCGCTCGGGTGCTGCGACCCCGGGCGTGGCCGTCACCGGTCCGGGCGATGACCCGGATCCTCAACGCCGACGGCTCGCCGCCCGTGCCGACCCCGGCCGGCACCGGGCGCAGCGGCGTCGTCGACTGCGCGCTCTACGTCGACGGCAAGCGGCAACCCGGCGACTGGACGTACGCCGATGCGCTGGCCGCGGCCCGCCGCGAGGAGCACGGCTTCGTCTGGCTCGGGCTGCATGAGCCCGAACTGGCCGAGATGACCGCCATCGCGGACACCTACGGGCTGCACGAGCTGGCCGTCGAGGACGCGGTGAAGGCCCAGCAGCGTCCGAAGTTGGAGCGGTTCGGCGACGTCAGCTTCCTGGTGCTGCGCACCGCCCGGTACTGCGAGCATGCCGAGCTGAACGAGAACTCCGAGGTCGTCGAGACCGGCCAGGTGATGCTCTTCATCGGCCCGAACTTCCTGATCAGCGTCCGGCACGGCGACGCCTGCCGGCTCTCCCCGGTCCGTGCCGACCTGGAGACCAAGCAGGACCTGCTGCTCCAGGGCCCGTGGTCGGTCGCGTACGCGATCACCGACCGGGTGGTCGACCTCTACCTGGAGGTCGCCGAGCAGATCGAGGACGACCTCGACGTGCTGGAGGCCGAGGTCTTCGACCGCAACGGCCATGGGCGGATTCAGCGGATCTACCAGATGAAGCGGGAGCTGGTGGAGTTCAAGCGGGCCGTGGTGCCGCTGCAGCGGCCGTTGATGACGTTGACCTCGCAGGTCAACCGGGAGGTTCCGAAGGAGATTCGGCGCTACTTCCGGGACGTGCAGGACCATCTCAGCCGCACCGTCGAGCAGGTGAACTCCTACGACGACCTGCTGAACTCGATCCTCCAGGCGCGGCTGGCCCAGGTCACCGTCGACCAGAACAACGACATGCGCAAGATCGCCGCGTGGGCGGCCATCGCCGCGGTCTGGACCTCCATCGCGGGCGTCGAGGGGATGAACTTCGACAACATGCCCGAGCTGAACATGACGTACGGCTATCCCGTCGTACTCGCCCTGATGCTCGGCGTCTCCCTGGCCCTCTACCGATGGTTCCGCCGCAACGGCTGGCTCTGACGCCGCGCGCGAAAGCGCCGGCGGGCGCGGGGAACCCGCGTCGCCGGCGCTCGATGCGCTGCCGCTGGGTCAGCGGCGGCCGTTGGTGCGGGTGGTGTCCTTGCCCAGCGCCTTGGTGAGGTCGTCGGCCGGGCGCCCGGAGGTGTCCTTGGCGCCCTCGGCGACCGAGGGGACCTTGTCGGTCGGGCGGACGCCGGCCGGCTTGGCGACACCGGTGGTGCTGGCACTGTCGCCACCGGCCACCGCCGAACTACCGGCGGCGGTCATCCCGGCCATGCTGGACCCGTCGGTCCCCTTGGTGGTGGACGGGGTCCGTACCTCGATCGAATCCACCTCGTCGCGCATCGGCTCCAGGTTGCGGGTTGGGTCGTACTCGGCCCACTCCTGCTGCTCGCGGCGGCGGCGCAGCGCGACCGCGCCAGCCAACCCGACGATGGCGCCCGCTGCGAGCAGCCCGGTCATCTTCGATCCGCGACGGCGCGGCTGCTTCTTCTTGCCGGTGATCCGCATGTTGCTCGACCTGGCCTTCCTGGTGAGCGGCCCCGCCTGCGCGGCGCCGTCACGGGCGGCCGCGGCCAGCGGTGCCAGCGTGGTGAGTGTCGTCCCCCAGCCGGTCGAGGCGCTGTCGCGCACTTTCGCCGCGGCCGGCTCGACGTAGCCGCGGGCCATCTGCACCCGTGGACCGACCGTCGCGCCCGCGCCCTTGGCGGCGTGGCTGGCTGCCTGCATCAGGTGGCTGATGCTCTGGTTCAGCTCGGCCCTGGCCAGCTGCCCCTCGGACTTACGCCGCCCGATTCCAAACACGGTCCCACCTCCTGGGAGTTGTTCCTTCGTCATCCTCCACCTTCGGATGCCTCCGCGATGCCAGATCGGGCACATGGGAGGATCCGCATGGAACTGACCAACGAGTGAGGAGTACCCGTGGCCGAGGCTGTCTACGCCACCTTGCACACCAACGCTGGCCCGATCCGGCTGGAGCTCTTCCCCAACCACGCGCCGAAGACGGTTCGCAACTTCATCGACCTGGCCGAGGGCAACCGGGAGTACACCGACCCGCGCACCGGTCAGCCGGGCAGCGGGCCGTACTACGACGGCACCATCTCGCACCGGGTGATCAGCGGCTTCATGGTCCAGATGGGCGACCCGACCGGCACCGGTCGGGGCGGGCCGGGCTACAAGTTCGCCGACGAGTTCCACCCGGAGCTGCGCTTCGATCGGCCTTACCTGCTGGCGATGGCGAACGCCGGACCGGGCACCAACGGTTCGCAGTTCTTCATCACCGTGTCCCCGACGCCGCACCTCAACAACCGGCACACCATCTTCGGCCAGGTGGCCGACGAGCAGTCGGTGAAGATCGTCGACTCGATCGCGAGCACCCCGACCGGCCCGAGCGACCGTCCGCTGCAGGACGTCGTCATCGAGCGGGTCGAGATCGAGCGGTCCGCTGCCTGATCGACAGGCGAGGTACCTTTGCTCGCATGATTGAGCGCTCCGGAGCACCGCACCGGCTGGCGTCGGTGGACCGCGCGGTGGCGGACGGAGGGTCGGCCCGGTGAGCGAGTCTCCGCCGACCACCCCGGTCTGCTACCGGCACCCCGGCCGGGAGACCTACGTCCGGTGCACCCGCTGCGACCGGCCGATCTGCCCGGACTGCATGCGGGAGGCGTCCGTCGGGCACCAGTGCCCGGAGTGCGTCAACGAGGGACGCCGCAGTGTCCGGCCGGCGCGTACCGCCTTCGGTGGTGGTACCGCCGGCCGGCACGGCTACGTCACCAAGGCGCTGATCGCGCTGAACGTGCTGCTCATGCTGCTCTCCATCGCCTCCGACCGTGGTGGGGACGCGGCGGTGGGCGGCTCCGGCTTCGGCGGCCTGATGGGCGGCAGCACGCCGCTGACCAACTGGGGTTCGGTGCTCGGGCTGGCGGTCTTCCCCGACGGCACGCTCGGTGGGATCGCCGACGGCGAGTGGTACCGGCTGGTCACCGCGATGTTCCTGCACTACGGCGTGATCCACCTGCTGCTCAACATGTGGGCACTGTGGGTGCTCGGCCGGTCGCTGGAGGCCAACCTCGGGCCGCTGCGCTTCGGCGCGCTCTATCTGATCGCGGGTCTCGGCGGCAACGTCTCGGCCTACCTGTTCAGCGCCCAGAACTCGGCCACCGCCGGCGCGTCGACCGCCGTCTTCGGCCTCTTCGCCGCGCTCATCATCATCGAACGCAAGTTGGGCCGGGACATCTCCCAGGTGATCCCGATCCTGGTGATCAACCTGGTGTTCACGCTGACCGTGCCGGGCATCTCCATCCCGGGGCACCTGGGTGGCCTGGTGGTCGGCGGGGCGATGGCCCTGGTGCTCGCGTACGCGCCGCGCGGTCGGCGCACGCTGGTCCAGGTCGCCGGTGGCGCGATCATCCTGCTGATACTGCTCGGGCTGGTCCTGTTCCGCACCGCGCAGTTGCTCGCCGGCTGACCGACCGGCTCACTGTCCGGCGGCGATCACGCCGGGCGGGCGGCCCACAGCGCCTCGGCCACCTCGTCCGGGGCGGCCCCCAGGTCGTACCGGCCGAACAGGTGCAGCGACTCCCCGGCGTCGATCTCCAGCAGTTCGGTGGTCAGGCCGAGCCGGGGTCGACGGTCCACGGTGATCCGCTCGACCGTGGCCCAGGGCAGCAGCCGGCGGCCGGCGTAACCATGGGCGACGACCACGCCGGCCGGGTCGACCGCGAGTCGGACCGGCGCCAGCAGGTCGCGCAGCGCCCAGCCGAGCAGGCCGGCGACGACCAGCCCGATCAGCGCCAGCTGCACCGGGTCGCCTTCGGCGAGGAGCAGGCCGAGCGCCACCAGGACGACCGCGCCGGCCAGCTTCGCCAGCGGCACGCCCGCCGGTACCCGCCACTGCCGGTCCGGGAAAGCTTCGGCATCCATCCGGCCAGCATGCCAGCGTTCGCCGGGGGACCGCGCCGGCACCCGTTCGCGGCCGGGCCAGACCGGGGGCGGACGACCGGTCCGTGGACGACGTAGGATCGGGACAGCCCAAGTTACCCGGGAGTAAACATGAGTGACGCGGTCATCGTCGGCGCGGTACGCACTCCGGTCGGGCGGCGCAAGGGCAGCCTCGCCGGCGTCCACCCGGTCGACCTTTCAGCACACGTGCTGCGCGCCCTCGCCGAGCGCACCGGGCTCGACGCCGCACTGGTCGACGACGTCTTCTGGGGCTGCGTGTCCCAGGTCGGTGAGCAGTCCTGGAACATCGCCCGCAACGGCGTGCTCGCCGCCGGGTGGCCCGAGTCCGTGCCCGGCACCACGCTGGACCGGCAGTGCGGCTCCAGCCAGCAGGCGCTGCACTTCGCCGCCGCGACGGTCCTCTCCGGCCAGGCCGATCTGGTGGTCGCCGGCGGGGTGGAGTCGATGACCCGGGTGCCGATGGGCTCCAGTGTGGCCGGCGGCATGCCGTTCAGCGACCAACTGCGGGACCGCTACCGGGGCGTCGAGGGCTTCGCCGACGACGCGGCGCTGCCGTTCAACCAGGGGGTCGGGGCCGAGCTGATCGCCCGGCGGTGGCGCTTCTCGCGTACCCAGCTCGACGAGTTCGCGCTGGCCAGCCACGAGAAGGCGGCCGCCGCGCAGGACGCCGGCGCGTTCGACCCGGAGCTCGCGTCGGTGCCGCTCACCGACGGCGGCAAGTTCGCCGCCGACGAGGGCATCCGCCGGGACACCTCGCTGGAGAAGCTCGGTGAGCTGGCCACCCCGTTCCGCACCGACGGGGTGGTGACCGCCGGGTCCGCGTCCCAGATCTCCGACGGCGCGGCGGCCCTCGCGGTCACCACCGGCGAGTGGGCCAGCCGGCACGGGCTGCGTCCGCTGGCCCGGATCCACACCGCCGTGGTCGCCGCCGACGACCCGGTCACCATGCTCACCGCGCCCATCCCGGCCACCGCGAAGGCGCTGCGCCGCGCGGGGTTGGGCATCGAGGAGATCGGTGTGTACGAGGTGAACGAGGCGTTCGCCCCGGTGCCGCTGGCCTGGCTGGCGGAGACCGAGGCGGACCCGGAGCGGCTCAACCCGCGCGGCGGGGCGATCGCCCTCGGTCATCCGCTCGGCGGCTCCGGTGCCCGGATCATGACCACGATGCTCCAGCACATGCGGGACAACGGGATCCGCTACGGCCTGCAGACCATGTGCGAGGGTGGCGGCATGGCCAACGCCACCATCGTCGAGCTTCTCTGACCTCCACCCGGCTCGTTACGGGAAAAGGCCTCGCCCCGGCCCGGCTCGGCCGCCTAGGGTGCGCACTGTGACGACGATCGCCGGTGAGCGCGCCCCCGACTGGTCCGGAGAGCAGTGGCAGGTGCGGGCCCGTTCCTGGGTGGATGCGCAGCTGAGCCGGGCCGGCCGGCGGGTGACCGGGCCCGTGGAGCCGCGGGTGCGGCCGTGGTCGCTGGTGTGGCGGGTGCCCACCGACGGTGGGCCGGTCTGGTTCAAGGCCAACAACCCGGGCACCGTGCACGAGGCCGTCCTGATCGCGGCGCTGGCCGGGCTGGCGCCCGAGCGGGTGCTCGCACCAATCGCGGTGGACCCGGCTCGGGGCTGGTCGCTGCTGCCCGACGGCGGAGAGTCGCTGCGGGACGTGCTGGGCCGCGACGCGGACCTGGCGCACTGGGAGCGGGCGCTGCCCGGTTACGCCGCGCTTCAACTGGCCACCGCGTCACGGGCCGAGGAACTGATCGCCCTCGGCGTGCCGGACCACCGTCCCGAGGTGCTCGCCGGGCTGCTCGCCCAACTGCTCGACGATCGCGAGTCGCTGCGGATCGGCGACGAGGGCGGGCTCAGCCCGGAGACGTACGAGCGGCTGCAGGCCGAGTTGCCGGCGTACGCCGAGCGGTGCCGCCGGCTCGCCGACTTCGGCATCCCGGCCACTGTGCAGCACGACGACCTGCACGACGGCAATGTGTTCGCCGGCCCGACCGGGTACCGCTACTTCGACTGGGGCGACGCCTCGGTGGCGCACCCGTTCGGCACGCTGCTGGTGACCCTTCGCTCCATCCGGTACGCCACCGACCTGGCTGCCGACGACGCCCGGCTGGCCCGGCTGCGCGACGGTTACCTGGAGGCGTGGACCGACCGGTACGACCGTCGGACCCTGGTTGAGGCCGCGGACCTGGCGATGAACCTGGGCGCGGTCAGCCGGTCGCTCTCCTGGCGGCGCGCTCTGGACACGGCCGATCCGGCCCGGGCCGAGTACGCCGACGCGGTCCCCGGCTGGCTCGGCGAGCTGTTCGAGCCCAGCCCGCTCTGACCCACTTCTGACCACGATCCGTACGGGTGGGAAGTCGGACAGGCGGTGCGACGCGCCGCGTGGAACTTCCAAAAAATCGGCGTGACCCACGTCACCTCCGCTGAGGAGGTCGTTGGGCAGGTCATGGACGTCTTCTCCCGAACGTTCCTTCCGGCCGCCGCCGAGGCTGGCCTGGCCGCGCAGACCCTGAACCGGCACATGCCGGTCTTCCGGCGCTGTGTCGGCTCCGGTGACGCCACCATCCTGGTCACCCGCTGCAGCCGTCCGGACCGTCCGGTCACCGGCGACTACCTGCTGCTGCTCACCCACCGTCGGCTGGTGGTGACCCAGCAGACCCGGCTGCTGCACCGGTTGCGCCTGCATCTCAACACCGAGCTGCGCGAGCTGAGCAACGTCACCTGGAGCCCCGACCCGCGGCTGCACTCGGTCGAGCTGGCCGCCACCGCCATCGATGGGATCCGCGAGCGGTTCCTGATCCACACCACGCATCCGAAGCGGGTGTGGCAGCTCGACGCGCTGCTCAACCACGCCTTCCGGACTCGTCTGCGTACCCCCCGGGAGCGGATCGTCGCCACCATCGGCGAGGTGCCGGTCGCTGCGAGGCCCAGCGTGCTGCGACCCGTCGTGGCGCGCTGACGCCCCACCGCTCCACCGCTCGCGGCGGCTTTTCGCCCCGCCTTTACCGAACTCGAACACGCGCTGATCGCACCGAGCGCACCGGGTCGGCAATCATGGGCCGGTGACCGTCGAACCGCCGCACCGCGGGCTCGTCCTCGTGGTCGAGGACGAGCCGGCCATCGCCGACCTGGTCCGGCTCTATCTCACCCGCGACGGGTTCGGGGTCCATCTGGAACGGGACGGCGAGGCCGGCCTGACCGCCGCCCGCCGGCTGCGCCCGGTGGCCTGCGTCCTGGACATCGCCCTGCCCGGGCTGCCCGGCACGGAGATCTGCCGCCGGCTGCGCGAGGGCGGCGACTGGACCCCGGTCATCTTCCTCACCGCCCGGGACGACGAGGTGGACCGGATCGTCGGCCTGGAGTTGGGCGCCGACGACTACGTCACCAAGCCGTTCAGCCCCCGTGAGCTGGTGGCCCGGGTGCGCGCGGTGCTACGCCGCTCCGCCGGCGGCCCGGAGGGTGCGGACCGGGCCCGTGTCGTCGGTCCGGTGACGCTCGACCCCGCCCGGCGGACGGTCACCGCCGCCGGCGCGCCGGTGCAGCTCACCTCCACCGAGTTCGACCTGCTGGCCCACCTGATGGCCCGGCCCGGGCGGGTCTTCACCCGGGAGGAGTTGTTGGCCGGCGTGTGGGGCTACGCCGCACACGCCGGCACCCGCACCGTCGACGTGCACGTCGCACAGGTGCGGGCGAAGCTTGGCCCGGCCAGCGTGATCCGGACCCACCGCGGCGTGGGGTACGCGGCCGATGCCTGACCGTCCCGGTTGGCAGCAGCGCGCGGCGCGACCGGAGTCGCCGACGATGGCGCTGCCGGTGGTCGGCGCCCAACCCCCGGCCGCGTCCCGGCGCAGCCGATTCGGTCGGACGCTGACCGCCCGGGCGGTGCTGGTCACCTGTGCCGTGGCGCTGGTGTCGGTGCTGGTCACCGCGATCGTCGCCGTCCCGCTGGCGATCCAGGGCGCGGAGCGACGCGATCAGGAGGCGCTCGCCGCGCAGGCCCGACTCGCCGCCGAGGTGCTGCGGACCCGGCTGGACCGGGGTCGTACCGCCGACGAAGAGCGGCTCATCCAGCAACTGCGCGCCCAGGACATCGACGCGTACCTGATCCGGCGGGGGGCGGTCGACCGGCCGGGCCTGCCGCCTCGGGTGGTGCAGCGGATCGAGCAGGGTCGCAACGTGTCGGTCCGTCGCCCGGTCAACGGCAGGCGCGCACTGGTCGAGGGCCGGGCGCTGCCCGGCGGCAACGGGGTGGTCCTCTCCCGCGCCTCGGGGACCGGGCTGTGGCGGCAGGTGCTGCTTAGCCTCTGGTTGCCACTGCTGGCCGGGCTCGCCGCCGGCGTGGTGGCCGGGCTGCTGCTGGCCCGCTGGCTGGCCGGGCCGATTCGTGCCGCGGCCACCGCCGCCGCTCGCCTGCGCGCCGGGGACCGCACCATACGGGTGCCGGTCGAGCCGCCGGACGAGGTCGCAGACCTGGCCGAGGCGCTGAACGGGTTGGCCGCCGCGCTGGCCACCAGCGAGGGCCGGCAGCGGGAGTTCCTGCTCTCCGTCTCGCACGAGCTGAGGACCCCGTTGACCGCGATCCGGGGGTACGCCGAGGCGCTGGCCGACGGGGTGATCGACGCGGACGGCACGGCCAGCACCGGCCGGACGGTGCTGGCCGAGGCCCAGCACCTGGACCGGTTGATCGGCGACCTGCTGGCGCTCGCCCGGCTGGAGGCCGCCGACTTCCCGCTGGAACCGGTGCCGGTGGACCTGGCCCGGCTGGCCGTCGACGCCGAAGCGACCTGGTCCGGCCGGTGTATGGCGGTCGGAGTGCCGTTCCGGGTGGAGACGCCGGGCGGGCCGGTGCCGGTGTACACCGATCCGGGGCGGATCCGGCAGGTGGTGGACGGGCTGCTGGAGAACGCGCTGCGGGTCGTACCCCCGGGGGCGCCGGTGGTGCTCGCGGTCCGGGCGGCCGGCGCGGACCCGGCCGCTGGCGGCGTGCTGGAGGTCCGCGACGGCGGGCCCGGCTTCACCGACGACGATCTGGCGGTGGCGTTCGAGCGCGGTGCGCTGCACCAGCGTTACCGGGGGGTGCGCAAGGTGGGCAGCGGGCTGGGGCTGGCACTGGCCGCCGGGCTGGTCCGCCGGCTGGGCGGAGAAATCGTCGCGGGTCACGCGCCGGAGGGCGGCGCCGCGTTCACGGTCCGGCTGCCCGGAGATCCTTACCAGACCCGAACATCGGCCTGATGATCCGCTCGTCGTCGCCGGGCAGGCTTAGGGCTCCACGGACGAGAGGGAGAGTCATGCCACGTTGGGGATCTGCGGCAGTCACCACGTCACTGCTCGCGGTGGTCGCGCTCGGCGTCAGCGGCTGCGGCGCGGCCGAGGTGGCCAGCCAACCCGCCCGGGAGGCTGCGGTCGAGGTCGCCGCGGCGATGGGTGTGGAGGGCCAGGCACTGGCCGCCATGGGCTTCGACGCCAACGACCTGGACGTGCAGACCGTCGCCGCGCCGGCCGCCCCGGCACCCGGCGGGTCGGCCACGCCCGGCGCTTCCCCGAGCGCGCAGGAGAAGGCGCGGCAGAAGCGCGGCGAGGAGTGGCGCAAGCGCCGCCAGGCCCGGGTGCTGCTGCGCAGGAACACCCTGCACGGTGAGGCGGTGGTGCAGACGAAGGACGGCGGTACGAAGACGGTCGCCGTGCAGCGCGGCGAGGTGACCGCGATCGACGGCGACTCGATGACCGTGAAGTCCACCGACGGCTTCACCATGACGTGGACCTTCGGTGACGACCTGCGGGTCGTCGAGCGGCGCGCCACCGTGCAGCCGAGCGACGTGAAGGTCGGTACGACGCTCGGCGTCGCCGGCGCGAAGGACGGCGACAAGGGCGTGGCCCGCCTCATCCTCATCCCCCGCGCCAAGTAAGCGCCCAGTGAAAGGAAGGGCCCCTTATTAACGCCAGGCGTTAATAAGAGCGTCCGCCAGTAGGTGACGGCGGGGATGCAGAGTAGCGAAACGGGCACGGAGTCAGTGATCATCGAGTTGTCTACGCTCTGTGATCGCTGG
>NZ_JBSFYP010000017.1:0-121862 GCF_053599835.1 Micromonospora sp. NPDC005163
CTATCCACCCATCATGCAAGACGAGCATCGAGGGGAGGGAGCGGCGTTACCTCCCGGCCCTAAACGGCCGGGTTTCCACGCCGCGATCCTGATGAGCGGCGTCGCCCACGCCTTCGCACTGGCCCGGGCCGAACAGATCAGCCCGACCGCGCTCGCCCCGTACGCCAAGGGCATCGGGGGCCTGCTGCCGGACCTCATCGACGACATGGCCCGCCGGCTGGGCGCCGACGACCATGCCGCCGACGTCTCCGCCATCGCCTCCACCGCCGCCAGCATGGCCCACATCATCGACGCCGCCGAGGAGCACCGAATCGACGCGGACGTGCTACGGGCGGCCCGCGCGGCGGCCCTGCGGGCGATCAGCGCCGGGCACGGCGCCGACGACTTCTCCCGGATGACCCAGGCCTACGCCGAGGTAGAGGCGTCAGCGGCCCGCGGTGTCCACGTGGTCTCGCCATGAGTGCCGCGGCTCGTAGCCCAGCACCCGTCGCGCCTTGTCGATGCTGAGCAGCGTCTCGTGCTCGCCGAGCTCCTTGCGGATCTCGACACCCGGGTAGACCTCGGCCATCAGGCTGGCGCTGGACCTGCTCATGACCGTGTCGGCGTTGGCGATGATGAAGACCTCGGCGCCCGGCTGGTCGTGGGCGAGGGCCCGCTCGACCGCCTGGGCGCCGTCGCGGGCGTCGATGTAGCCCCACAGGTTCCACCGGCGCAGCGCCGGGTCCGCGTCGAACGAGGGGAACGGCGCGTAGTCCTCGACGTCCATGACGTTGGAGAACCGCAGGCCCACCATAACCAGCTCGGGGTCCCACCGGCATAAGTGCCGGGCCATCTCCTCCTCGAGCGCCTTGTTCAGCGAGTACGTGGACTCCGGTCGCGGCGCGTACTCCTCGTCGACCGGCGCGTACGGCGGCGGGGTGTCGAACGGCAGCCCCAGCACCGTCTCGCTCGACGCCCACACCACCCGCTTGATCCCTGCAGCCCTGGCTGCGGCGAACACGTTGTACGTCGCCGCCGAGTTGTTCGCGAAGGTGGTCGCGTTCGACATCAGGCCGGGGGCCGGGACCGCTGCCAGGTGCACGATCGCGTCGACGCCGCCGGCGTGCTCGTCGGCGCCGCCGGTGAACGCCTCCACCACCTGCCCGTAGTCGGTGAGGTCGACGAGGAGGAACTCGCCGTTGACGTCGCGGGGGTCGCGTCCGCCCGCGCGGTCGACGGCGAGCACGTCGACGCCTATGGCGCGCAGGTGCGCGACCACGGCGCGACCGAGTTTGCCGGTGGCCCCGGTGACGACGACGCGCCTGGGAAGTGTGGGATCGCTCATGCTGACATCTTCTCCGGCGGCGCGACGCGCCCCACCGGCGGGTGCGACCCTGGGTGTCAGCGGCCACGCACTCACCTGACCGCAGTCACACGGCCCGTTCGACACCAGCCCGTGCGGCCATGTCGACGAGCAGGGACTCGAGCACGACCTCCTCGAGCAGTGCGACGTCGTGTCCGCGGACGACCTCAGCCAGCCGTGGGTCCCACGGCGTGTCGTCGATCCGGCCAGCGACCGGGCCGACACCCGGTGCGGCATCGAGATAGTCCTCAGCCTGTAACAGCCACGGCCGCGCGCCCGTCTTGGTCATCACGTGCGCGGCGATCCGCAGACCCTCACCGTCGATGTCTCCGTGATAGTGCAGCTCCGCCCCGGTCGCGGCGATACCGCGCAACAGCACCACGGCCGCCGTGCTCGGCCACCCGGCGCCGCAGACCAGCGGCGGACACGCAGCACCGAAGTGCCGCAGAGCGACCGTCAACACTGCCGGGTTCTCGACGACGAACACCGGCCCGTCCAGCCGACTGACGGGGTAATGCTTCAGCTGCGCCAGGGTGACCACTGTGGCCTGACCGGCGTCAGCCCATGCCCGCAGTCCGCTGGCGAGCGGATCGTCGCCGGGTGGTCGCAGCCCGGCGACCAAGACGGTGGTGGAAAGCTCGTCGCAGGCGACGCCCGCATGTTCCCAGAGCCGTCGGCGGTGCTCGGCGTCGGCTGGCGGTTCTTCGTCGTGCAGGGCTGCCAGGGCACGGAGCACCAGCTTGCCGAGTCGACCATCGTCGTCGAGGGCATGCGAGTCGCCGATGAGCCGTGCGGCCAGCACCGGCAGCGGTTCCCCCAACACCGGCAATGCCGCGAGGACATGAAACACCTGATCCAGCAGGGCGCGGGTGACGAGCGCGTCGCCGGAAACGAGGCCGCCGGCGCGTACGCCGTCGAGCCAGGGCTGCAGTGCCGGTTCGGCGGCGACGACGGGGTGCTCACGCGCCCAGCGCCACAACTCGGCCCGGTCGGCTGCCTGCCGGCGCCGGTCACCCGCCCGGTCGGCGATCGGCCCACCGATCGCCTCCACCACACCTCGGGTGTCCAGCCCGCCGGTGGCGGCACGCAGGATCGCGTCCAGTCCCCGCAGCGCGACCGTGACCTCCGGATCGGGGGTGTACGCGAGGCCGAGCAGATCTGCCAGGGCGGCTCGCTCGGCCGGACGCAGCCCGCGCAGGTGCACGCGACTCACCGTTCCGTCGGTGGCCGCCAGTCGACGGCGTGCCTCCGCCCACAGCGGCGCGAGTTCCGGGCGGTCGAATCGAGCAGCCGTCATGTCACGTCTGCCGCCACGACGTCGCGGCCGGTCCAGACGAAACGGGCGGTGGTGACGGCGTCATCGCCGTCCTCCGCGCCGGCGATCAGTTGGTGGATGGCGATGCCGTCCACCTCGGCGTAGGTGCACCACTCCTGATCGGAGGTCAGCAGCAGGTCGAGGTCGAGGGCGCTCAACACGGCCATCAACTGTCCACGGTTGGTTTGGTCGACGCCGACGAAGACCTCGTCGAGCAGGATGAGCCGGGGCGCCGAGGGTGCGGCCCGGTAGTGCGCGCCGGCCGCGGCGAACAGCGGCAGGTGCAGCACGATGGCCTTCTCGCCACCCGATTTGGCGCCGTGCTGGCGTCGAGTAACCGCAGACCAGTCGCCAGCGGCGGAACGGACCTGCACCACGAACCGGTGCCACCGTCGGTAGTCGAGAACCTCGCCGAGCTGCTGTTCCCACCCGTCGGTCGAACCGGCGCCGCGGACGTCATCGATGCGGGCGCGAAAGAAGTCGTGCAACGCGGTGCGCTGGGCCTCGGTCAGCCGCGCCGGATCCTGCAACAACAGCTCCCGGGCCTGCCTCAACCGCGGATCGAGCTCGCTGTTGACCTCCCAGATCAGCCGGACGCCGAGGCCGGAGACGGTACGCACCTGCTCCAGCTGAGCACTAACCTGCCGCACCAGGTCAGCGGCCTGCCGGGTGCGGTGGGCCACGTGGCGACGGGTGTCGCCGGTGAGGGTGCGGTCGAACAACTGCCGCTCCTCCTCGGTCAGGTGGGCCCGCATCTCGTCGCGCTCCGTCGTCAGCCGGTGCACCAGAGCCGTTGGGGTGGTCCGCAGTCCGTCCACCGTGGCGGTGACGACCTGCACGTCGCACTCCTCATCGGCGTTCATCGCCAGATCGGCGTACCCGGCCAGCGAGGCGCTGATGACGTGCAGCACGTTGCTCAGCTCGCCCTCGTCCTGACGTAGGTGCCGGGGGCCGTGCGGAAGGCTGCCGAGCTCCTCCGCGAGCTGACGCGCGGCCTGCAGGGTCGCGGTGAGGGGACCGACGCCGGACAGGTCGGTGGCGAGCGCCGCGTCCGGGCCGAGGAGGTCGACGAGCCGGGCCAGCCGGGACACCGCAGCGTCGCGGGTGCCGGCGGCGGCGTCCCGGTCCTGTTCCGCCCGCTCGGCGCGGGCGTTGAGCTCGTGCAGGCGCCCGATGAGCGTGTCGTGGCGGGGCCGCAGCCGGCGCAGTTCCTGTTTCAGGGCTTCCGCATGGGTACGCAGCCGTTGCACCTCGTCGAGGACCGCGCGGTACTCGACGCCAACGGTGCGCTCGACGGCGTCGAGGCGGGCTTCGAGGCCGGCTGCGGCCTCCTCGGCGGTCTCTGCCCGCAGCGCCTCCTCCTCGGCCAGTGTCACGGCATGACCGGCGGTCTCGCGGGCGTCGTCGAGCCGGGCGGCGGCGTGGGCCTGCCGGCCCCGGTCGGTCAGCCATCCGTCCGCCGCCTGGCCGAGGGTGCGCAGCGCGGCGGTCAGCAGATCGAGGTCCGCCGCGGTGGTTGGCAGGCCGTACCGGGAGCCGACGAGGGTCAGCTCGCGCAGCGCGGCTCGGGCGTCCTCGTCGCCGGCGAGCGCCTCGCGGGCTGCCTCATCGAGCAGGTCCTGGAGCCCGGCGAGCTTCAGCTCGGCCCGCCCGACCCGTTCTGCGGCGCGCACCACCTCGCGATGATCCGGCCGGGCGGCCAACTCGGCGCGCAGCAGGGACCGCCGCTCAGCCAACTGCCGCAGCCGGTCGGCCACCACGCTGCGCTCCGCGTCGATTTCCGCGAGCTGTGCCGCAAGTTCGGCCAACCGGCGCTGCCGAGCCCGGTCCCGGGCCGCCGCGCCCAGGAACTCCACGTCCGGCTTGCTCCAGCTGCCGTACAACGGACCGAGCCGCCACGTGCCGTCCGCGCCGATCGCCGCGCTGTGGTGGGGTGCGGCGGGCCCGAAGGCCACCCCGGCGAGGACGGCGGTCACCAGCGGCGCCGGCACCGTCGCCCGGTCGTCGACGTCGAGTACGTCGAGTACGTCGAGTAGGGACCGGTGCGGCGCGGGCAGCGCGGCAGTCGCCGCCAGGTAGGTGTCATGGCCACGCCGGTCCGACGTCACCGAACCGTCCGGCCAGACCCAGGCGTCGAGCAGGCCGGAGACCTCGAGCGCGGCCTCCACGGCGGCCTGGACATGCGGCGGTACGTCGGCACGCCAGTCGACCAGCCGCCACAGCGGGCCGCCCGGCCGGTCCGCCCGGGGCGCCGTGCGATGCCGTGGTGCGGCTGGCTCCCGGGTCACGGCCGCCGCCAGCGCCTCGCGTTCCGCCGCCGGCGCGACCCGACGCCGCTGCAGGTCGGCGCCGCGGGCCTGCTCACTGGCGTCCGTTGTGGCGAGCTGTTCGCGTACCGCGGCGGCGAGGTCACTGACCACGGCGCCGAGGGAGACCTCGTCGCCGGCCAGGTCGGCCAGGTCCGTGCCACGGTCGCCGACGGGCAGGACGCGGCAGCCCGACGCCCATCCCACGATGTCGTCGCGGAATCTGGCCAGCTCGTCCTCGTACCCCCGGGTGGTCTGTCGCAGTGCGGCGTCGGCTGCGTCGCGCTCGGCCGCCCGCCGCTCCCGGCGGCCCTGCGCCCGCTCCCGCTCGGCCACCGCCCGCTCGTGGCCGGTCAGCGCGGCCCGGACCGCGGTGACCTCGTCTTCCCGGCCGCGCACGAGGCCGCGCAGCAGCTGCCGGGCCCGCTCCACGGATTCGGCGGCGAGCGGCTCGACGAGCGTCGCCAGACCGGCCTCCAGCGCCGCGGCCGTCGTGTCCCGCCAGGATCGGGCGGTCTGCGCGACGGTCGCCGCCTCGTCAGCGGCGAGACGTTCCGCCCGCTCAGCGGTGCCCGCTGCCTCCGCGCGTCGACTCTCCGCCGTGGCGGCCACGTCCTGGGCACTCCCCCGGGCCGCGCGCGTCTGCGAGCGCAGCTGGTCGAGCTGCTGCCCCTCGCGGTAGGCGTCACTGTCGCGCAGACCACCGATCGCCTCTTCGGTGACGCCCTGGTCGCGCTCGTTGCCGGTGATGGCCGTCCGCACCTGCGCCAGCTCGTCGGCGGCCGTAGCGTGCTCCTGCCGGCGCTGCCGCGCGTCCCGGGTGACGTTGTCCAGCCCGGTGGTGGCGGCGATGACCTCACCGGCGCCCCGACGCAGGGCACGCCGGGCGTAGCGCCGCTGCCGCTCGGTCAGCCGCTGCGCGGCGAGCACCTCCTCATCGAGTCGGGCGAGCCGCTCACGGCGCCGGTCCAGCTGCTCGAAACCCTCGGCGATCTCGGCCAGGTCGGCCGCGTCCAGCGGGGGGAGCGCCTTGGACAGCACCTCCGAGAGCGCGTCGGGATTCAGGTGCTCGGACAGCTTCGGGGTACGCAGTTGCAGCAGCGTCGCGATCAACGCCTCGTACTGCGTCTCGCTCAACCCCCGGAACAGCGTCTCGCGCACCATGCGCCGGTAGGACTCGGCTGCCGGATGCACGACGCCCCGGTCGCCGAGCGCCTGGACCAGATCCTGACGGGTCAAGGGCACATTGCCGTCCTTGACCAGCGACAGGCCATCGGCGCCGCCCACACGCAGCTCGGTGGTGAAGTAGGTGGCGTCGACGGTGCGGGTGTTGGTGGACGCGGCCAGTCGGGCACCGCAGGTGAACCAGCGCGGCGCATCGTCGCCGCCGTGGCCGAACTCCAGCCACACATAGCCCACCCGGGTGGTGTGCGGGTAGCCGTCGCCCATCAGGTTCCAGTGCATGGTGCGCTCGGAGCCGCCGAAAGTGGACAGCCGCGACGGGCGCAGGTTGGCGTCGAGCAGGTACGGCAGCAGCAGCTCCAGGGCCTTGGACTTGCCGGTGCCGTTGGGCCCGCGCAGCAGCAGCCGACCTCGGTGGAAGCCGAACTCCTCGTCGTAGTAACGCCAGACGTTGAGCACGCCGGCTCGGGTGGGCTGCCACCGGTCGACGCGCAGCGCGTCGGCGCCGGTGGCCGCGCCGGGTAGAGACAGGACGGTCACCGGTTGCTCCTGGCTGCTCGTGGGGTGGCGACGGTGGCCGCGCCGACGGTGTACCGGGCCGCGGCGGGCAGCGCGCGCACGCTGCCGCCCGCGCGCTCGATCAGACCGAAGCGGCCGAGCAGCGCCAGCGCCTCGCCGGTAAGCCGCTCCGGCCCGCCGTCGGAGCGGTAAGTACGCGCCCACGCCGGCACCGCCGCGAACCGGTCGGCGAGCTGCCGGATGAGCTGCTCATCGGCGACCGGGGCGGGATGGGCCGCGAGGATGGTGTCGAGCAGCAGCAGCGCCGTCTG
Organism: Micromonospora sp. NPDC005163; assembly: GCF_053599835.1. NCBI lineage: Bacteria > Bacillati > Actinomycetota > Actinomycetes > Micromonosporales > Micromonosporaceae > Micromonospora > Micromonospora sp. NPDC005163. The sequence continues at coordinate 6,976 of NZ_JBSFYP010000017.1, forward strand.
CCCGGCGACGCTGCCACCGGCCGGGAACCTCTCGTCCGTCGCTGCGGCGTCCGGGTCGACCGCGAGCAGGCCCTCGGCCCGCTCCTCCAGCAGCATCCCGGCCTCGGCCACCGCGGTGCGCAGCATCCGCCGGCCGGTGATGCTGGCGGCGTAGCCCCGCTGCGCCTCCGACAGGTCGGCGAGGTAGACGACCGGATCGTCGAGGAGCCGACGCACGATGGAGTGCCGCAGCCAGCGGTTGCGCTGCTCGTCGGAGACGTCGGCGCCCGGGTCGTCGGCGCCGCCGTAGCGCGGCTCGTACACCAGGGCACCCAGGTCGAAGGCCGGCAGCCGCGACGGCGCCTGCCGCGCGGCGAGCAACCGGACCAAACGACCGCTGTCGACCCGGTAGAGCACCTTGGCATCGGTCTGCTGCAGGAAGGCGTCGGTGCTGCCGTCCACGGCGGTGAGCACGCCCAACTCCTCGAGGACGAGCAGGGCGTCGACGTAGGCACGGCGGTCGTCGTGCCGGGTGCTGTCGAACCCGGCAATGTCGGGCTCGACCGCGGACGCCTGCGCCAGCCGCTCGGCGATGATGCCGATGGTGGTCACCGGCCCGGCGAGCAGCTCGGCGGCGACCAGGCAGAACAGGGCGTAACGGCGGCGGTCGAACGGGACCCGCGCCCCGCGCGGGCGGCGGGCGGGGCGGTCGGCTGGCGGCTGCGGCGAGGACTTCAGCAGCCGGGCGTACCCGGCGCGGGGTTCGATGACCAACCGCCAGCCGGTGTGCGTGTCGAACCAGGTGATCAGCTCACCGCGGTGTCGCACCACGAGGGCGAAGTCGTCCGGCCCGGCGTCCCGGGTGAGCAGAGGACGCACGAGCAGCGCCCGGATCGCCTGGGCACGCTCGGTGGCCCGCTGACGGTCGAGTTCGCTACGCAGGTCACTCATGCGCTGGCCTCCCGGGCATCGGCCGCTCGGGCCTCGAGGTCGTGCGGTCGGGCCTCGGTGATCGACACCAGGAAGTCCGGTGCCGAGAGAACGCCGTGCGGTGTCCGCAACCAGGCCCGGCCGGCACCCTGCGGGCCGGTGAGCGCCACGATCAGGCGGCCGTCAGCCGTCGCCGCCCGCCGTACTCCATCCTGCGGCACGGCGGACAGTGCCCGCGACAGCAGCTCCAGCAGCCGACCGAAGCTGCCCGGGTCCAGGGTGCCGAAGGCCGACAGCCGCACCGGGCCGGGGGTGGCCAGCCGGCGCCACGCCCGCTCCAGCTCGGCCCGCTCGGCGAGCACCCGTTCGCGCCGCAACCGCCGCACCTCGCCGGTGTCCCGCACCCGGGCGGTGCGGGCGACCTTGTCCACCTGGCCACTGGTCCGCAGCAGCGGTGACACGGGCACCGCCGGCGCCTGCCACCAGGAGGTGGTGGCCGGCACCGCGGTCGGGTCGTCCAGCGCGAGGTGGGTGTGCCGGGCCGGCCACAGCCCGAACGCCCCCGACCACAACTCGTGCGCCGCGTCGTCCGATTCGCAGGCGGAGAACCAACGGGCGAGGACGCGGAAGTCGGCCGCCGTGCTGGTGCCCCGGCGCCGGCTGTCGCTGAGCCGCTCCAGCGCCCGCATCAGGGCGATGATGGCCCGCCGCGCCACGTCGGCGAGCTGGTCGATGCGCGGACGGCCGCCATCGGCGGGCCGGAACCAGGCGCACAGACCGTCCCACCGGGCGGCACGCTGCTGCAGCCAGCGCGGGGCCGGGTCAGCCTCACCCGGCAGCGCCGGCAGGTCGGCGCCACGCAGCGCCCGATGGTGCAGGACGATGACCCCCCGCGCCTCGACCCGGGCCACGCCCTGCGCGATCCTCTGCCGGCGGGCGTCGAGGTTCGTCACAAACTCCGACAAATAGGCGATCGTCGCCTGCTTGACCTCGGCGAACGTCGCGGGATCGGCGCCCTCCGCGCGCAACAGCCGCTGCAACTGGCCGTTGAACTGCTTGGTGCTGGCGCGCAGCCCGGCGAGGTGACCCTCCAGCTCCATCAGGGCTGCGTAGACCCGCCGGTCGGCGCTGTCGTCGGCGACGAGCAGATCGTGCAGCTCGCCGAGGCGGTCGAGGATCGCGTCGAGCACCGCGGTCTGCAGCGCCCCGGTCGACGACAACAGCTGAACGGCGTGCAGCACACCCTCGTAGGCCGCCTCACCCTTGCGGCTCAACGAGTAGTGCAGGTTGCGTCGCTCGTACTCCTCCGCCGAGGCGTAGTGGGCGGTGTGGTTCTGGGTGCGCTCGACCAGCCCGTACTTGTGCAGCGCACCGAGCGTGTAGTCCAGCGAGCTGTCGGTGACCGGCTCGTACCAACCGACGCCAGGCAGCGCGGCGAGGACCTCGTCGAAGGTCAGCGCGGCGACCAGCCGCTCGTGGGCGTCACCGAAGACCTGCATGACCGCCGTGTGCAGCTCGGCCCGGTCGGTGGTGGTGAAGGCGAACATGTCCGCCGGCACCTGGCGGAAGATCGGCCGTGGGCGCGGATTGTCGACCACTTACCCCTCCCGTGCTCACGCTTGCGGACGCCCCTCGCAGGCTACCCGGCGCCGCCGACAGGCCACCGCACGTCACCGGCGCCATGGGCCGGGGCGCGTGGCGACGCTCACCGCCTACGACTCAGCGGCGGAGGCGGCGGGCGCAGGCGCCGTCGTGATCGGCGCGGAGCAGGCAGCGCCGGCCGCCGGGCATCAGCAGGTCGCAGAAGACCCGATGGCGTACGCATTGCAGGTCCTCCTCCGACACGGTGGTCTCCCCCGGGTCGGTCTGCGGCAGCACCAGCAGCCAGCGGCCGATCACCCGGGCCAGACGCTGCGCGGCGGGCAGGTCGGCGGCGGCCACGGGGACGTGGATGACGTGGCGCTGGGTCATCGGGCCGGGCCCCGCTCGGTGCTGGCGCGGGCGTGGTCGCTCTGCCAGCGGCGCAGCACGTCCTTGATACGGCAGTCTCCCGCCAGCTCGCGGCAAGGGCCGCGTAGACGGCGGCCAGGTCGCCGGCGACCCGGTCGAGGAAGGCATACACGTCGTCCGGCTCAAGTCCGCGACGTCCGAGCCCGACCAGCTTGAAGCGGCGCTCACGCACCTGCCACGGCAATAGACTGGTGTACGCGGATGCTGTGCCCCGGTAGGTCGAGCGCTCGTCTCTCATCTGCAGCCTGCCTCTCTCATGGAATGGAAGGGGCGGGCCCACCCGCCCTCCCCGCACGGGCGGACCCACCCCGCCCTGCCACCGCATGGGGCCGGTGCGGGTGCTCGACGTCAAGGCGATGTGCGAGCTGTACCACGTGTCGGCGGAGATGACCGACGCGATGCGAGGGTTGGCCGCCGAGACAAAGTCGAAGGGCTGGTGGCACGCGTCCGGGGACGCGGTGCCGAGCTGGTTCGAGCTGTACGTCGGCCTGGAGTCCGCCGCCGCCAAGCTTCGCCGATACGACGAATCCCTGGTTCCCGGCTACTCCAGACTCAGAAATACGCGCAGGCCATCTATCGGCTCGACCGACCTACGTCCAGCGAGGAGGACCGAGATCGAGCCGTTGAAGTGCGGTTGCAAAAACAGTCCCTCCTGACGCGCCGACTGCCTGCGGCTCCTCAGGTGGACCAGATCCTCTCCGAGGCAGTGCTGCGTCGGATCGTCAGCGGGTCGACAGTCATGACGTCTCAGCCTCGGCCGCGATCGGATTGTTGGCGTACTGCTCGACGTGGTGCCACGCGGACGGGATCAACTCGTCGAGCACGGCGGGATAGACCGCGGCGGCGTCAGTGACCACCTCACTCGGTGTCACCTTCAACGTTGATAACACTCGGCGGAAGAACCGGCGGGCCGCGCCGGCGTCCCGTCGGGTCGAGACGAGTACGTCGATGACCTGTCCGTACTGGTCGATCGCCCGGTACACGTACCGCCATACCCCGTTGACGTACGTCTCGTCGACGAACCACCTGTTACCCGGCGAGTGCCGACAGAACCGCGCGGCGTCGGCCAACACCGGGGTGAACCGCTGCACCCACCAGTAGACCGTAACGTGATCGACCTCGACCCCACGCTCTACCAGGAGCTCTTCAACGTCCCGGTAGGACAGATTGAACCGCAGCTACCAGCGGACCGCGAGGACGATCACCTCTGGTGGGAACCGGAACCCTACGAACGCAGACTCCGGAGGCATCCACGGGGCACACAGGGCAGGACGGGTCGAAGCGTTCACCGCTCAAGTCTGCCTCGAGCTTGCCAACGGCGAATGCAACAGAGCCCGATATGCCCTTAGGACTCGAAAGTCCAGGCGGCGGAAGTGCTCACCGGCCGGCGGCTACCGGAACAGAGCGAGTGTCGTACGACAACGCGGTACGACCCATTAGGCAGCTTGTTCGTCCCAGGGCTGATCGTTGGTCAGGCACCACCAGAGCCCGCCGAGGAGTTTGTCGGCCAGGTTGCGCAGGGCGGCGTTATGGCTGTTGCCAGCGGCTCTGCGCCGGTCGTAGTGGTCGCGCGGGCGCTAGCGGATTTTGCGATCGCGGCGAGGGGCCACCGGTGGCCGGCGAGTGGCGGCCGCGAAGCGCCTTCGCGGCAGCGACCTCGACGTGCCGACTTCCGATCGCGAGCAGTTGCAGCAATCCGTCGACACCCCAGGCGGCCCGGCCGACGAAGAGCCCGTCCGCGGGCGTGTCACGCAGCAGGAGGGCGGCATTGTCGAGGTCGACGCCACCCCCATACAGCAGGGCGTGGCATCCGCCTCCGTCGCTGAGACGGCGGACCTCTTCGGCGATCAGGTCCATGACAGGCGAGACCTGTTCGGGGGTCGCAGGTGTTCCGCGAGCGCCGATGGCCCACACCGGCTCGTACGCGATCAGCGCTCCTCCGATCTCGTCGGGACGCAGCAGGGACAGGGCCACCCGTACCTGCTCGGTGACGAACCGCTCCGCGCGACCGGCCGCGCGGACCGACCGCGGCTCACCGACGCAGATCAGCGGCAGCAGGCCCAGGTCGACGGCCGCGCGGGCCCTGCGCGCCACGGTCTCATCGGTTTCCCCGAACTGCTCCCGCCGTTCGGAGTGGCCCATTTCGACGACTTGGGCGCCCGCGTCGGCGACCATGCGCATGGAGATCTCGCCCGTGCAAGCCCCCTCCGCTGCCCAGTGCGCGTTCTGTGCGCCGAGCATCACGGGCGCGCCGGCGAGCTGGTCGCGGACGGCCGCGAGACTGGTGTGCGGCGGCAGGATGAAGGGTTGCACTCCCTGGGGCAGCGGCGCCTCGGCCAGTGCCGTGGCCAGCCGCCGGGCGTAGTCGCGGCTCTCGCCGATGGTCTTGTTCATCTTCCAGCTCGTACCGATCCAGAGCATGGTCGACAGACCCCTTCCTCGTCAGTGCTCAGGCGAGCGGGTGGCTGGCGAGGAACGCCTGCACCTCGTCGCGGCTCGGCATAGCGGACTGCGTGCCCTGGCGGGTCACCGCCACCGCGGCGGCGGCGTTGGCAAAGTGGAGGGCATCCGCTGGGGGGCGACGTGCGGCGAGGGCCATCGTGAGCGCGGCGACGAAGCAGTCACCCGCTCCGGTGGTGTCGACCGGACGCACCGGGAAGCCCGCGGCGGTGACGCGTTCGTCGCCGCGCAGCATCAGGGCGCCGTCGGCACCGAGCGTGACCACGACTGCGGCGGCGCCGCGGCCGCAAAGGTGGACGGCCGCCGCCTCCACATCGGTACGGTCGGACAGCTCCCGCGCCTCGTGCTCATTGACGACGAGTACGTCCACGAGTGCCAGCAGTTCGTCGGGCAGGGGCCGCGCCGGCGCCGCATTGAGCACGACGAGTGCCCCGCACGCCGCTCCGCGGCTTAGAGCCGCCTCCACTGCCGACATCGGAATCTCGAGCTGCGCGAGCAGCACGTCGCACCCGTCGATCGCCCCGCCGCCAGCCGACACGGCTGCCTCGTCCACGCTGTCGTTCGCGCCGGGCACGACCACGATGGCGTTGTCACCGTCGGCATCCACCATGACCAGGGCGAGTCCCGTCGGCTCGTGGGCGTCGACGGCGACATGGCGGGCCGACACGCCGGCTGCGGCCAGCTCATCCAGCATCCTCCGGCCGTCGGCATCGTTCCCGACGGCGCCGACCATGTCGACCGTTGCGCCCAGCCGGGCGAGCGCTACAGCCTGGTTCGCGCCCTTGCCGCCGGCCGACCGACGCACCGCGGTGGCCTGCAGCGTCTGCCCGACCGGCGGGATTCGGGGCACCTCGGTGACGAGATAGGCGTTCAGGCTGCCCACCACGACAGCGCGGACACCGGCCCGGTCACCCACGATCGCCGTCCTTCACGCCTCGGTTCCGGACTCGTACTCGCTGATGGCGGCGACCTTTTCTGCCGAGGCGGATCCGGGGTCGAAGCGGTAGCCCAGCCACTCCTTCGCCAGCCGGCGGGCGACCTCCAAGCCGACCACCCGCTCGCCCATGCAAAGCACCTGCGCGTTGTTGCTCAGCACCGCCCGCTCCACGGAGTAGCTGTCGTGGGCGGTCACTGCTCGGATTCCGGGGATCTTGTTCGCGGTGATCGCCACTCCGAGGCCGGTGCCGCAGATGAGCAGGGCCCGGTCGGCCCTTCCCTCGGCGATGAGCCGGGCCGCCGCCGCGGCAACGTGCGGGTAGTGGGTGTCCTCGTCCTGGTCGACGCCGAGGTCGATGACCTCGCTCACCCGGTCGTCGGCCCGCAGGTCCGCCGTCAGTTGCGTCTTGTAGCGCGCACCAGCGTCATCGCTGCCGAGCACAATACGTAGCTTGTCAGACATTGCCTTCTCCTTGCTTGTCACTGCTGCGCCGCAGCCGACGGCAGCCGTCCCGCCCTGCTTCAGTGCTCGTCTCCAAGTACGTCTGCGACCGCACGCAGGCACAGCGCCATCGACACCGCGCCGGGGTCCGGCGTGCCGAGGCTGCGCTCGGCCAGCGGGCGGGCCCTGCCCACCTGCGGCCACAGCGAGGCCGTCGCCTCGGCGGCACGCTCCGCCTCCCGGGCGGCCTCCGCCCATGCCGTGGCCAGTGGTTCACCCGCAGCCACCGCGGTGGAAAGCCACTCGGTGAAGGGCAGCAACGCGTCGAGCATCGTCTTGTCGCCGGGCTTGGCGCCGCCGGTGCTGATAAGGCTGACGTACCCGTCACGCACGCCGGCCGCCACGGTCGCCTCGTCAGGTCGTCCGGCATCGCCGACGCGTCGGCCCATCGCCGCGATCGCCGCGCCCCACAGCACCCCCGACGTCCCGCCCGCCTTGGACGCCCACGCGTCGCCTGCGGCGATGAGAAGGGAACCCGGGCCGGCTCCAGCGTCGAGGGTATGGCGTGCGGCCTGTACGGCGGCCGCGCTCCCCCGGACCATTCCCCGGCCGTGGTCCCCGTCTCCGGCGACGGCGTCGAGGCGGCCAAGTTCCTCCTCGGCCTCGCCCACGGCGTGCGCCATCGCCTCCAGGGCGGTGAGGGCGGTGGCCGCACATCTAAGGGCCGCCTCGTCGGCGGGCCGCTCCGAACGGTCCGGCACGATAGCCGGATCCCGCTCGCCGGCTATGGCGGTCGTCGCATCGGACGCGCGGCGGCGCTCGCCGGTCGCCCCGGCCACCGTTCCGGCCCCTTTCCGGTACGCCGGGGTGTCGGCCGGAGCGGACCATAGCCGCTCCAGTTCGTCGTCGAGCCACATCAGGGTTAGCGAGCAGCCCGCCATGTCAAGGCTGGTGACGAGCTCCCCCACCTCGGGTTCGACAACGTCGAATCCGGCCTCGCGCAGCAGCCGGCTCACCGTGGCCCAGAGGATGAAGAGCTCCTCGTACTTTGTGCGGCCCAGCCCGTTCAGGATCGCCGTGACTCTCGTGCCGGCACCGTCCGGCTGCTCGGCGAGCACCCCGTTGACAAGCGTCCGGGCGAGGTCCGCCGCCCGGGGCAGTGCCTCGTCGGCGATGCCGGGCTCGCCGTGGATGCCGAGACCGAGCCCCATCCGGCCGGGCTCCACCATGAACAGCGGCTCCCGCGCGCCCGGCATCGTGCACCCGTCGAACGCGACGCCGAGGGTACGCGTGCGGCCGTTGGCGTGTTCCGCCACGCGTACGACGCCGTCAAGGTCGTAGCCCTCCTCGGCTGCCGCGGAGGCCACCTTGAACACCGTGAAGTCGCCCGCGATGCCCCGCCGCCGGGACCGTTCCGCCGCCGGGGCGCTGGCCACGTCGTCGGTGACGAGCACGTACCGCGCTTCGATCCCCTCGGCGGCGAGCCGCTGCACCGCCTGGTTGAAGTTCATCACGTCACCGGCGTAGTTGCCGGTGCTGAACACCACGCCGGCACCGCCGTCGGCGCCACGCCCAACCGACGCCGCATCGGCCGCCGATGGGGAGGTGAAGACGTTGCCGACGACAGCGCCATCGGCGAAGCCTGGCCCGACGATGCCGCAGAACGCGGGATAGTGGCCGGAGCCGCCGCCCACCACGACCGCCACCTTGCCGGGCCGGGTGGTGGTGGCCCGAACCACCCCGCCCGGCACCCCCGTCACGTACCGGGCGTTGGCGTCGAGGAAGCCCACCAGCATGTCGTCGGTGAAGTTCGCGGGGTCGTCGAAGATGCGGGTCATCTGCACTCCTTGAGGGGCGTGGGTCAGCGGGTCGTCTCCGGCGGCCGGCGACGTCAGCCGGGGATCAGGGAAACCTTGATCGACTTGGTGCCTTCGGCGACCAGGTCGAGCCCCTCCTGGAACTTGCTCAAAGGGAGCTGGTGGGTGCAGATCTTGTCCATCGGCAGCTTCCCGGACTCGAGCATCCGGATGGCCGCCGGCCAGCAGTGCGGACCCAGGTGGGCGCCCAACACGTCCAGCTCCTTGTCGTCGCTGATGATGCTCCAGTCGACGGTGACGTCGGAGCCGAAGACGCTGTACTCGACGTAGCGGCCGAGCTTGCGGAGCAGGTTCAGACCCTGTGCCACCGCCGAGGGATGCCCGGTGCCCTCCAGGTAGACGTCCGCGCCGTAGCCATCGGTGAGTTCCTTGATCAGCGCCACGGCGTCCTGCTCGGAGATGTTGATGGTCCGAGTGGCGCCGCACTGCTTGGCCAGTTCGAGCTTGGCCGGCGACATGTCCAGGGCGATCACCTCGGCCGGGAACTTCGCGGCCGCGCCGGCGATCATGCCGAGGCCGATCGGGCCGCAGCCGGCGACGACCACGACGTCCTCGAACTTGATGTTGGCCCGCTCGACGGCGTGCAGCGCGCACGACAGCGGCTCGGTGAAGGCGGCGTGGGCCGGGGGCAGGTCCTTGCTGATCTTGTGGACGAGCGCCTCCGCCGGGAAGACCATGTAGGACGCCATCCCGCCCGGGTTGCGGCGCTTGAACCCGTACATGTCGTGCGGCGCGCACATCCAGTACTCGCCACGGACGCAGTACCGGCACTTCCAACACGGCACGATCTGCTCGGACACGACGCGGTCGCCGACAGCCACACCCCAGCGCCGGGCGGCCTCATCGTCGAGCTGCACGATCTCGCCGACGAACTCGTGGCCCGGGATGACCTCGGTCTCGGCCCAGGCGGGCCGGTTGGCGTCGCCCCAGAATTTCGCAGCGCCGTGGTAGCACTTCAGGTCGCTGGCGCAGATGCCCACGGCCTCGACGCGGACGAGCGCTTCGCCCAGGCCCGGCTTCGGTACCGGCACCTCCTCCAAGCGGTAATCCTCCGGGCCGTGGCAGACGACTGCCTGCATGGTCTCGGGCACGGGTTGGATGCTTGTCGCGGTCATCGTGCTTCTCCTTCACCGAGGGGTGGGCGCGCACCGCCGTGGGGGTGGTTGCTGCAAGCTGAAGAGGCAAGGGATCGGGAGTGCGGTTGCTCATCGGCCGCAGTCGGCCTGCGCGCGAGCACCTCCCCGACGGCGGTGAGGATCAGTCCCATGGAGACAGCGCCGGCGTCAGGGGTGCCGACGCTTCGCTCGGCCAGCGGTCGCGCCCGGCCGACCCGCGCGCGCTGGGATGCGGTGGCGGCGCCGGTCTCGACAGCGACGGCGGCTGCCCCCCGCCACGCGTCGGTCAGGGCGGAGCCGGCATCGAGCCGCTCCTCAAGCTCGTCGACGAAGGGCAACAGCGCGTCGAGCATGGTCTTGTCGCCCCGCTCCGCTTTGCCGACCCGCTGGATCGTCGCCGCGCCGGCACACACGGCATCCCGCAGGCGTTCCGGCGTTACCTGGTCGGTGTTTCCGAGGGCGGCACCGACGGCGGCGAGGCTGACTCCCCACAGCAAGCCACTGGTGCCGCCGGCCTTGTCGCTGAACGCGTCCCCGGCTGCGGTCAGCACATCGCCGACCCCGCCGTCGGTCGCCTCGGCTGCCACCTGCGCCGCACGCAGGCCACGTACCATGCCGATGCCGTGGTCGCCGTCGCCCGCTACGGCGTCGATGCGGCCGAGGGCCTCCTCGTTCTCCACGACGACATCCGCCATCGCTGCGATGGCCCGCCGAGCGACGTCGGCGGCCGCCCGGGACGCGGCGCTTGCCTCGGCCGAACCACAGTCGCCGCGCTCGTGCTCTATCGCGCTGGCCCACCGTTCGTAGGCCGGCAGCACCGACGTTTCACCGCGACGGAAGGCGGCGGTGTCGGCCGGTGCAACCCAGTACCGTTCCAGCTCCTCGTCCAGCCACGTGACCGACAGCGAACAGCCGGCCATGTCGAGGCTGGTCACCAGCTCGCCGATCTCGGGCAGCACGGGTTCGATCCCGGCGGTGGCGAGCCGCCGCTGGACGTGTCGGTAGAGCACGAAGAGTTCCTCGTACTTGGTACTTCCCAGTCCGTTGAGGATCACCGCCGCCCGGCCACCGGCGCCAGCGGGACGCTCGGCGAGAACGGCTTCGACCAGGACCTTCGCCAACTCCTCGGCGGGCACCCAGGAGGCCGCCCGGATGCCGGGTTCGCCGTGGATGCCCAGGCCGAATTCCATCTGGTTCTTGTCGACGGAGAACAGCGGCTCGGCCCGCCCGGGCAGCGTGCAGCCGCCGAACGCGACCCCGAACGAGAAGGTGGCGGCGTTGGCCGAACGCATCACCCGCTCCACGGTGTCGAGGTCGCATCCGGTGTCGGCGGCGGCACCGCCGATCTTGTAGACGAGGAAGGTGCCGGCAATGCCACGACGCCGGTCGGCCTCGTCGGGTCCGGCAGAGGCGATGTCGTCGGTTACGTACACGTTGCGGCAGTCCACACCGGCCGCCCGCAGCCGCTCCTGTGCGGCGCCGAAGTTGAGCCGGTCCCCGGCGTAGTTGCCGTAGGACAGCACCACGCCGGCGCCACCGTCGGCTGCGCGGGCGACGCGGACGATCTGCTCGGCTGACGGGGACGCGAAGACGTCGCCCAACACGCAGCCGTCGGCGAACCCGGGACCAACCGTGCCGGAGTACGACGGGTAGTGGCCGGAGCCGCCGCCCACCACGAGGCTGACCTTTCCCGCTCGAGGTCCGCCCCGCCGGAGGAAGCCCGACGCCCCGGGCACCCGCTCGACATAGCGACCGTACGCCGCAGCGAAACCAGCGATCACATGGTCCTTGAAATCCGCCGGGTTGTCGTAGATGTGTGTCATCGCCAGGTCTCCTGCCCGCGTGTGCTCAAGGTGCGGCGGTACTGGTGGACCGTCATGAGGCCACCTCGTACCGGATGCCCGCCGCGTCCCACGCGGCCAGCACCTTCGGATCCGCTCCCGCGTCGGTGATGACGAGGTCGAACACGTCGAGCGGCACGATTTTGTGCAGGGCGACCCGGCCGAGCTTGCTGTGGTCGACCAGGAGGTACCGCCGGGTCGCGGCCTGCACCATGGCCCGTTTGAGGGCCACGATGCGCTCCTCCTGGTGGAAGGCGTCGGTCAGCGAGATCGCCGAGGTCGACAGGAACAGAGCGTCGGCCTGCAGGCCGGCGATCTGTTCGATGGTCTGCAGTCCCACAAAGGAGTCGTGCGGTACGTCGTAGACCCCACCCAGGCCGATGACGGTCAGGTCCGTCTCGGTGGCGAGCTGGCTGAGCCGGCGCAGGCCTTCCAGGAAGGTCGTCGCAACGTGCAGGGGCGCCCGCTCGCCCAAGCCTTCGATCATGTGCATGACCGTGGTCGAGTCGTCGAGAAGCACCGACATGCCTGCGTCGACGTGGCGCATCGCCGCTGCGGCGATGGCACTCTTCTCCTCGGTCCTGGACATCATCCGGTACGACATCTGGGACTCGAAGACCCCGGACGGCTGTGCGGTCACCCCGCCGTGGAAGCGGCGCACGACCCCACGTCGTTCCAGTTGTTCGAGGTCGCGGTGGATGGTCATGATGCTCACGTTGAACGCGCTGGCGAGTTCCTGTGGAGAGCAGGAACCCTCCGCGGCCACGCGCTCGGCAATCTGCCGTTGCCGCGTCTCCGTCTTGCGCTCGCGCTGACGGACTGTTCCCTGGGCGTTGGACCGGGCATTGTTCATGTGGTGTCCCTTGCAGGGCCGGGGGTCGGTCATGGGCTGGCAGCGTGCACCGGCAATTCGCCGTGTGCCGCTTCGACAAGCTCCATCTTGATGGAGGTCATCTGCCGGGGCCCACGACCGACCCGTCGACGCGTCGTCGGAAGGGCCCGTCGGACCGCCGGATCAGCCGGCGACGACGAAGTTGTTCAGCTTGTCCGCGTTGTCCTTGATGACAAGCACGCAGTCCAGTGCCTGCTTCTCCTGGGCCGCACCGGTCTTGCCGTTCTTGAGGAACTGGTCGGCCTGCTGCACCGCGAGCGTGGTGCCCTGGACGATGGGCTGCAGCACGGTGGCCACCATCTCCCCCGCCTTGACGGCGTTGACCGCGTCCTGGTTGCCGTCGAACCCGAGAACCTTGATCTTCGACAGCTTGCCGGCATCCTTGAGTGCCTGGATCGCGCCGAGGGCCATCTCATCATTGCCGGCCACCACGCCGGTGATGTCGGGGTGCGCCCGGAGCATGACCTCCATCTTCTGCTTGCCCTCCGCCCGGTCCCAGTTCGCGGTCTCCCGCTGCACCGACTTCAGGTCCGGGTACTGGGCCAGCACCTCGGCGTAACCGTCGGAGCGGACCTTGGCGTTGTTGTCGGTCGGGTTGCCGAAGAGCTCGACGTACTTGCCCTTGCCGCCCATGGCCTTGGCCCACTCCTGAGCACCTACGGTGGCGCCCTGAGCGTTGTTGGACACGATCTGGGACTTCGCGATGCCCTGCTCGGCGATCTCGGCGTTGACCAGGAACACCGGGATACCGGCGTCAGTGGCCTTCCGCACCGCCCCGACGCTCTCCTTGGCGCCGGCCGGGTCGAGGATGATCGCCTTGACCTTCTTCGAGATGGCCCCGTCGATGAACTGGTTCTGCTTGTCGGGGTCGTTGTTGTGGGCGTCGACCGTGGTGTCGTACCCGAGCTTCTTGGCCTCGGCGACCGCAGTGTCGACCTCGGCCTTCCAGTACGGGTTGGAGGGGTCGACCGTGATGACGGCGATAGTTCCGCCTGCCTTGTCGCCGCTGGAGCCGGAGCCGGAGCCGGAGCCGCCACAAGCGGCGACGCCGAAAACCACCGCCATCGGCAGGGCGAGCAGGGCGAGTCTGCGCTTCATCGAACACCTTCTTTTTCGAGGGACGGGGGATGGGGGATGGACGACTGTGAACGGGTGGAACGACGTCACCGGGCACCGGCCAGTGCCGGGTCGCCGGCAGTGGACGTAGGGTCGGCCGGCGGGTTCGGGGCGGCGGCGCGCTTGAGGTCGCGGCGCTTCTGCAGCATCTGCTGGATCTGGTCGACAGCGACGGCGAGGATGATGACCGCCCCCTTGATCACCTGCTGCCAGAAGACGGACACCCCGACCAGGACGAGACCGTCGACGAGGAAGCCGATGACGAAAGCGCCGATGAGTGTTCCCCGGATCGTGCCTCGGCCACCGGAGAGGGCGGCGCCGCCGATGACCACCGCTGCGATTGCATTGAGCTCGTAGAATTCGCCGCCCCGCGGGGTGGCTGCCGGCAGGTCGGCGGCGAGCAGCAGACCGACGGTGCCGGCGCAGAAGCCGGAGATGACGTAGATGAGGACCTTGACCCGCCGCACCGGTACGCCGGACAGTTCCGCCGCTCGCTCGTTGCCACCGGTGGCGTAGAGCCACCGGCCGAACGCGGTGCGGTTGAGCACCAGGGAGAACACGATGGCGAAGACGACCATCAGCCACACCGGCATGGGAATGCCGAGCGGGGTGCCGGCGAGGACCGGGATGAAGCCTCTGTTTCCCAGGGTCTCCTCACCGCGCAGCTTGGTGAAGGTCTCCCCGTTGGTGATCAGCAGCGCGATGCCACGGGCGACATAGAGCATGCCGAGGGTGGCGATGAACGGCGCGACGTTCAGCCGGGCGACCAGCAGCCCGTTGACATAGCCGACCAGGGCCCCCACCGCCAGCGAGACCAGGATCACCACCCACACCGACGGGTAGGCGACCAGGTCCGAGAAGGGAACGTTGGAGCCCTGCAGCAGATAGCCGGCCATCACGCCGGACAGGCCGACGGTGGAGCCGACCGAGAGGTCGATGCCGCCGTTGAGGATCACCATCAGCATGCCGATGGCCAAGATCGCGTTCATGGCGACGTGCCGGGTCATCAGGATGAGGTTGTCCGGCTGCAGGAAGTTTGACGACAGCGACGAGAAGACGATGATGATGATCGCCAGCGCTACCAGGGCCCGTCCCTCGACGAGCAGCTTGTTGAGGTTCACCCGACGGCCGAGGATCCGAGGGCCGGTGGCGGCCTGTGTGTCGCTCATTCCGATGCTCCGATGTGTAGGGCCTCAGGCTCGGGCTCGCCGGAGGCGGCCATGACTTCCTCTCGAGTGGCGGTGCCCGGGTCGAACTCCCGCACGATGCGGCCCTTCGACATGACGACCAGCCGATGCGAGGCGGTCAGCGCCTCGCTGATCTCGGACGTCGCGTACAGCACGGCGAGACCCTTGCGCGCCTCGTGGAACAGCAGGGCGAAGATCTCGCCCTTCGCTCCGACGTCGATGCCGCGGGTGGGCTCGTCGAGCAGCAGGACCTTGGGCCGGGTCATCAGCATCTTGCCGATGACGACCTTCTGCTGGTTGCCGCCGCTGAGGGAGGTGAGCGGGGCACCCGGTCCGGCGGTCTTCACCCGCACCTCCTTGATCATGGTCTGGACGTCGGCGTTCTCCCTGCCGCGGGAGACGAACGTGCGTTTGACCATGGACAGCAGGCTGGACAGCGACATGTTCGCCCCGACGGACATGAGCTGGACGAGACCGTCGCGCTGGCGATCCTCGGGGACGAGCCCAATGCCGCTGGAGATCCGCTCCTCGATCGAGAGTCGACGCAGATCCCGGCCTTCCAGGAGCGCCCGGCCGGCCGCGATGGGCTGCCGCCCGGCAAGCGCTTCCAACAATTCGGTACGGCCTGCGCCCATCAGACCGTAGAGGCACACGATCTCTCCGGCGCGCACCTGCAACGAGACGTCGTTGACTGCCAGCCGACCGCTGGCGTCCGGATCGGGTACCCGGACGTTCTCGATGGAAAGGGCGACCTCCCCGTGGCCGCGCGGCTCGCCGGTGAAGTCGTACTCGGCGGCGCGCCCGACCATCTTGGACACCACCCAGGGCAGGTCGATGTCGGCCGCGTCCTTCTTGGCGACCAGCGCCCCGTCGCGGAAGACCACCGCGTGGTCGGCGATCTCGATCGCCTCCTCAAGGTGGTGGGAGATGTAGACGATCGCCACGCCCTGGGACTTCAGCTCGCGAATGACCTTGAACAGGACCATGACCTCGGCCGCGCTCAACGCTGATGTCGGCTCATCCATGATCAGGATTCGAGCGTTGGTGGCGAGGGCCCGTGCGATCTCCACCACCTGTTGCTGACCGAGGCGCAAGTCAGCCACCAGGGTGGTGGGTGCGATGTCCTCCTCCAGCCTCGCCATGAGCTCTCGGGTGATCTCCCCCTCGCGCGCGTAGGCCACGCCACCACCGCGCGAGCGCAGCTCGCGCCCGACGAAGATGTTGTCCCGGACGTTCAGGTTCGGACAGAGGTTGAGCTCCTGGTGGATGATCGAGATGCCGCGGTCGACCGCCTGGGTGGTCGACCGCAGGTCGACAACCTTGCCGTCGAGTTCGAGGTGGCCGCTCGTCGGCCGCTCGACGCCGGAGAGAATCTTCATCAGCGTGGACTTGCCGGCGCCGTTTTCACCAAACAGAACGGTGACTTTCCCACGTCGCACCTCGAAGTTGACGCCCTTCAGCGCTCGGGTGACACCGTATGTCTTGGTGATGTCGACCGCGCGCAGCACCACGTCGTCGTCCATGCCGGGAGACGCGTCACCGGGTACCGAGGACGCGCTGGGCGCGATCACGACCGCGCCTCGATTTCGACCGGCTGGATGACGAAGGATTTCGGCGGTCCCCCCGTCGACCAGGCTCCGTAGACCGTCACTCGCTTGCCCTTCAGCGACGCCGGGTCGATCTTGGCGAGCACGTCCTGCTGCATCCGGAGCTTGAACTGGTTGGCCACCGACTGGTAATCACTCTGGCCTGCGAAATCACCAAACTTGATGGTTCCAGTGGCGTCCCGGACCGGCGTTCCACTGAGGGCCGGCCCCACCGGGACGCGAACCGCGGTACTGTCCGGCACGCCGGAGGCCTTCAGCTGCATGAAGTTCTCATCGACCTGGTCCACCGTGCCGGTCACCTTGACCGGAATGGCGTAGGAACCACTGCCCAGGTCCTGGCCGTACTGCTTGCCTGCGGCCGCAGGGTCCGCTTCGACGGCCGGCGCCAGCACCTCGAGGTCCGTTGCCTTCTCCTTGATTGCGCCCGCGACCTCGGGAAATGCTTTCGCAGCGTAGCTTTCCACATTGAACGGTGCCGGGTTCAGCTCCGCCGCCTGCTGGGGCGAGAGGAACTTGGTGTCGAGCGCCGCCGCAACCAGGAGGGCAGCAATGACGGCGAGACCCACGAGCCTTTTCATCGATCTCGACCGATGTCCGTTCTCGGAACTCATACAGTCACCTCAAATCGGGGGTCGCCACAGGGGCGGCGAGCGTGTGGGGAAACGCCCAAGAAGATCTGTGATGTTCGCAGCCTAGGATGTGAACTCTTGGAGCACAAGTGTTAAGCCAGGATTTCTCGGGGACACCTGCCGGACGCCTGCCCGGTCTTTCGGCGGTAGATTTTGCCCGTTTGATACGGAACCTGACCTCGCCCCAATCCTGACGGGGTGGCCGGGTCCGGCAGCCGCCTCAGGGAGACCTGTGACTCGACCAGGCCAAGTTGCACAGGGGGCGGGTTGCCGGCTGGGCGGAAGCGCCGACTGCGTTCGGGGTATCGCGGGTTGCCCGTCGCCTCGCGGCACCCTCCCCTAGACGGCGACGGCAAGACGGTCAACGACGGCGCCTACCCTCGTCTGGGCCGCCTCCCCTACGAGCGCACCAACGACCTTGTGAGCTTGGTGTGGCACTGTTCCCGCGCTGAGCGGCGCGGACTGCCGCCACCAGACCCACCAAATTCGCTGCCGTCGCTGCCAGATGTCGGTGAGGACGAAGATCCGCTGCGGTCCTGGCCAAGGCAGTGGCGGCCATCCGTACGCGTCGCGCGACGCTGCTGGTCGAGGTCCCACGAGTGCACGACATAAGCGGGGGTGTGACCCCTGCCAGCCGGACACCCCGGATTCCTGTCAGTCGCGCAGTACCGCTGACGGCGCCGTTGCGTTATCGGATGGGCGGACGTGTTGAACCCGGGTCGGGTCCGCGGTCAGATCGCTTGGGCGAGTTCGGTGAACGCAGCGGCGACCTGCGTGGTCGGCGGCGTGTCGATGGCGAGTTCGTAGTGGCCGCGTCGGAGGTTCTGCATGAATGCGTGTCCAGCGATGATCACCTGCGCCGTCTTGTCCGTTCGTAGCCCGCGCATCGGTCTCAAACGGTGTTTCAACCGGCTGTGATCGGCTTCGATCGGATTGTTCGCGTACCGTTGAACGCGGTGCCACGCGGACGGGATTAGCTCGTCGAGCACGCTGGGGTAGACCGGCGCGGCATCCGTGACCACCTCGTTGGGCGTCACCTTCAGCGTCGACAGCGCTCGTCGGAAGAACCGCCGGGCTGCACCGGCGTCCCGGCGGGTCGAGACGAGCACGTCGATGACCTGCCCGTCCTGGTCGACCGCCCGGTACACGTACCGCCACATCCCGTTGACCTTGACGTACGTCTCATCAACGAACCACCTGTCGCCCGGCGAGTGGCGGCAGAATCGGGCGGCGTCGGCCAGCAGCGGCGTGAACCGCTGCACCCACCAATAGACGGTGACGTGATCGATCGACCTCCACGCCACGTTCAACCAGCAACTCCTCAACATCCCGATAGGACAGGTTGAACCGCAGATACCAGCGCACCGCGACCACGATCACCTCCGGCGGGAACCGAAACCCGGCGAACGCCGACTTCGGAGGCAGCCACGAGCCAGGCCGGGTCGATGACTTCACTGCTCAAGTTTGCCTCGATCTTGGCGACGCTCAACGCAACGGAGCCCCATGAGCACATGGGCCGCGCCAACCGTCCGGCCGGCAACCACCCGGTTCGACGACACTGCGACGGCCTCGGCCAACACCTGGCCGGCGCGATAGAAGTAGATCCGCCACATCAGCACGGACGAGAAGAATGTGATCACCAGGGCCGCCGTTGCAGCGACCGTGGCGGGGTGGTTGGCGTAGGTGAGGCCTATCGACACCACCGTCTCGCCGAGCGCGATCAGCAACAGTTGCCCGTAGCGCTCGGGGAGGTGTCGGCTGCTGGCCATCGCCCACGCGCTGATCGTTGTTCGGCGCAAGCCGGGTATCGGCCAGTTGAACCGCGCCACGATCATGTCGACGGTGATGGCGATCAACCACAGCACGATTCGATTGGATCCCTGCATCACCGCTCCGGCGAGCCAGATCACGCCGGTGACGCTCGCCCAGATGGCCAGGCGGGTGTAGAGCGCCCGCACGTTCTCGTGCTCCCGTAACAGCGGCCGGAGCAGCAAGGGGCGTCGGATGTGCAGCAACACGTACACAACGGCGAAGGAGGCGCCGCGTGCCTCGAACTGGTACGGCAGGGACGTCGACATGATCAGCAGGCCGAACGCGCTGACCAGGACCAGTAGCTGAATCCAGCGGTTGCATATGTCGAACCGGCTGGTTATGTACGCGGTAGTCGTCCACAGCCAGAGCAGCGGCAGGGCCAGAAGGACCGGGTACAGCAGCGACAGCCAGCGCGAGCCCACGTTGTCGGAGAGAAGGTCCGGCACCATCCGGCTGACGACCCAGGGCGAAGACCAGCACCAGGTCGAAGAACAGCTCCAGGAAGCTGGCCTGGCGGGCATCCTCCTCGCCGCGCAGGATGCCCCCGGCCTGCGCCGGCTCCGATGATCGCCCCACCCGCCCATGGGGCGCCTACTCGAAGTGGGCGATCTGGCAAACGTGTCCGTCCGAGTCCTTCCGCTGTCTGCCGGACCGCAGCCGGGGGGCGGTCGCCGGATCCTTCGTGGTCTCGACTTCCCCGCCACTAAGGGCGGTCGCGCGGCACCCGAACCTTCCGTCGTCTACCGCGAGTCGCTCATCGGAGCGCTGTACCTCGACAAGCCCGACGAGCTGCGCGCCTACGAGGACGCCTGGAAGGGCATAGCAGCCTTGGCGCTCAGCGACGGAGAATCCAGAGACATGATCAAGAGGATCGTCGGGGAGCTGCAGCATGACTGACCTGACCGGCGCCATCTGGCGCAAGAGCACCCGCCGCGGCGGCAACGGCGGCGACTGCGTCGAGGTCGCCGAACAACCTCCCCGGCCTTGTCGCCGTACGCGACTCCAAGGACACCACCGGGCCCGCCCTGACCTTCGCCCCACAGACCTGGTCTGCATTTCTTGCCGCTGTCCGCGGAGGAGGACTTGTTGACTGATCCCGGCGGTCGCTGTCGGAGCGACGCGAGGCAACTGGGTCAGGTTCCCTCGGAGCGGTGCCGCTTCTGATTCCTCGTCGCCCGGTACGCCTCGACCGCCTTGCGGGAACTTCGCCAGATGCCGTCCGACCCCTGTACTGCGTCCAGACGCCCGCGCTGCGCAGCCTGTCGCAACGCCGGAAGGCTGAACTTCGTTGTCACCAGGGCCGCGAGCGGCACGAGGCGGGCAGGGCCGGCGACGTTCGGCACGATGAAGCGGTTCAGGTTGTCATACATGGCACGAGCGATGAGTTCTCCCAGCGCACCGTAGTCTCCGACGTCTGCCCTCTGCATCGCGGCGAGGTAGGCGTCACGCTGGCGCTTGAAGATGATCACGGGCGGGTAGCCGAGGCGTACGAGGATCAGGTTGAGCAGCAGCCGCCCCGCACGCCCGTTTCCGTCGATGAAGGGGTGCGCCCGCTCGAAGTCGTTGTGCAGCCGGGCGAGTTCCTCCGGCAACGGCCGATGCAGCGGACCGCCGGCCGCGAGACGCTCCCCGGTCGTGCAGGCGTCCTCGACCCATTGGTCGACCTGCGCCGGCACCAGGGGCCATGCTGGCGGGAGGCCATCCCGGCGGAGAACGGATGGATATCGTGCTGCCTGAAGCTTCCCGGCCCTTCGCTGCCGGTAGCCTCGGGGTGAGGTTCAACGTCCCAGACGGGAGTCATGGCGGTGTGATGGACCTGGCGGACCTTTGTGACGCTGACCAGGCGACCATCGTGCCATCCGTCGGGTTCGAGCGCCTGGCTGTAGACCCAACGGGCGGCGTCCGCATAGCCGCGGACCTCGTTGTACTCCCTCAGCGGCTTCGACCCGACGGCCCGGCCCCGTTCGAGCAGCGCCTGCACCTCACGCAGCACGAGCGTGTTGCCCTCCAGTGCGGTGGAGTGGTGGGCCTCCTGGTGCCAGATGTCTTCCCAGATCGTCTGGGCCTCCTTCGGGCTCGGGAGGCCACCGAGACGCTGGTTCAGTTCGCCCAACGCCTGATCGAGACGCAGGTAGACGGTGGACCGGCTTGGACGCCCTCTACCGACCACGCACACCTCTTCTCAGCTATCCGCCGTTCCGATATCGATGAACGAAACTTGTCATAGGATTTCGGCGGCTAATTAAACTTATCAAGTTCTGCGAGTCGGTGAGCGAAGGCGCGCAGCAGGAGTGGACCTTGCCCCCACCCACTTCGCCAAGGTCATCGATTCAAGTTCTCGCAGACTGACCCAGCTCTGCCTTGCAGACAGCAATCTGCCGGCGGCAGTGTCGTGCCAGCTCGCGGTCGCCGCCCGGTTGCTCAAGGTCTCGGGTCAACGCGATGAACTCGGCCAGGGCCTCGCGGTAGGCGCCGGCCATCTCGTGGAGGTTGGCCAGGTCCAGCCGGAGCCCGATGATCTGAGGATCCAGTGGGCTCGCTCCACGACTGAGACTTTAGACGGGGTGACGGGACCACCTGGATCCGCTTCGGAGGGGAACGGGCACCGGTCAAGCGGCGGAATCGTCACCTGCGCAGGCGCCGACGCTCTACCCATTCGATCTTCAGGCTGGGCCCTGACCCCCTTGATCTTGAATGTCGTACCCCTGCGGCACGATGTGCGCCATGACGACGCACCACCCGAACCCCCGGCGCCTGGTGTACGGCCACGCACAGATGCACGACTGCCTCGCCTTCGCCGACGCCGACACTGCCCCCGCGGAGGCCGAGGAGATCAAGGCGCTGGCCTCCGCCCGCACCTGGGGCGAAGCCCGGCAGGTTCAGACCACCCACCTGTGGAACCCCGCGGGCCCGGAGTACCACGACCCCGAGGACGGGTTCGCCGACGACAAGCCCTTCAGCATCAACGAAGTTGGTGCGGTTGCGGAGGGAGACTGGCCCCCGATGGTCACGGAGCGGGCGTTCGAGCTGCTACCGCAGGACCTGCAGGCCCGGTTCGGAGGACGCGAGTTCACGGCCCTCAACGGCGACATCCTCGAGATCCCGCTCGACCACGAAGCCGAGCTGGTGGCCGACTTGCGCCAGCGCGGCTACGAGGTGACCCGCGACGACGATCTCATCAACGTCCTCGACGGCCGCAGCTTCAGCCCCCTCGGCTGAAGCGGCCCAGGCAGGGACACCGCAGCGGCCAGGCACCCTGCGCCCGGTCGAGGCAGTTTCGACCTCGGCCGGGCTGCGGCGCCTCAGCGCCACGGAGCTGATGATCGAATGTAGACGAGTCGGCGCTTTGTGCGGCATTGCCCTGGGGGAATTGGCAGGATGGCGCCATGGCCACGGTCGCTGTGATCGGTCTGGGTGAGATGGGTAGCCGGATGGCGGGCCGGCTGCTCGATGCCGGCCATGACCTCGTTGTCTGGAACCGCACGCCGCAGAGGACCAGCGATCTTGTGGCGCGTGGCGCGGTCGCTGCCGACAGTCCGGAACAAGCTGCCCGCCGGGCCGATTTGGTCATCACCATGCTGTCCGACCCGGCCGCGCTGCAAGAGGTGGCCGAGGGCCCGCAGGGCATCCTCGCCGGTGCTACCGCGTCGACGACGCTCGCTGAGATGTCCACGGTCGGGCCGCCCGCGGTGCGACGGTTGGCCGCGATGCTGCCGGATGGTGTTGGCCTGCTCGATGCGCCGGTGCTGGGCAGCGTCTCGGAGGCCGAGTCGGGTTCGCTGCGGATCTTCGTCGGTGGGCCGGAGCCGCTCGCCCAACGGTGGATGCCGGTGTTGGGCGCGCTTGGCTCGCCGATACATGTCGGGCCGCTCGGTGCCGGCGCTGCGGCCAAACTGGTCGCCAATTCGACGCTCTTCGGAGTGCTCGCTGTTCTCGGTGAGGCGCTCGCCCTCGCGGATGGGCTTGGACTGCCGCGTGACACAGCGTTTGAGGTCTTGTCCGCGACTCCCGTCGGCGCGCAAGCGGATCGGCGACGACCAGCGGTCGAGTCCGGTCAGTTCCCGCTCCGGTTCGCGCTGTCACTCGCCCTCAAGGACGCCAATCTGGTCGTGTCGGCCGCCGAGTCGGCAGGCGTCGACCTGCCGGTCGCGGCGGCCGCACGGCAGTGGGTCGCGTCAGCCCGGGAGGCCGGCCTTGGCGACCAGGACTACTCGGCCGTGATCGCGCATATCACCGACACTGCCCTATCAGCCTGAGACCTGGCCATGCGGCAGGCCCGTCAGTGACCGTTGAACTCGCAGGGCAGCAGGCAATGCCAAATCGACCCGCCAGGTTCAGCGTGGTCGACTCAGCCATTCCCAGGCTCGGCGGAGGCCCACCTGCACCGGGTCGTCACCCGCGCCCTCGACCTCTCTGGCCGGCGTGTCCTCGCCCGGCTCGTGCATCTCGCCACCAGGCACCGACAGCACGACCCCCCGCTCGTACAGGTCGGCGATCTGCTCCCGGTGGGCGAAGCGGTGGGAACCGTACGGCTTCGGCGGGGCCACGATCACGCCGTGGAAGATGTCGGAGCGTTCGTCGGTGAGCACGTGCTCGACCACGCCGACGGGTGCCGAGTCGACGTCGTAGACCCGGGTGCCGACGGCGAGCGCAAGGTACGAGACCTTCGCGCCGAGATCCTCCACGGCGTTCACGGTACCCGCCGCCTGATCACCACGGGCCTGATCACTCGTAGTCGAGCGGACGCCAGGGCAATGCGCGGCCGGCCCACACCACCGTCCCGTTCACGCCGTACGCAGCCACCCGACGGTCTTCATCGTGGAGAGGCTGGTCGCCTTGAGGCCAGCGTCGGACACGGTCCAGAGCACTCCGTCGACCACCAGTGACCGGCGGATCGGTGCGAACCCCTCGGTACGCCCGGTGCCCACCGTGTGGTCGACCGTGCCGACCTCGGTGAAGCCGCCGTCGCCGACCCGCAGAGCCACGGCGACGTTGCTCGGCATGCCCTTGCCGTAGACGGTCAGTGCGACCACCACCAGGCGTTCGGCCGGCCAGTAGAGGAACGCATGCGGGTCGAACTCCGCCTCGGAGTGCCCCTGCTTGACGTGATACTGGGCGATCCGGGTCGGCCTGGCCGGATCGGCGACGTCGAAGAGCGAGAGCTGGGTGCCCTGGACACGGCCCTGGTCGGACGCCTCCTGCCCGACGCCGAGCAGCCGTCCTTCGCCGGCCGGGTGCAGGTACGCCGAATACCCGTTGATCTTCAGCTCGCCGGTCACCTTCGGCGCCCCCGGATCACGCAGATCGACGGTGTAGAGCGGGTCGGTCTGCCGGAAGGTGACGACGTACCCGGTGCCGCCGACGAACCGTACCGCGTGTATCCGTTCCCCCTTGCCCAGCCCGGTGACCTTGCCGACCTGGGTCAGCGCCGTGCCGTCGGCGCGCAGGACGTACACGCTGGACGTCGAGTTCGGCTTGTTGCCCCAGGTACGGCCACTGGTGGTGGCCACTCGCAGGTGACCGTCCCACTCGGACATGGCGTACTGGTTGATGAGCCAGCCCGGTACGGACGCGTCGGCGACGTACCGCGGGGCACCCGCGCCCGAGATGTCGAACTGATAGATCTCGGTGGTCTCGTCCCTGGGATCGGGTGCGACGTTCCGCGCGGTCAGCATCGGCAGCACCCGCCAGCGCTGGTCGTTGGCGACGTACAGCCGGGGTCCGTTGCTGTAGACGGTGTCGCCGTCGGCGATCACGGTGACCGGGTCGCCGGCGCCGAGCGTGGCCACACCGAGGTCAAAGCTGAGCACGGTCACCAGCGACGTGCCGGAGTAGGTGGTCGGCCGGCTCACCCGTTCGCAGCCGACCCGTCCGGCGCTGGTTCGCCCGCCGGAGGTGACCTCGTACCGGGGCAGCCAGTCGTCGACGGTGGCGTTGTCGATGATCTCGCGGTTGGCGGCGGTGCGCTGCTCATCGGTGGCCCGTTGCCGGTACGGGAAGTTCAGCCGGGGCGCGGATCGGACCACGACCCGGACCGTCGTGCCGACCTGGCGGGCGTCCACCAGATTGCCGTCGATCCGGTACTCGCCGAGGATCTTCGGCTCGCCGGAGAGATCGACCATGATCAGCCGGGGGCCGACGATGCCGTCCGGCGTCGGGGCGTCCGCGACGCGCCCGTCTCCCCCGCTGACGGCCGGTTTCGCCATCCCGGCCCACCCGTCGCGGAGCAGCACCAGCGCCCGTTCACCGTGCAGCAGCAGGCCGTCTTCGGCCCCGCGGAACCCATCGGCACCCGGTGCCAGTTCCAGCTCTCCGGTCAGCCGGCGGGTGGCCGGGTCGACCACGTACAGCTTGCCGTGCTGCACGGTGACAATCCGCTTGCCGTCGGTCTTGACCAGGTCCGGTTCATCAGCCCCGGCCTCGTGCGTGTTGGTGCCCGAGTAGCTCTTGGGCGCCGCATCCGCCCGCCCCGCAGTGGCGGGCCCAGCAGCCTGTTCGGCGCTGCCGAGGGCACGAATGTCCCCGTTCGGCCCGAGCCCCCAGGGCCCGACGTACGCCCTGGCAGCCGTCTTCAGCTGCCGCAGCGCCTCCGGGCAGGAATCGAACGCGACGAGCCGGAACCCGCCGGCCGGCGCCGGCCGGTCACGTGGCGGCACGGGGACCGGCTCCGCCGTACAGCCGGTGACCAGCGCCAGGCCGGCGACCAGGGCCAGCCCCATGACGCGAGCTGGAGTCATGACTCGGGGGACGCCGGTGGCGGCCGTTGGCTGGGGTACGTGGGCGCTGCTACGCGTCATGCCCCCTACGACGTGGCCGCCCCCGGCTCGGTTCCCGGCATGCAGACCTCACGCCGAGCAAGCGACCGGGGGTTCGAGCGTCGGTGGCACCACCGCGACGGTCCGGCGAGGCCGGCCGGACCGGCACGACACCTTGTCGCGAAGGATTGAATGATGGTTCAATCCTTGCGTGGCGTACCGAAGCACCGAGCGGGTGAAGGCTCGGCTGAGCGCCTCCCGGGAACGGATCATCGCCGCGGCATTGGGAATCATGGCCGAGCACGGGTACGCCGGCTGCTCGGTCGCCGCCGTCGCCGAGCGGGCCGGCATGGCGACCGGCAGCGTCTACCGCCACTTCCCGACCAAGGCCGACCTGTTCGCCGAGGTGTTCCGCACGGCCTCCCAGCGCGAGGTGGACGCGGTCGCGCGCGCCGCAGCGCTGGAGACCTCCGCCGCCGAGCAGATGGCCGCCGTCGTCGAGACGTTCTCCGGCCGCGCCCTGCAGTCCCCACGGTTGGCGTATGCCCTGCTCGCCGAGCCGGTCGACCCGGCGGTCGACGCCGAGCGGCTCGTCTTCCGCCGCGCGTACGCCGAACTGATCGCCGGGTACGTCGCGGCCGGTGTGGCGAGCGGCGAACTACCTCCACAAGATCCAGAGCTGACCGCGACCGCGCTGGTCGGCGCCCTGGCCGAGGCCATGGTCGGTCCGCTGGCCGCCGGGGTCGCCGGCCCGGAGACCATCCCCGCCCTGATCGCCTTCATCCACCGCGCGCTGGGAGTATCGCCGTGACGACACACGAGGTCTTCAACCAGGTTCCCCCGCTCGCCGGCTACGACGCGGCGGACGACCCGGCACTGCTCGACGGGCTCGAGCGGGAGGGCGCCGGCTGGGCCACCGCCGAGCTGCACGAGCTCGGCCGCCTGGGCGGCGCCGAGCAGGCCAGCGAGTACGGGCGGCTGGCCAACGAGCATCCGCCGGTCCTACGCACCCACGACCGCTACGGCCATCGCATCGACGAGGTGGAGTTCCATCCCGCCTGGCACGAGCTGATGCGCACCGCAGTCACGCACGGCCTGCACGCCGCACCGTGGGCGGATGCCCGACCGGGCGCACACGTGGCCCGGGCCGCCAAGTTCTACACATGGCGGCCCGACGCCGGCCACGGCTGCCCGATCTCGATGACCTACGCGGCAGTGCCGGCGCTGCGGCACAACCCGGAGCTGGCCGCGCGGTACGAGCCGCTGCTCACCGCCACGACGTACGACTTCGGGCTGCGTCCACCGCTGGCCAAGCAGGGGCTGCTGGCGGGCATGTCGATGACGGAGAAGCAGGGCGGCTCGGACGTGCGCGCCAACACCACCACCGCCCGCCCTGAGCCGGACGGAACCTACCGGCTCGTCGGGCACAAGTGGTTCACGTCGGCGCCGATGTGCGACATCTTCCTCACCCTCGCCCAGGCACCGGACGGAATCACCTGCTTCCTCGTCCCGCGTGTCCTTCCCGACGGCACCCGCAACCCGATGCGGCTGATGCGCCTGAAGGACAAGCTCGGCAACCGGTCCAACGCCTCGGCGGAGGTCGAATACGAGCAGGCGGTCGCCTGGCGCCTCGGAGACGAGGGCCGTGGCGTGCGCACGATCATCGACATGGTCAACCTGACCCGCCTCGACTGCGTGATCGGCGCGGCGGCCGGGATGCGCCAAGGCGTGATCACCGCCGCCCACCACGCCACCCACCGGCAGACCTTCGGCCGGTACCTCATCGACCAGCCACTGATGCGCAACGTGCTCGCCGACCTCGCGGTCGAGTCCGAGGCCGCCACCGTCCTCATGATGCGCCTCGCCGGAGCGACCGACCGATCCGCGCGCGGCGACGCCAGCGAGACCGCGTTCAAACGGCTCGCCCTCGCCGTCGGCAAGTACTGGGTCTGCAAGCGCTGGCCGGCACACGCCGCAGAGGCCCTCGAATGCCTGGGCGGCAACGGCTACATCGAGGAGTCCGGCATGCCGCGGCTGTTCCGCGAGTCGCCGCTGAACTCGATCTGGGAGGGCTCCGGCAACGTCGCCGCACTGGACGTCCTGCGCGTTCTCGTCAAGGAACCCCAGGTCATGGAGGCGTTCCAGGCCGAGCTGAGCGCCGCTGCCGGCACCGACGCACGGCTCGACGCCGCAGTCCGCCAGGTGCGGGCCGACCTGTCCGACCTCGACGACCTCGAACTGCGGGCGCGGCGCGTCGTCGAACGGCTCGCCCTGGTGCTGCAGGGCTCCCTGCTGGTGCGGCACGGCCACCCCGCCGTCGCCGACGCCTTCTGCGCGTCCCGGCTCGGCGGCGACCACGGCCAGGCGTACGGCACCCTGCCGACCGGCGTCGACTTCGCCGCGATCATCTCCCGCGCCACCCCGAAGGTGAGCTGACAGAAACCTCCCCGGTGGCCACCACCGTCCGGACCGGTGTCGGCCACACCAGACGCGGCGGGGTGCCGGCTGGTCAGCCGGACGTCCGCCGCCGGCTCTCGGTACCCAACGTCAGGTCGCCGGTCGAACGATGGCAAGGAACAGGGCCAGGGCGACGGCCTGGATGCCGGCCACGGTGATGATCAACGCGGTGATCGAGTAGTCGTAGAGGGCGCCGGTGAGCAGCCCACCGACCAGGGTCGCCCCGCCCAACCCGGCGGCGAAGATGCCGTAGGCGGTGCCCCGCCGAGCGGCGGGGACGATGTCGGCGATGGTCGCACGCATGGTCGATTCCTGAATGCCGAGCACGGCGCCCCAGGCCAGGACCCCGGCGACCGCGGTCGCCGGGGTGGTCGTGAAGGCAGCCAGCGGGATCAGGGCGGTCAGCACAGGTACGGCGGCCAGTACCCGGACGCCGGCCCGGTCGTACAGCCACCCCGAGGCCAGCGCGGCGAGCGCGTCGACGCCCATCGCGGCGGCGTACACGACCGGGACCACCGCCACGGGTACGACGTGCCGGGTGGCGAGGTGGAAGCTGAGCACCCCGAAGGTGGCGTAGCCGGCCGTGGTCACCGCCGTGAACGCCAGATAGGTCCAGAACACGCGGGGTAGCCGGCCGCCCGGCGGGGCGGGCGGCGCGCCGGGTCGAGGTTCCGGTTCGAAGCGACGCGGATCGGGCACGCCGGCGCGTAGCCACAGCAGCACGAGCATCGCCGCCACAGCGGGTACGGCCAAGGCGAGGAACGCGGGCCGGTAGTTGTGAGCGGTCGCGGCCAGTACGGCGGCGACCAGCAGCGGCCCCGCCACGCCGCCGGCCTGGTCGAGCGCCTCATGGACGGCGAAGCCCTTGCCGCGGCCGACTGCCGCAGCGGCGTGCGAGAGCATGACATCTCTCGCCGGGCCGCGGATCGCCTTGCCGGCGCGCTCCGCGACGAACAGCGCCGCAGCCAGCCACAGTGCGGTGGTCAGCCCGAGAGCGGGCACGGCGACCATGGTCACGGCATAGCCGACCAGGACGAGCGGCCAGTAGGCGCGGGTCCGGTCCGCGAGGGGTCCGGTGGCCAGCCGCCCGGTCAGGGCGGTCGCCTCGCCAGCGCCGGTGACCAGCCCGACGACGGTCGCGGATGCGCCGACGGTGGCCAGGTAGGGGCCGATGACCGACCGGGCGCCCTCGTACACCACGTCCGACAGCAGGCTGACAACACCGAAGGCGGTCACGAACCGCCACGGCGTCCACCTGATGGTGAGCGCGGTGACTCTCACCCGTGCAGTCTGGCCTACCGGCAAGCTGGCCGGGCGTGGATCTGCAACGCCGACCCGCGCCATAGTCAACTACCCGCCCATGAATGGGCGGGCTTGTAGATCAAGCCTCTCGCTGGCTGCGAGGTGATGCCACGTGCGGGCGGTTGACTGCGCCCCAGCCCTCGACACCGCGCTCGGCGATGTTGAGAGCCGCATTGTGATCGGCGTGGGCAACGACCCCGCACGACCGACAGGTGAAGGTTTCCTGGTTAGGCCGGTTCCGCTTGTCGCGGTGCTTGCAGCCGTGGCAGGTCTGGGAGGTGTACCGCGGGTCGACCTGGACCAGCGGTACACCAGCTCGGCGGGCCTTGTAGGTAAGGAACCCGCCGAGCTGGTGAAACGACCACGAGTGGAGTGTGACCCGTTGGGGCTTTCTCAGCCGGACCCGCTCACGGATCCCCGTCAGTTCTTCGACGGCGATACCGCGACCGGTGCGTGCAGCCTCGGTCACAATGGTCTTGGCGATGCGGTGGTTGACGTTCGCGGCGTGCCGCGCTTCCTTCTTGTTACGTCGGGCCAGAAGCCGCTTGGCCGACGTGGTGCCCTTCTGTTGCAGCCGAGCCCGCAGCCGCATCTGGCGGCGGCGGTAGCCGTTGAGCCGGGTGCCGGCGTAGCGGGTGCCGTCGGAGTTGTAGGCGATGTTGGCGATGCCCATGTCCACGCCGAGGAAGCCGTCCGGTTCGTACGGCGGCGCCTCGGGCACCTCGATCGAGGCGTACAGGAACCACATCCCGTCGCGGTGCACCAGGTCGGACTCGCCGATCACGCTGGTGGCGACGGCCTTGAGCTGGGCCGGCGAGCCGGTGTATGCCATGCCTTTGAGCCGGCCGGTGGTGGTCCAGATGGACACCGTCCGAGCGTCGTGCTGCCAGGACAGCATCCGGGCGTCGTAAGGCTGGGCGGCGTCCCACCGAAACCGGATCGGGTTGGCCTCGACCCGCCTGCGCCGATTCGAGCCGGGCTTGCCGTACCGCCCGGCTTTGAGGTTCGCCGTCAGGGTGGTGTAGGCGTCGGCGACCTTCTTGATGACGTGCTGTGCCGCCTGGGCACCCAACCCGTAGTCGGCCTTGATCCCGGCGTAGACGTGCTTGCGCAGGTCGTAGTTGCGGTGCACGGAGGACTCGCGGGCCACGATCGCCACGTCGCGGGCCGCCTGGTTACACGCGCGCAGGGTCGCCCCCAGCGCTGCCGCATGCCCGGGCGTCGGCAGGAGTTTCACCTGCACAACCAGCTTCATGCGATCACAGTAGCAACTGGTCCATGTCACCTCGATGGACCATGTGGTTCTTCGCGCCGCCGAGCGCCTGCACCCGCTTGCCGTTGTGCGTTCCGGTTTCGTAGACGTACCGGGCGATCGGCGTCGACCCGACGAACGAGACCGCCTTGACCTCCGGATGCTCGAGGATCCGGTCGACCGCCTCCTTGTCGCCGTGCACGACGTTGAACACGCCATCCGGTAGCCCGGCCTCGGCGAGGAGCTCCGCCAGGAAGTTCGCCGCGGAGGGGTCCTTCTCGCTCGGCTTCAGCACCACGGTGTTGCCGCAGGCGATGGCGTTGGGCACGAACCACAGCGGCACCATCGCCGGGAAATTGAATGGGGAGATCACCCCGACCACGCCGAGCGGCTGCTGGATCGAGTGCACGTCCACCTTGGTCGAGGCGTTCTCGCTGAACCCGCCCTTGAGCAACTGCGGGATGCCGCCCACCGGTTCGGATACTTCCCGCGTGACATCATCGAAGCCGCGCCGGGCCTGGTCGGAGGTCTTTCGCCGCAGCCGCATCTCGCCCTACGTGTTCGTCGTCGCCGAGGACGCCGCGAAGGAGGTCGACCGGGTCGTCGCCGGGCTCGGGCTGCCTGAGGCGTCCTCGAACAGCCTGTTCGACAACGCCCACTGGGCCACGCCGCTGCTCGACGGCGCCGTGGCGCGGCTGCTCACCTACGGTTGGTCCACCCTGCCGAGCGGCACCCGGGTATACGGTCACCGGCCGTTGCGGCTGCTCTGCCACTTCATGGACCTCCAGCCGCCCACCCGCGCGCTGTCCGGAGAGCGGTCGGTGCCGGAGGTGGACCAGTTGCTGGCCGACCTCGACCGGCAGCGGCAGGCCGATACCGCGGCGCTGCTCGCCCAGGCGGGTATGGCGATGGCCAACGATCCGCAGGAGGTCCTGGCGGCGGTTCGGGCGCTCCTCGGCGACGAGGCGATCGGCACCGTCGCCGAGGCTAGCGTCTAGCTTTATCGGTGATACATCACCGGTCGCGCCACCCTCGGCGACGGCGGAGCCTTCATCGGCCCTTTCCCTCCACGCGCCCCACCAGGTGTGTCATGTCCGCCGATCCCCGGTCGGCGCCTCTTCCGCCGGCTCCGGCGGCGTCGGGCCGTCCACCCGTTCCCGCTCCCGGCGGTCCCGCCGTTTCTCGACGAGGGCTGCGAGCAGCAGCGACCCGACGGCCGCCGCCCGGCCCCAACGGCGCAGGGCGGCGCGGATCGGCCCGGGCG
Organism: Micromonospora sp. NPDC005163; assembly: GCF_053599835.1. NCBI lineage: Bacteria > Bacillati > Actinomycetota > Actinomycetes > Micromonosporales > Micromonosporaceae > Micromonospora > Micromonospora sp. NPDC005163. The sequence continues at coordinate 38,839 of NZ_JBSFYP010000017.1, forward strand.
GTGGCGCCGGCGGCGGTCCGGGCACCACCACCCGGTCGACCCCCGGGTACGCGAGCCGGGAGGCCGAGATCGCTTCCTCCTCCGAGCGCAGGGCCCGGTTCCCGCCGATGACGAGGTGCCGGGCCTCGTCGCGGTAACGCCAATGCCACAGGTCGCCCTCCGGCCACAGCTCGATTCGCTCCCCCGGCCTGTCCAGGGCGGGTGTTTCCGGTTCACCCTCGCCTTCGGGCGGGTGAGGCGAGCGGTGGGCGGCCCGCCGCAGGTCCGCGCGGGTGAGTTCGCCGACGCCGGCTGCTCCGCCGCGGTGCAGCGCCCGCGCGGTCAGGAAGGCGAGCGCCCCGGCCAGGATCGGCAGGACGAGCACCAGCACCTGGAACACCGACAGCAGGTCGTAGATCGGCACCCGCAGCAGGCGGGCGATGATGTCGTCGCCGGCCGCCACCGTGAGTACCGCGTAGAAGGTCAGCGCGGCCACGCCGATGCCCATCCGGAAGGGATGGTCGCGGGGCCGGTCGAGCAGGTGGTGCTGCCGGCGATCGCCGGTACGCAGCCGTTCGACGAACGGCCACGCGTAGAGGACGAGGAAGGTCAACCCGCCGAGCACCACGCCGGGGAAGAACGGCGCGGGCACCAGATGCCCGGCGACGCGGAACTCGAGCGGCGGGAACAGCCGCAGGGCCCCATCACCCCAGGCGACGTACCAGTCGGGCTGGGCCGGCGCGGTGGACTGGGCCGGTTCGAAGGGCCCGTAGAGCCAGACCGGGTTGATCTGGATCAGGCCGCCGAGGGCGAACAGTACCGCCAGCACCCAGGCGAACAGGGCGAGCGTGCGCAGGGTGTAGCTCGGCCACAGCCGGGAGCCGACGACGTTGTGCTCGGTCCGCCCCGGACCGGGGAACTGGGTGTGCTTCTGCCGCACCAGGATGCCCATGTGCAGCGACACGAGGGCGACGAGGACGGCCGGCACCAGCAGCACGTGGGCGACGAACATCCGGGGGATCATCTCGTCGGAGGGGAACTCCCCGCCCAGGGCCAGGGAAACCAGCCACGCCCCGACCAGGGGGATCGACTCCACCACCGAGGTGATGATCCGCAGGCCCAGCCCGGAGAGCAGGTCGTCCGGCAGGGAGTAGCCGGTGAAGCCGTTGGCGAGGGCGAGGGTCAGCATGGTCACGCCGATCAGCCAGTTGGCCTCACGGGGTTTGCGGAACGCTCCGGTGAAGAAGATCCGCGCCAGGTGCAGCACGATGGCCGCGACGAAGACCAGCGCGGCCCAGTGGTGGGTCTGCCGGATCAGCAGGCCGGCCCGGACGTCCCAGCTGAGCCGCACCGTCGAGGCGTACGCCGAGGAGGTGGTGGCGCCGTCCAGCGGGGCGTACGCACCGCGGTAGACCCGGTCGGCGGAGCTGGCGTCGAAGAAGAAGGTCAGGTACACGCCGGTGAGGATCAGCGCGATGAACGAGTAGAGCGCGATCTCGCCGAGCATGAACGACCAGTGGTCGGGAAAGACCTTCACCAGCGCCCGGCGGGTGATCGGCGAGAGCCGTAGCCGGTCGTCCAGGGCCCGGGCCAGCCGGTCGGTGATCATGGTGAGCTCCAGAAGCCCGCGCCGGGCGGCACGGTGAAGTCACCGGTCGCGCGGAGGAAGCCGTCCGGTCCGACCTCGATCGGCAGCCCTGGTAGCGCCCGGGCCGCCGGACCGGCCACCGGCCGGGCATCTGCCAGCAGGTCGAAGGAGGACTGATGGCAGGGACAGAGCACCTGCCCGGTGCCCTTGAGGTAGATCCGGACCGGGCACCCTGCGTGCGTGCAGAGCAGCGAGTGGACGACCAGCCCGTTCAGGTGACCGGCGGAGGGCGGGCGGGAGAAGCGTTCCGGGTCAAGGCGGACCGCGAAAGCGGGGCCGTCCCCGGTGTCGAGGTGGCCCTCGGGAAAGATCCCGACCGCGGTGTCGGTGGGCACGTCCTGCAGCCGCAGTGGCCGTCCGTCCGCGGTGACCAGCCGCACGCCGGGTCCCCATGGGGTGTCTCTGCGTGCTTGGAGCGGGTGGGCCCGTCCGGAGGGCAGCAGGGAGCGCAGCGGGAACAGCGCGGCGGCGCCGAGCGCGCTCAGCGCGAGCCCGAGCGCGGCGAGCAGGCCCCGCCGCCGCACCGGGCTGTCCGGCGCGGCGAGCACCGCGGCGGTCATCGCCTGCTCGGTCGGAGGCGGCGCGAAGCCCTCGTGCTCCTCGACGTACCCGTCGACCGGCACGAGCCGCCGGCCCCAGATGGCGAGGCCCACGGCCAGCCCGGCGAAGGCCACCGCGAGACAGACCCCCTCCCAGCGGGTGTCGCCGCCCACCGCGTACGTCACCGCGAAGCCCACCGCCCCGGCGGCGCTGACCAGAAACGCGACGACGGTCCGGCGACTGGCCGCCCGCTCGCTCGCCGAGGGACGCCGCGCGCTCACTCCTCCGCCCTCCTGCCCAGCCACCGCGCGGCTGCCACCAGCAGACCCAGGACGGCCACCCAGGCGACCAGTCCCTCGGCCAGCGGGCCGAGCCGACCGAGGGGGTTGCCGCCCCGGTCCAGCCGCTCGCCGCGGAGCCGCTGCACGTACGCGGTGAGGTCGTTGACCTGCTGGTCGTCGAGCACCTGGCTGGGAAAGACCGGCATCAGCCCGGGGCCGACCCGGACCGCCTCGGCGACCTGCGTCGCTGTGGCGTCGTACAGCGGCGGGGCGGTCAAGCCGTCGGTCAGCGCGGTGCCCGCGCCGGTGGCCCCATGGCAGGGTGCGCAGTTGGCGGCGAAGATCTCCTGACCGGAGGCCAGGTTGCCCGGGGCGACCCGGGGTATCTGCGGACCACCCCCGCCGAAGCTGCCGACGTGGCCCACCAGTGCGCGGATGTCGTCGGCCGAGAACACCGGTTCCGCGCGCCGGGCCTGCTGCTCCTCCCGCGACAGCGGCATCCGTCCGGTGGAGACCTGGAAGTCGACCGAGGCGGGGCCGACGCCGATCAGCGACGGGCCCCGCTGCGTGCCCCGCCCCTGCTCACCGTGGCAACTCGCGCACTCCTGCAGGTAGAGCTCGGTGCCCCGGTCCGCCGGGTTGGACGACGGCGCGGACGCCGCCGGGGTCGTCGCCCCGGGCGTCGGCTCGGCGGCGAGCGCCACCGGACCGGCGGCGAGCACCAGCACGGCTCCGACCGCGAGCATCCGGCGGGGATGCAGGGTGAGCCGCCGGGCCGCGGCTCGTGAGTGCCGCATCGGTCAGTCCAGCGTGTAGAGGTAGGCGGCGATGTCCTGGGCGTCAATGGCACTGATACCGAGGTTCGGCATGGCGGTCCCGGGCTCCACGGCCTGGGGATCGACGATCCAGCGCCGGAGGTTCTCGGCGTTGTTGGGCAGTTGACCGGCGATGTAGGAGCGGGCGCCGAACCGGGTCAGGGGCGGGCCGACCAGGCCGTCGGCGCGGTTGATGCCGGGGATGGTGTGGCACGACCCGCAGCCGTACTGGGCGATCAGCTCCGCGCCGCGGTCGGGCCGTCCGTTGCGCGACTCCGGTGGTGGCGATGGGGCCGTCGAGGCGCAGGCGGTGACCGCGACCATCGGCAGGATCATGAGGGCCGCACCGAGTGCCCAGAGCCGGCGGGGCAGCATCATGGCACCATCCCTTCCGCTTCAGCTGTGGTCACCATCGGGCGGGTCCCTCCGGGTGGCGGCCCCCCGCGCAGGCCGTCGGGCCGGTCGCGGTCCATCCGCAGCAGCCAGCCCAGGAACACGGTCAGCGTCACGACCAGCACGGCCAGGTCCATCGGCGCCCACATCAACAGGCCGGCGAGTTGCTGGTCGGCCAGCGGGTCGGCGCCGAACACCCGCCGCGGATAGATCGGTTGCGGGGCGAAGGTGAGCACGGCGCCGAGGGCCGAGGCGGGCAGCATGGTGCCGGCCAGCAGCAGCACCGTCACCGGGGCGGGGGCGCGGTTCCGTGGCGAGCCGAGCACCGGGGCCCAGAACAGCCAGGCCGTGGCCAGGAAGCACAGATGCTCGGTGGCGTGCACGACGGGACGGTCGACCGCGGCCGCGTACGGCCCTGGCAGGTGCCAGAACCAGAGCACGACGGTCTGCCCGCCGCCGGCCAGCAGGGCGTACGTGCCCGGGTGGCGCAGCCGGCGCATCGGCGGCGCCACCCGGCAGCGGGCGAGCAGCCGGCGCAGCGGGTGCGGCACGGCCATGCTCAGCGGCAGCCCCGCCGCGCCGGCCGCGAGCAACGGCCCGGCCACCAGCAGGAGCAGCATGTGCTGAGCCATGTGCCCGGCCAAGGAGGACTCCGCCATCTCGTGCGCCGGCCCGTGCTCAGTGCCGAGCACCACCAGCAGTCCGGCGCCGAACGCGGCCACCCGCCAGCGGGGGACCACGTGCCCCGCGCCGCGGCGCGACCACAGCTCCTGGACGCCCCGCCCGTAGCCGGCTGCCAGCAGGCAGACCGTGACGACGGCGAGCATCGCCAGCAGGCTCTCGGCCAGCGGGCTCTGGCCGGGCCCGTGTGCCTGGTGGACGCTTAGAGCTGACATGGCGGCAGCACCAGCACGGCGACCCCGCCGAGCACGATGATCGTCAGGAACAGCAGGTTGACCCAGACGCCCACCACGGCGAGCATCCGGGACCGGCCGTACGCCCGGTCCTGGGTGCCCGTGGCCTGCGCGCGGGCGGTGCGTCGCCACGCCAGGGCGGCGACCGCCAGCGAGCCCGCGGTGACCAGGGCCGGGACGATCACCGCGAGCCCGACGACCCGCCCGAGCGGCATGGCGAGGACGCGGTCGGAGCCGGCGGCGCAGGCGAGTTCGTCGAGGCCCCAGGCGGCGAGCACGTGTACGGCCCAAGCGACGCCGCCGCCGAGGACGCCGTACCAGAGCAGCACTCCGCCGGTCAGACGGGCCCGTGGCCCGGGTGGTGTGGTGGTCATAGTCGTGGGGAGAGGTAGATGGTGAACAGGATGGCGGCCCACACCGCGTCGACGAAGTGCCAGTAGATGGCGGTGTTGCGGACCCGCTCGCGCCGGTGGGCGTCGATGGTGCCGCCGCTCAGGGCGGCGGCGAGCAGCCAGCCGATCATGGTCAGGCCGACCAGGACGTGCAGCCCGTGGAAACCGGTGATCAGGTAGAACAGCGACCCGTACACGTCGGTGGTCAGGGTGAAGTGCCGGAGCTTCTCGGCGTACTCGGTGGCCTGCAGGGTCAGGAAGGTCAGCCCGAGCACCATGGTGGCGCCCAGGCCGCACCGCAGCTGCCACCGCCGGCCGTGCCGGCTGCCGCGTTCGGCCCACACCATGGGCAGACTGCTGGGCAGCAGCACGGCGGTCATGATCAACGGCTTGAGCAGCTCCGGGGCCCCGATGGCGCCCGGCGGCCACTGGGGGCCGTACTGGAAGCGGAGGTAGAAGTAGCTGCCGAGCAGGCAGGCGAAGAGGGTGGCCTCGGTGGCCACGAACATCACCATGCCCCACCAGCCGGTCGATCGACCGGCTGGCAGCTCGGTGCTCAGCGCCTCGGCGCCGGTGGCCGCCATGATCCCGCCCCGATCCGTCATGGTGTCGCCACCCCGCTCGTCCGGCTCGGTCCAGCTGGCCAGAGCCAGACCGCGATCGTCGCGGCCACCACCACCGCGGCGACGGCCGCCACCGGGTACCAGGCGACGAGCAGAGCGGCGAAGAAGACCAGCAACGCGGCGGCGAGCACGAGGGGCTTGAGCGTTGACTCCGGCATCGGCACCGGGCGTTCGACGCGGGCGTCCAGTTCGCTGGTGAGCAGTGTGTCGCGTCCCTCGCTGAGGATGCGGTCCGCGGTCGCCCCCTCGCCAATCGAGTCGGCGGTCCGTTCGTCCCACACCGGGTGCAGGCTGTGCACGCGAGGCAGGACGGGGAAGTTGTATGGCTCGGGCGGTGACGTGGTGGCCCATTCCAGGGTGTCGGCGCCCCAGGGGTCCGGCGGGGCGGGCCGACCCCGGCGGACGGCGTGCACCACGCCGACGAGCACGAGCAGCAGTCCGAGAGCGAGCACGTAGGAGCCGATGGTGCTGACCAGGTTCCATCCGCCCCAGCCCGGCTCGCTGGCATAGGTGTAGACCCGGCGGGGCATCCCGAACAGACCGTAGAGGTGCATGGGGAAGAAGGTGACGTGCATGCCCACGAAGACCAGCCAGAACGCCCAGCGCCCCAGCCCTTCGTGGTACATCCGCCCGGTGATTTTGGGCAGCCAGTAGTAGATGCCGGCGAGCATCGGGAAGACCGCGCCGCCGATCAGCACGTAGTGGAAGTGCGCCACCACGAAGTAGGTGTCGGTGACCTGCTGGTCGAACGCGGTCAGGGCGAACATCGTGCCGGTGACGCCGCCGAGCACGAAGGTCACGATGAAGCCGACGACGAACAGTAGCGGCACCCGGATGACCAGCCGGCCGAGCAGCATGGTGGCCAGCCAGGCGAAGATCTGCAGCCCGGACGGAATGGTGATGATCGTGCTGGCCGCGCTGAAGAAGCTGTACGACAGTTGCGGCAGCCCGGTGGCGAACATGTGGTGCACCCAGACCCCGAACGAGATGATCGCGATCGCCACGATGGACAGCACGATCAGCGGGTAGCCGACCACGCCTCGCCGGGTGAATGCGGGTAGCACCGCCGAAACGATGCCCAGCCCCGGCATGACGATGATGTACACGTCGGGGTGTCCGAAGATCCAGAACAGGTGCTGCCAGAGCAGGACGTTTCCGCCGGCCGACGGGTCGAAGAAGTGGGTGTCGAACCGGCGGTCGAAGAACAGCATCGCGTTGTCGAGGTTCAGCGCCGGCAGCGCGAAGATCACCATGAACGCGGTAGCGACGATCGCCCAGACGAACAGCGGTACCCGGTTGAGCGACATTCCCGGTGCGCGCAGCTTGAGCGCGGTGACGATGAAGTTGATCGAGGCGGCGGTCGTGGATATGCCGAGGAAGAGCAGCCCGAGGGCGTAGACGTCCATGTGCAGGCCGGGGTTGTGCTGCTCCGAGCTCAGCGGCGCGTACGCGAACCAGCCGTTGTTGGGGGCGGCGCCGAAGGGCAGGCTCGCCCACATGAACAGGCCGGCGAACAGGAAGACCCAGTAGCCGAAGGCGTTGAGTCTCGGGAACGCCATGTCCCGGGCGCCGATCATCAGGGGTACGAGGTAGTTCCCGAAGCCGAAGAGCATCGGTGTGGCGAACAGGAAGATCATCGCCGTGCCGTGCATGGTGAAGAGCTGGTTGTACTCCTCGGGCGACAGCAGTCCCGCCTCGGGTCGGGCGAGCTGGGTGCGCATGGCCAGGGCGCTGAGTCCGGCGAGGACGAAGAAGACCCCGGCGGTGACCAGGTAGCGCCGGCCGATCCTCTTGTGGTCGACCGTGCTGAACCAGCCCCGTAGCGAGGGCGACTCCGCCCAGTGTTCCGTCAGCCGGGCCAGGTCCACCCGGCTGACTCCGGGCGGCGTGCTGGTCGTGGACATAGTTCCCCCTCCCCGACCTACTCGAGCGACCGCAGGTACGTGATCAGGTCGGGCAGCGCGGCCGCGCCGACCGGCTGTGGGGGCATCGCGTTGCCGGGCTTGACCGTCTGGGAGTTGACGATCCAGCCGCCGAGGTGTCCGGCGTCATTCGGTACCGCCCCGGCGCCGAGGCTCCATCGGGAGCCCACGTTCGACAGGTCGGGCCCCACCTGGCCCTGGGCGTCGGTGCCCCGCACGGCGTGGCAGGCGGCGCAGGTGCCCTGCACGAACGCCTGCTGGCCGCGGCGCTCGGCCTCCGTGCGCGGCTGACGGGCTGGGGCGTTCAGGCGGGTCAGCCACGCGTCGAAGTCGGCGCGGGGTTCCGCCACGACCAGGAAGGCCATGTGAGCGTGCTGGGTGCCGCAGTACTCGGCGCACTGGCCGCGGTAGCGGCCGGCCCGCTCCGCCCGCAACCAGGTCTCGCGGGTCTCACCGGCGATCAGGTCCGTCTTCGGCATGAGCTGCGGCACCCAGAAGCTGTGCAGCACGTCGTCCGTGCGCAGCCGGACCTTCACCCGCTCGCCCACTGGAATGTGGATCTCGTTCGCGGTCGCGCCGGACGCCCCCGGATAGCGCACCTCCCACCACCACTTGTGGCCGGTCACCTCCACCGTCGGGGCGTCGGGGTCGGGATCGGCGGCGAGCGCGGCGAGGTCCCGCAGCCCCACCCCGTAGACGGCGACGAGAATGACGAACGGCAGCCCGGCTCCGGCGATCGCGACGAAGCGGAGCGGCTGCCCGTGGCGCACCCGGACGTTGCCCCGCCGGAACACCAGCGCCCAGATCAGCAGCGCCATGACCTCGGCGACCACCGCCAGCGAGATCCAGAAGAGCAGCCACCACAGGTTGGCGACCCGGGCGGCGCCCGTGCCGGCGGGGTTGAGGGTGGACGGCGGGTCACCACCGCATCCGGCGAGCAGGGCCAGGCCGCACAGGGCCGTCAGCACCGGGAGCGGGCGCGGTTGCCGGCGCCGCCCGGCGGGTCGGGCGGCGCTCATGGTCATCCCTGCTGTCGTGTCCACCGAGAGCGACACTAGGCCCTTCCGGACCCCGTTCGTCCCTGTTTGCGGCTGATAACCCGACGAATGCGACCGGACCGATTTATGGTGATGTCGCAACTCGATCCGCAAGCGCCCCGGGGGCGCGGACAGGGAGATCATGCGAGCCTCCACCGTGGACGTTGTCGCGGACACCGGCAGAGCGGCCGCCGGCCGCCGGACCATGGCCTGGCTCGCCGGCGGGCTCACCGCGGCGGCGACGGTGGCCGGCGGATGGCTGGCACCCCCCGACGAGGTGCAGGGCCAGGCGCAGCGACTGATGTACCTCCACGTCCCCGCGGCCTGGGTTGCCTACGCTGCGTTCGCCGTCGTGCTGACCGCCAGCGGCGCGTACCTGATCGGGGGCGACCTTCGCTGGGACCGGTTCGCGCGGGCGGGCGCCGAGATCGGCGCGGCCCTGACCGCCGTCGCGATCGCCACCGGGTCACTGTGGGGGAAGCTGGTCTGGGGTGCCTGGTGGGCGTGGGACCCCCGGCTGGTCAGCACCGTCCTGCTGCTGCTGGCGTACGCCGGCTACCTGGCCCTGCGCCGCTCGCTGGCAGAGCGGACCGGCGCGCGAGACGGAGGCGACCACCGGGTGGCGCGGCCCGCCGCGGTCGTCGGGATGGCCAGCTTCCTGCTCGTCCCGGTGGTGCACTTCTCCGTCGTCTGGTGGCGGTCGCTGCACCAGCAGGCGACCGTGCTCGCCCCGCAGCGCCCGCCCATCGACCCCAGGATGGGCGCCGCCCTGCTGCTCGCCGTCGCCGCCGCGACGCTCGCCGCGCTCTGCGTCCTGCTGCACCGGGTGGTCCGGCTGGAACGCCGGCTGACCCCCGACACGGCCCCCGACCGCGTCCCGGTCCGGGTCGGATGATCCGTCGCCGGGCGGGCCGGACCGCCGTCGTCGCCGTGCTCCTCGCCACCGGCGCGCTGCTGGTCACCAGCGCGCTCCGGGAGACCCTGACCTATTACCGCACTCCGGGCGAGGTGCTCGGCGATCCGGACGCGACCTGGGAACGGGTACGCCTTGGCGGCGACGTGGTGCCCGGGTCGCTGCGGCGCACCGGCGACCTCGTGGTGTTCCGCCTCACCGAAGACGGTCGCGAGATCACCGTCGAGCAGCGGGGCGTGCCGCCGGAGACCTTCCGGGAGGGCGAGGGAGCGGTCGTCGAGGGCACGCTCTCGGCGGACGGGGTGTTCCGCTCCGACCACGTCGTGGTCCGGCACGGCAACGAATACCGCCCGTCCACCGCCCCGCCGGGGTCGGTCGATGCTCGCTGACCTCGGCACCGCCAGCCTCACGGTCGGTCTGCTCTGCGCCACCCTGACCGCCCTGCTCTGGCTGCGGGTGGCCCTGTTCGCCACGCCCACCCGAGCGGCCCGCCTCGGGACCGCCGCGACCCTGACGACCGCCGCCGTCGCCTGCGCGCTGCTGGAGGCGGCCCTGCTCCGGCACGACTTCAGCGTCCGATTCGTGGCGGAGAACGGCGGACGCCAGGTGCCGTTGTACTACACACTGACGAGCCTCTGGTCCGCCCTGGACGGGTCGCTGCTGCTCTGGCTGCTGATCCTCGCCGGGTACGCGGCACTGCTGGCCCACCGCCGGCACCCGCCTCGGCTGCACGCCTACGCGATGGTGGTCGTCAGCACGGTGACCATGTTCTTCTTCGCGCTGTCCGCCTTCGCCGCGAACCCGTTCCGCGAGGTGAACCCGGTACCCGCCGACGGCCCGGGGCCGAACCCGCTGCTGCAGCAGCACCCGGCGATGGGCGTGCACCCTCCCCTGCTCTACGCCGGCTACATCGGCCTGGTCGTGCCGTTCGCCTTCGCGATCGCCGCACCACTGGCCGGCCAGCAGGGGCGGGGCTGGGTACGGTCCGCCCGACCCTGGGCCCTGGCGGCGTGGGCGGCGCTGACCGCCGGCATCGGGCTCGGGGCCTGGTGGTCGTACGCGGTGCTGGGCTGGGGCGGCTACTGGGCGTGGGACCCGGTGGAGAACGCGTCGCTGCTGCCCTGGCTGACCGCCACCGCCTTCCTGCACGCCACCCTGGGCCGCGCCGCCGGCCGGGCCGGCTGGAACCTGGCCCTGGCATGCGCGAGCTTCGTGCTGGTGCTGCTCGGCACGTTCCTTACCCGGTCCGGCGCGGTGGCCAGCGTGCACGCCTTCACCGACTCACCGTTGGGGCCGATGCTGCTCGGCTTCGTGCTGCTGACGGTCGTCGTGTCGACGGTCCTGACCGGATGGCGCGATCGAGAACCCGCCCATGGCAGGAGCACACCGCTGCTGTCCCGGATGACGGCCGTGCTGGTCAACGGCGTGCTTCTGGTGACGATCGCGGCGGTGGTGCTGATCGGCACGATCTTCCCGCTGCTCTCCGAACCGCTCGGCGGGGTGCGCACCTCGGTCGGACCCGGCTACTACCAGCGGACGGCGGTACCGCTGGCGATCGCGGTGCTGCTGATGATGGGCGTGACGCCGGCCCTGCGGGTCCGCGACCGGACGCAGGCGCTGCGGCGACTCGCCCTACCCGGCGCCGTGGCGCTCGCCACCGTCGCCGTGGTGGGGCTGCTCAGCCGGCCCGGCCTGCCCGCGCTCACCGCGTTCGGAGCGGCGGCGTTCGTGCTCACCGGCGTGGCCGGAGAGCTGGCCGACCGGCGGCCGCGCTCGGGCCGGAACCGGAGACCGGGCAGGGCTGCCGGACTGGTCGCGCACGCCGGGATCGCCCTGGTTGCGGTGGGCGTCGCGGGATCCTCCGCGTACGGCCGCGACACGGAGCGAACCATCCACACCGGGGAGGCGCTGCGGGTGGGCGACGTGTCCGTGCGCCTGGTCGGCGTGGACCGCAGCGGCGCCAGCGGGGGTATGACCGTACGGGCGCGGCTCCGGCTCACCGAGGCGGGCGGCGGGGAACGAACGGTCCGGCCCGCCCTACGCTACAACCCCGCCCGGGACACCGCTGTCACGGTGCCGGCGATCCAGACCGGACTGCTGCGGGACACGTACGTCACCCTGATCGCGGTCGCCCCGGACAGCGGCAGCGCGACCGTACGGCTCGCGGTGAACCCGCTCGTCGGGCTGCTCTGGGCCGGCGGCACGCTGACGGCCGCGGGGGGACTCCTGGCGGCGATCCGCACCGCCCGTCCGCGACGCCCGGACGTCGTCGCGGCGTCGCCTGACCCGGTCGCCGCCGGGGCCCGGTGATGACCGCCCGCCGCCTGCTGCGACCTGGCCCGGCGCTGGTGCTGGTGCTCATCGTCGCCGTTGGCACCGTGGTCGCCCTCGGCCTGCGGTCACCGTCGACGCCGCTCGACGCCGGCGCCGCCAACGGCGTCACCCCCGCGCCGGCCCCGGCGCTCACGGGCGCCACCCTGGATGGTGGCCGGTTCGACCTGACCGAAGCCCGTGGCCACGTGCTGCTGGTCAACGTGTTCGCCTCCTGGTGCGGCCCGTGCCGGGACGAGCTGCCGCTACTGGTCGAGACGGAACGGCAGTGGTCGCCCCGTGGGCTGCGGCTGGTGGGGCTGAACGTCCGGGACGGCGCCGAGGCGGTCCGGGCGCTACTTGACGAGACCGGCGCACGGGAGTTGACCGTGCTGCCAGACCCGGAGGGCACCCGGGCGGTCGACTGGGGCGTCCGGGCAGTGCCGGAGACGTTCGTGGTGGACCGGGACGGCCGGATCGTCGACCGGCAGCCGGGTGTGGTCACCCGGCAGTGGCTTGAGCAGCGGGTGGCGCCGTTGCTGGCCCGATGAGGTGGCGCGCGGCCGTTGGGGCACTCGTCCTCACGGCGCTGATCGCCGCAGCGGGCGCGGGGTTGGTCCGGTCGACCGGCGGCACCGGTCGGGAGGACCCCGTACGCGCCGTGGCAGTGGGTCTACGCTGCCCGGCCTGCCAGGGTGAGTCGGTGGCGGACTCCCGGTCGCCGATCGCGGCGGCCATGCGGCAGGTGGTGGCGGACCAGCTGGCCCAGGGGCGGGACCGCGACGAGATCCGCCGCTGGTTCGTCCAGCGCTACGGCCCGGAGGTGCTGACCGACCCGCCGACCCGCCGGGCGGAGCTGCTGCTCTGGGCCGTACCCGCGCTGACCTTGCTGGCCGGCGGCTACGCGGCCCTGCGCACGCTGCGTCCCCGCCCGACCCCGTCCGCGCGGGCCACGGCGGTGCGTGCGGCGCCCACCGGTCGGGCCGCGCGCCGGGCGTGGCGCGCGGTGTCGGTGGGAATGGTGAGCCTCGTCGCGTCGGTCACGGTGGCCGCCAGCCGCCTGGACCGGCCGGGCCAGGATCCGGAACCGGCCGATCCCGTGACGGTCGCCGTGCAGCTGGCCCGCGACCTCGAGGGGCAGGCCCGCTACGACGCCGCAGCGCGGATGTACCGGGAGGCCCTGCGGGACCGCCCCGACGATGCGATCCAGCTGCGGCTCGCCTTCGCGCTGCTGCGGGCCGGCGACAACGCCGGCGCGGAGCAGTCGGCGCGGGAGGTGCTGACCCGCTCCCCAGACTCCCCGGACGGCCTGCTCGTGCTCGGGCTGGCGCAACGCGACAGCCGGTCCGCCGAGGCGGCGCGCACCCTGCGACGCTTCCTGACCATCGCTCCGGAGCATCCGGCCGCCGGAGAGATCAGCCGGCTGTTGGCCACCGGCCCGTGACACCCACCCGAACCCCATGGATCCACGTTGAGCCGGGTCGCGCACGCATGGGTGCTGGCCCGCACCGAGCGCGGCCGATCCTTCGAGATGCTGCTGACCGCACTCGGCACCGACCTCGCGGACCCGGAGCACAGCTCGACGCGGAACGGCATACACCTCAACGCCACTGCCGGAACGCTGGACATCCTGCAACGCTGCTACACCGGCCTGGAGGTCAGCAGGGCGCCCCGATGCCGGCGAGATGGCCGTCCCCGGGCGCAGTTGATTCAGGCCGGTGCTCAGCTGTTCTGTGGGAAGCCGAGGTTCACGCCACCGTGGGACGGGTCGAGCCACCGGCTGGTGACGACCTTGGATCTGACGAAGAAGTTCGCTCCCTCTGGCCCGTACGCGTGAGCGTCACCGAACAGTGAGTCCTTCCAACCCCCGAAGGAGTAGTACGAGACCGGGACCGGGATCGGGACGTTCACCCCGATCATGCCGATCTCGACCTCATTCTGGAACCGGCGAGCTGCGCCACCGTCGTTGGTGAAGATCGCCGTACCGTTGCCGTACCGGTTGGCGTTGACGAGTTCGACGGCGGCGTCGTAGCTGGGCAGCCGGAGCACCGAGAGGACCGGTCCGAAGATCTCGTCGGTGTATATGGACATGTCGCTGTCGACATGGTCGAAGAGAGTCGGTCCGAGCCAGAAGCCGGCTTGCTCACCGTCGATCGGGTGGCTCCGCCCGTCGACCACCAGCTGCGCCCCCGCGGACCGACCAGCGTCCAGGTACGACACCACCCGGTCGCGGTGAGCGCCGGTGACCAGCGGCCCCATCTCGCAGCCCGGGCGACGGCCGTCGCCGACGTGGAGTGCCGCGATCCGTTCGCTGATCTTGCCGACGAGCTCGTCACCGACCGGGTCGACGGCCACGACGACGGAGATGGCCATGCAGCGCTCGCCGGCCGAGCCGAAGCCGGCCGAGACGGCGGCGTCGGCGGCGAGGTCGAGGTCGGCGTCGGGCAGTACGACCATGTGGTTCTTCGCGCCGCCGAGCGCCTGCACCCGCTTGCCGTTACGGGTGCCCGTTTCATAGACGTAGCGGGCGACCGGAGTGGAGCCGACAAACGAGATGGCCTTGACCGTCGGGTGTTCCAGAATCCGGTCGACCGCCTCCTTGTCGCCGTGCACGACGTTGAGAACGCCGTCGGGCAGCCCGGCCTCCGCGAACAGCTCCGCCAGGAAGTTCGACGCGGACGGGTCCTTCTCGCTCGGCTTGAGCACCACCGTGTTGCCGCACGCGATGGCGTTCGGCACGAACCACAGCGGGACCATGGCCGGGAAGTTGAAGGGGGTGATCACCCCGACCACGCCGAGCGGCTGCCGGATGGAGTACACGTCCACCTGGGCCGAGGCGTTCTCGCTGAACCCGCCCTTCAGCAATTGCGGGATCCCGCAGGCGAACTCGACCGCCTCCAGCGCACGCTGGATCTCCCCCGCGGCGTCGGAGAGCACCTTGCCATGCTCGGCGGTGATGATCTGGGCGAGGTCGGACTTTCGGGCGTTGAGCAGTTCCCGGAAGGAGAACATGACGCTCATCCGCCGAGCGAGGGATGCGCTACGCCATCGGGTGAACGCCTCGTCGGCGGCGGCGACCGCCTCATCGACGACCGAGGCGGTTGCGAAGTCGACCTGTCCGGAGACCTGGCCGGTGGCGGGATCGTAGATGTCACCGGTGCGCTCGGCGACACCGTTCCATGGCTTGCCGCCGATCCAATGCGTGGTCGTCATCGCTGCTGCACCTCTTTGGCCACGGCCTCGATCGACGAGGTGAGGATCTCGAGGGCTTCCTCGGCCTCGGCCTGGGTCAGGGTCATCGGCGGCGCCAGGCGGATGACGTTGCCGTACAGGCCGCCCTTGCCGACGAGCAACCCACGTTCCCGCGTTTCCTCGAGCAGGGCGGCAGCGGCCGCCGGGTCGGGTGCGCCGTCGGGTCCGACGAGTTCCAGCGCGATCATCAGGCCCTTGCCGCGGACGTCGCCGACCACGGGGTGCGCCGCGGCGACGGCGCGCAGGCCGTCGAGCAGGCGGCTGCCCAGCTTCGCGGCGTTGGCCTGGAGGTCGTGCTCCAGCAGATAGTTCAGCGAGGCGAGAGCGCCGGCGGTGGCGAGCGGGTTGCCACCGAAAGTGGAGATCGAGTTGGCCCGCAGGCAGTCCATGAGGTCAGGACGGGCGACCACGCCCCCGATCGCCAGGCCGTTGCCCAGACCCTTGGCGAAGGTGATCGCATCGGGCACGACGTCGTGCGCCTGGATGCCCCAGAAGTGCTCGCCGGTGCGGCCCCAGCCGGTCTGCACCTCGTCGGAGACGAGGAGGATGCCGTACTCGTCGAGCACCTTCTTGAACTCGCCGAACAGCCCGTTGGGTGGGGTGGTGAAGCCGCCGACGCCTTGGATCGGCTCAACGATCATGCATGCGACGTCCCCCGCCGTCGTCGTTTCAATGATCTCGCGCAGGTCGGCGACGCAGGCCTTGATGTAGTCCGGGTCGGACAGATCCCGGAACGGGCTGCGGTAGCGGTAGCCGCCGTGCACCCAGCTCACCTTGATCGGGCTGAGGGCGCTGGCCGACCAGCCGCGGATGCCGGTGATCGCGACGGTGGCGAATGCGCGGCCGTGGTAGGAGTTGCGCAGGGCGAGCACCTGCTCGCTGCGGCGGTACTGGGTGGCGAGCATCAGGGCGGTCTCGTTCGCCTCGGTGCCCGAGTTGGTGAAGAACACCCGGGCGTCCGGGATGCCGGACAGTTGCGCGATCTTCTCGGCGAGCTCGACCTGCGACTTGATCAGGTACAGCGTGGAGGAGTGCAGCACGCCGGTGTCGAGCTGCGAGCGGATGGCGTCGCTGATCTCGGCCACGTCGTAGCCGATCGCGTTCGTGAGGATGCCGGCGAAGAAGTCGAGGTAGGTCCGTCCCTCGCGATCGGTCACCCGGCGGCCCTGCGCGGTGGCGATCTCGATCGGCTGCTCGTAGTACAGCGCCAGCCATCTCGGCATCACGGACCGGTGCCTGGCCAGCAGCTCGCGGTGCGCCATCTCGTCCCCCTATCTCGTCCCTACGGCGAGTGTGGACGCTTTCGTTGTCCAACCGCTATGCACAACCTGTACCGCCCTGGTCGCTAGGGCATTACGTTGTGTGCATTCCCGCCCGAGGAGAGGCTGCGATGTATCCCTCCGTCGCAGAAGCCATCGCGCTACCGGTGATCCGGCGCGCGAAGCCGCACGTCGTGGCCGGATCGGCCGGCCTGCAGGGCCGAGTCCGCTGGGTCCACGTGGCGGAGGTCGCCGACATCGCGCACCTGCTGCGCGGCGGAGAACTGGTGCTGACCACCGGAATCGCGCTGCCGGACGACGCGGCGGCGCTCGCCCGGTACGTCGACGACCTGGCGGCGGTCCGCGCGGCGGGACTGGTGATCGAGTTGGTCCGGCGCTGGAGTGACGGGATACCAGAGGCGCTCGTGACGGCGGCCGACCGGCACCGACTCCCCCTGATCACGCTGGCGGAGGAGACGCGGTTCGTGTCCGTCACCGAGGCGGTGGTGGCGTTGATCGTCGACGCGCAGCTCGCCGAGCTGCGGGCTGCCGAGCAGGTGCACGAGACGTTCACCTCGCTCACCGTGGCCGGAGCGGAGCCGGCGGAAGTGCTGCGCGAGGTGGCCAGGATCTCCGGACTGCCGGTCGTGCTGGAGACGCTGGGGCACGAGGTGCTCGCCTACGACGCGGCCGGGCAGGATCCCGCCGAGCTGCTGGCCGACTGGGGTCAGCGGTCCCGGTCCGTGGTGGCGCCCGAGCGGACCGCCCACGACGAGGAGGCCGGCTGGTTGGTCACGATGGTCGGCGCGCAGGGCGCCGACTGGGGGCGCCTGGTCCTGCTCTCGCCGGATCCTCCACCGCATCGGCACGTCGTGGTTGCCGAGCGGGCCGCGTCGGCGCTGGCGGTGCATCGGCTCGTGGCGCGCGATCGGGAGAGTCTGGAGCGGCAGACGCACCGCATGTTGCTCGCGCAACTGCTCGGTCAGGCAGTACCGCCCCCGGATCTCGCCGCCCGGGCGGCCGCGCTGGGCGTCGGCCTCGATCGGCGGCAGCTGATCGGGGTCGCGATCCGGCCCGCGACCGTGACGCCACGCGCCCCTGCACTGGCCACGCAGGAGGTGTTGCGCGACCTCGCGGAGGCGACCGCGTTGGCCGCGCGGCGGCTGGCCGTGCCCGCCCTGGTGGGCATCGTGGACGACACGAGCGTTCGCGCGTTGTTGTCGCTGCCCGCGCAGACTGGAGTGGACGGGGTACTGCGCCGGTTGGCTAGAGAGGTGCACCGCTCCGCGTCCGGTCCGGTGCTTGTGGCGGTCGGCACCACAGTTTCACACGTCGCCGAGGTGCGCCGCAGCCTGAGCGAGGCCGCCCACGTGGCGGGGGCGGCCCTACGCTCCCCCGGCACGCAGCTCTACCACAAGCTGGACAACGTGCGCCTGCGCGGCCTCCTACATCTGTTGCGGGAGGACGAGCGGGTCCGGGCATTCGCGGACCGCGAGTTGGGTCCGCTGTTGGCGCGGGACGCCAACCAGCGCACCCGGCTCGTGGAGCTGCTGCGCTGCTTCTGCGAGCAGGGCGGGAACAAGTCGGCGGCGGCCGCCGCCGCGCATCTGTCGCGTACGGCCTACTACCAGCAGCTGTCGCGGATCGCGCAGGTGCTCGGGGTGTCGCTGGAAGACCCGGAGTCGATGCTGTCGCTGTACGTCGCGCTGCTGGTGCACGAACTCGACGACGCCTGACGGGTCAAGGGGCCAGCAGGAGGCCCCAATCCATCCGCCGCGCCGATTGACAGCCCGGCGTGGGCATGCCGTGGACAGAGTGTGCCCCGATCATGCCAAGCGTGGACACTTTGCCGCTGCCCGTGGCGGGTCCGGGACACCCACCATTCCGAGATAAAGATCGAGCTGATCCGCCCCCACCCGCAGCACCCGCGCCGGTTGGCCGGCCACTGTTGCGGCAGCGTAACAGCGAGGTGAGCGATGGCCGTTGAACCCCTGCCCCCCGCCGAAACCACCGCGGTCGAGCCGGGCACACAGATCACGCATCCGGATGGCCGAGTCGAGCTGCGTGACTTCTCCACGATCGCCGACAGCCCGTACTTCAACGAAGAGCTCGCCCCGGTGCCCATCGAGAAGCGCACCTGGACCACGTACAACTTCGCGGCGCTGTGGATCGGCATGGCGCACAACATCCCCACCTACCTGCTCGCCGCCGGGCTCATCCAGCTCGGCATGAACTGGGTGCAGGCGTTCCTCACGATCACGCTGGGCAATCTGCTCGTCCTGATCCCGATGCTGTTGAACAGCCACGCGGGCACGAAGTACGGGATCCCGTTCCCGGTCTTCGCCCGCGCGTTCTACGGAGTCCGCGGCGCGAACCTCCCGGCCCTGCTGCGCGCCTTCATCGCGTGCGGCTGGTTCGGCATCCAGACCTGGATCGGCGGCGAGGCGATCTACGCGATCGCCGGCAAGCTGCTCGGCTCCTGGTGGGTCGACGCGGCGACGGTGATGGACTACCCGTGGACGCTGTGGGCCTCGTTCTTCCTGTTCTGGGCGATCGAGATGGCGATCATCTGGCGGGGCATGGACACCCTGCGGCGCTTCGAGAACTGGGCCGCACCGTTCGTCATCGTGGTCGCCGTCGCCCTGCTGATCTGGGTGCTGGTCGAGGCGGGCGGGCTCGGCCCGATCCTGTCCCAGCCGTCGAAGCTGGGCTGGGGCGCCGACTTCTGGAAGCTGTTCGCGCCGTCACTGATGGGGATGATCGCCTTCTGGGCGACGCTGTCGCTGAACATCCCCGACTTCACCCGGTTCGGCGGCAGCCAGCGGCAGCAGGCGACCGGCCAGATCCTCGGCCTGCCGACCACGATGTCGTTCTTCGCCATCCTGTCCATCCTGATCACCTCGGGCACGGCCGTGATCTACGGCGAGGCCATCTGGGACCCCATCCAGCTCGCGGCCAAGTTCGAGAACCCGCTGGTCGTCGCGCTCGGCCTGTTCACCGTCGTGGTCGCCACGCTGTCGGTGAACGTCGCCGCGAACACGGTCAGTCCGGCGTACGACTTCTCCAACGCCGCGCCCCGACTGGTCAACTTCCGGACCGGAGGGCTGATCACCGGCGTGCTCGGCATCCTGATCCAGCCGTGGCGGCTGGTGCAGGACCCCAACATCTACATCTTCGTCTGGCTCGGGTTCTACGGCGGCCTGCTCGGCGCGGTCGCCGGCGTACTCGTCGCCGGGTACTGGGTTCGCAACCGCACCAGGCTCCAACTGCCGGCCCTCTACCGCCCCGAGGGCAGGTACTGGTTCTCCGGCGGCTGGAACTGGGCAGCGGTCCTCGCCACCGTCGTCGGCGCGGTCCTCGCGGTGGGTGGCGCCTACTCCGCACCCGGCAAGGGGCCGTTCCCGGAGGACGGGCTCATCCCGTTCCTCAAGCCGCTCTACGACTACAGCTGGTTGGTCGGGCTGGTCGCCGGGTTCCTCGTCTACCTGGCGCTGTCGATGCCGCGCACCGCGCACGCGAAGGGGGAGAAGTGAGCAACATCATCCGAGCCGGGCTGGTGCAGCAGAAGTGGACCGGCGACAAGGAGTCGATGATCGCGAACGCGGTGGAAGCGATCCGCAGCGCCGCCTCGCAGGGCGCACAGGTGGTGTGCCTGCAGGAGTTGTTCTACGGCCCGTACTTCTGCCAGATCCAGGACGCGGACTACTACTCGTACACGGAGGCCATCCCGGACGGGCCGACGACCGCGCTGATGCGCGAGGTCGCCGAGCAGCACGGCGTGGTGCTGATCGTGCCGATGTACGAGCAGGAGCAGCCCGGTGTCTACTACAACACCGCCGCGGTGATCGACGCCGACGGCACCTACCTCGGTAAGCACCGGAAGAACCACATTCCGCAGGTGAAGGGGTTCTGGGAAAAGTTTTACTTCCGGCCGGGGAACCTCGGCTATCCGGTGTTCGACACCGCCGTGGGGCGCATCGGCGTCTACATCTGCTACGAGCGGCACTTCCCCGAGGGCTGGCGGGCGCTCGGCCTGGCCGGCGCGAAGATCGTTTTCAACCCGTCGGCGACGAGCCGCGGCCTGTCGGAGTACCTGTGGCGGCTGGAGCAGCCCGCGGCCGCGGTCGCCAACGAGTACTACGTCGGCGCGATCAACCGGGTCGGCGTGGAGCCGTTGGGCGACAACGACTTCTACGGGCAGTCGTACTTCGTGGACCCGCGCGGGCAGCTGGTCGGCGACGCGGCGTCGGACACCGAGGAGGAGGTCGTCGTCCGCGACCTGGACATGGACAAGCTGGCCGAGGTCCGTGACCTGTGGGCCTTCTACCGCGACCGGCGTCCCGAGACGTACGAATCGCTGGTGACGCCGTGAGCATCGTCATCCGCAACGGAACAGTCGTCAACGCCACCGGGGCGTACCCGGCGGACGTGCTGGTCGAGGGCGAGCGGATAGCGGCGCTCGCCGCGCCCGACTCGGGTCTGGCCGAGCAGTGGGCGTCCGGTGCCGAGCGCGTGATCGACGCCGCCGGGAAGTACGTGGTGCCGGGCGGCATCGACGGCCACACCCACATGGAGATGCCGTTCGGTGGCACGTTCTCGGCGGACAATTTCGAGACCGGGACAATCGCGGCAGCCTGGGGCGGCACGACGACCATCGTCGACTTCGCCGTACAGGGCAAGGGCACGTCCGTGCTGTCCGCGCTGGACAAGTGGCACAGCAAGGCCGACGGCAACTGCGCGATCGACTACGGGTTCCACATGATCATTTCAGACGTCAACGACACGTCTCTGAAGGAGATGGAGGCCTGCATCGACGCGGGCGTCAACACGTTCAAGATGTTCATGGCCTATCCGGGAGTCTTCTACGCCACCGACGGGGAGATCCTGCGGGCGATGCAGAAGGCCCGGGACACCGGGTCGATGATCATGATGCACGCGGAGAACGGCATCGCCATCGACCAGCTCGTCCTCCAGGCGCTGGCCAACGGTCAGACGGACCCGGTGCAGCACGGCCTGACCCGGCCGCCCGAGCTGGAGGGCGAGGCGACCTCGCGGGCGATCGCGCTGGCCAAGGTCACCGGCTCGCCGCTGTACATCGTGCACCTCTCCGCCGCGCACGCCCTGGACGCGGTCACCCAGGCGCGTGACACCGGGCAGAACGTGTTCGCCGAGACCTGCCCGCAGTACCTGTTCCTGTCGCTGGAGGATCTGGCCAAGCCCGACTTCGAGGGCGCGAAGTACGTCGCCTCTCCCCCGCTGCGCACCAAGGAGCACCAGGCGGAACTGTGGCGGGGCCTGCGCACCAACGACCTGTCGCTGGTGTCCACCGACCACTGCCCCTTCTGCTTCAAGGACCAGAAGGAGCTGGGCCGGGGAGACTTCTCCAAGATCCCGAACGGGATGCCCGGCGTCGAGCACCGGATGGACCTGCTCTATCAGGGCGTCGTGAAAGGCGAGATCACCCTGGCGCGCTGGGTGGAGATCAGCTCGACCACGCCCGCCAAGATGTTCGGGCTCTACCCGCGTAAGGGCGTCATCGCGCCGGGCGCCGACGCGGACATCACGGTGTACGACCCGACGGCCCAGCAGACCATCTCGGCCAGCACCCACCACATGAACGTGGACTATTCCGCGTACGAGGGCATGGAGTTGACCGGAAAGGTCTCCACCGTGCTGTCCCGTGGTCGGGTCGTGGTCGACGGCAACGCTTTCCACGGCGCGGCCGGGCACGGCAGGTTCCTGAAGCGCGATCTCAGCCAGTACCTGGTGTCAACTACCCGCCTATGAATGGGCAGGCTTGCAGGTCAGTCCCCCTACTGGATGCAGGGTGATGCCGCGTGCGGACGGTTGACTGCGCCCCAGCCCTCGACGCCGCGCTGGGCGATGTTGAGCGCCGCATTGTGGTCGGCGTGGGCAACGACCCCGCACGACCGACAGTGGAAGGTTTCCTGGTCCGGCCGGTTCCGCTTGTCGCGGTGCCCGCAGCCGTTGCAGGTCTGGGAGGTGTACCGCGGGTCGACCCGGACCAGCGGTACACCTGCTCGGCGGGCCTTGTAGTCCAGGAAGCTGCCGAGCTGGTGAAACGACCACGAGTGCAGTGTGACCCGTTGGGGCTTGCGGAGCCGGACCCGTTCGCGGATCCCCGTCAGTTCTTCGACGGCGATGCCGCGACCGGTGCGTACAGCCTCGGTCACGATGGTCTTGGCGATGCAGTGGTTGACGTTCCCGGCGTGCCGCGCTTCCTTCTTGTTGCGCCGCGCCAGCAGCCGTCGGGCCGACTTGGTGCCCTTCTTCTGCAACCGCTTGCGCAACCGCAGCTGCCGCCGGCGGTAGCCGTTGAGCCGGTCGCCCGCGTAGCGAGTGCCGTCGGAGTCGTAGGCGATGTTAGCGATGCCCATGTCCACGCCAAGGAAGCCGGACGGGTCGATCAGTTCAGGTTCGCACACCTCGACGGTGGCGTACAGGAACCACATGCCGTCCCGGAAGATCAGGTCCGACTCGCCGGTCTTGCTGGTGGCGATCGCCTTGAGCTGGTCGGCAGACCCGGTATAGGCGACGCCCTTGAGCCGGCCGTGCGTGGTCCAGATGGACACGGTCCGGGCATCGGCCTGCCAGGACAGCATCCGGGCGTCATAGGGCTGGGCCGCGTTCCAGCGGAACCCGATCGGATTGGTCTCCACCTTCCGGCGCCGCTTCGAGCCGGGCTTGCCGTAGGTGCCAGCCCGCAGGTTCGCCTTCAAGGTGGCGTAGGCGTCGGAGACCTTCTTGATCACATGCTGGGCCGCTTGGGCACCCAGGGCTTAGTCAGCCTTGATCCCGGCGTAGACCTGCTTACGCAGGTCGTAGTTCCGGTACACCCCGGTCTCCCGGGCCACGGCCGCCACGTCGGACGCCGCCGTGTTGCACGCGCGCAGGGTCGCCTCCAACGCCGACGCCTGCCCGGGCGTCGGCAGCAGCTTCACCTGCACGACCAGCTTCACACGACCACCGTAGCTTCGGCCTATGTCACCCAGATGGACCCCACACCCGGATGTTCGCCGAGGTCGCTCAGTCGTCCACAACCTGCATGCCCACTTGGTCCTCACCACGAAGTACCGGCGGGGACGCGCTCACCTCAACCCCATCCTCACTCGCTGCCAGCAGATCATGACCGACGTCTGCACCGACTTCCGCAGAGCTGCGCGAGTTCAACTGCGAGGACGACCACGTCCACCTGCTCGTGCATTACCCGCCGGCCCTCGCACTGTCGAAACTGGTCAACAGCCTCAAAGGCGTATCGGCCCGCCGACTGCGCCAGGAGCGCGAACCGCACCTGCACCGGTACCCGTGGGGCGCGCACCTGTGGTCCCCGTCGTACTTCGCCGGGTCCTGCGGCGGCGCACCACTCGCCGTGGTCAAGGAGTACATCGAAAACCAGAAGCATCCCGGTCCGCAACAGCGTTCCTCCGGCCCTGAAGGACCGGGGTTCCCGCCTAAGCAACTGTTGAAAAGGAGAAGCGATGGACTTCGGTGTCGTACTCCAGACCGACCCGCCGGCCCGCGACGTCGTGGCCGGCCTCACCGCCGCCGAGGACAACGGGTTTCGCTACGGGTGGACGTTCGACTCCTGCGTGCTGTGGCAGGAGCCGTTCGTCATCTACTCGCAGGTCCTCGCCGCAACCAAGCACCTGATCGTCGGGCCGATGGTGACCAACCCGAGCACCCGCGACTGGTCGGTCACCGCGTCGCTCTTCGCCACGCTCAACGACATGTTCGGCAACCGCACGGTGTGTGGGATCGGCCGCGGCGACTCGGCCCGGCGGGTCATCGGCCAGCCGCCGGCGAGTCTGGCCACGCTGAAGGAAGCGATGCACGTCATCAAAGAGCTGGCCGAAGGCAACGAGGTCGAACACCACGGCACGCCGGTGCGCATCCCGTGGGTGCGTGATGGCAGGCTGGAGATCTGGATGGCCGCCTACGGCCCGAAAGCGCTGCGGCTGGTCGGCGAGCAGGCCGACGGCTTCATCCTGCAGACGGCCGATCCCGACATCGCCCGCTGGACGATCGGCTCGGTACGCGATGCGGCCACCGCGGCAGGTCGAGATCCCGACTCGATCACGATGTGCGTGGCCGCGCCGGCTTACGTGGGCACCAACCTCGCGCACCAGCGGGATCAGCTGCGCTGGTTCGGCGGCATGGTCGGCAACCACGTGGCCGACCTGGTCGCCCGCTACGGTGACTCCGGGGTCGTGCCGAAGGCGCTCACCGACTACATCAGGGGGCGCGAGGGCTACGACTACGCGCACCACGGCCGCGCCGGCAATCCGTCCACCGACTTCGTGCCCGATGAGATCGTCGACCGGTTCTGCCTCGTCGGCCCGGAGTCAGCCCATGTCGACCGGCTGCTGGAGCTCAAGGAGATCGGGGTGCACAACTTCGCCCTCTACCTCATGCACGACGACAAGGAGAAGACCCTCTCCTCGTACGGCAAGAACGTCATCACGCAGGTCTGATCCGGGCCAGTCGACGTACGCCTCGCACGTTCCCTGAGAACGAGCTGGCTGCGGCGGTCCTCGTGGCCGCCGGAGCGGTCTCGGGACGTTCCTGTAGGGACGGCGGTGCGGAGGACACGAAGGGGCCGTGCCATGATCCCGACCCTGGTCCTCGTTGGCCTGCTCCTCGGGCGCTGGTGGTGGCTGCCGCTCCTGATCGCCGCCGTTGGTTGGCCGATACTGCTCGTCGCCACGGGCACGATGACCATCGAGCCGGGCTCGATCGCTGCCGCGTCCGGGCTGGCCGTGCTGAACGCCGGCGCCGGTGTCGTGGTCTGCCAAGGCATCCTCTGGGCGGTTCGACGGGCGCGTCGCGCGGATCCCTCGTCGCGCAGGTGACGCGAGGCCAGCGGCGACGCAGGGCCCTGAGGGGCAATAGACCGATTAATGCCAACTGACGGCATATGCGGCGTTGCATACATAGCAGAACCCGTATGGCCAGCCGGACAAATGTGAAGCAGCATGTAGGCAACGTTTTAGTGGGGTGGTTCACGTGGTCAGTACCTATAAAATAGTTCGCAATTTTCGCCAGTTTCCCGTGGAAGCCCAGCGATCGGCGGACGGGGCAACGCAGGAGCGTGAGCAGCGCCTCCAGACGATCACCAAAAAGCGCAGTAGCAAGGCCGCGAAACTGTCGGCTCAGGCAAGCCAGCGGCTGCAGCGCCTGCTCGGAGACGACAACTGGGCGGACTTGAGGCAACTGATGCGGCAGGAACGGTTGACTTTTCGTGACCTGCTTCAGCCGCCCCAAGGGTTGAGGTCGCCCTACGCGAAACTCAACAAAGCCAGGAAACACAAGGCCGACGCATTCCTGCGAAGTCGAGACGTCAGGCGCGAGGCCATTGCCGCAATAGCGACGGAATACCACGATTCACTAACCGACGCCTTCACGGTCGACGACAACATCGACAACGGATTCCACCTCTCGAACAACCTCGACAAATGGTTGAGTCTGTCTCCGTTCCACGATCGCGCGCTCCCCTGGGGAGTCTTCGAACCGGACGACAGCCAGGACCCGCACCGGTGGGAAGTGTTCCGGCCGCCGTTCTTCGGGTTCAACTTCGGCTTCGTCCCGGTGCACAACGACAACTTCGTCGTTGATCGGATTCACACGCTGAACCCGTCGGTCGGAGACGTGGGCATCTCGATCACGATGGAAAACAGCGACGCCGGCGACTTCGACTACGCGTCCGGCGACGCGTTCAGCTCGATAGCGTTCGCCTTCGTGCCGCCCACCACCGGTCTGGTCGAGGTCCTCATCGACGCGCAGTGCGTCGAGGCGACGCACCGCCTGGAGACAGAGGACGAATGGGGATGGTCGAACTCCAGCACAGGCCAGCGGAACTTCCTGATGCTCGACGTCCTGCATCCCAACGTGGCCGAGCCCTCGTACGCCGAGATGTCGGTCTTCGACGAGGAGACCGACGACGACGAGAGCTTCCTGCAGGAGAAGTTGACCCGTGGCGCCCACTACTTCGCGCAGCTGTTCAGCGCGGGACCGGTGCCGGCAGGTCAGTCCGTCATCGTGTGCGCCGGGACGCGTTCGTTCGACATCAGCGGCACAAACGACGTGTCCATTGACAGCACGTCCGACTTCCGGTGGTTCATCAGCTCGGTAGAGGTACGAGTCTCGCCGTAGGACACATGGGACGCAGACCGACCACAGGGTACCGCCATGATCACCAGGGGCCCGATCACGATGGTTGATCTGGCCGTGACCAGGGGTGCCGGAGGCGCCTGTCGTCAGGCTCAGGCAGTGGCTGCGCGACCCATCTCGGCGAGGATCCCGGTGCCCTGGCCGAGCTCGATCAGGTAGCCGTCCGGATCACGCAGGTAGCACCGGATCTCGACGCCGTGGTCCTTCGGCTCGGTCAGGAACTCCCCACCTCGTGACCGCCACTGCTCATAGACCGCCCGGACGTCGGTGACCCGGATGTTCATCGCGCTGCTGAGCGTCCGCGAATCCGGCGGCGCCTGCGCCTGCACATCCGGCTTGTCGTCGGTCGGACCACCCTCGTCGTTGATCACGATGTAGCTGTTGTGGAACCGCAGGATCGCCGGCTGGCGTTCACGCACCACCGTCGCCCCCAGCACCCGCTGGTAGAAATCCCGTGAACGGTCCACATCCCGCACGATCAGCAGGTGCGTCAGCACCAGCCCAGCCTCGGGCTGGAAGTAGTCGGGCGCCTCGCTCGCCATCACGCCTCCCCCGGGTCCGATCGGCAGGGCGTACCCGCGTGCGGCGCCGGCACACCCACCGGCTTGACGACGCCCGGCGGCGACAACGAGTCATCACGAACGGTGTCGGCTGTTACCGTCGGGCCTGTGCCCGCCGACGAGATCCGGCATCGGGTCCGGTCGGCCAGGGTGGCCCGGCTGGCCACCGTCGCAGCGGATGGGCGTCCGCACCTGGTGCCTGTGTGCTTCGTGCTGCTCGACGAGGTCGTCTACCACGCGGTGGACGAGAAGCCCAAGCGCCACCGGCGGCTACGCCGGCTGGAGAACATCCAGGCGACCGGGCATGCCTGCCTGCTGGTCGACGAGTACGACGAGGACTGGTCGCGGCTGTGGTGGGTCCGCCTGGACGGGCACGGCCGGCTGGTGCAGGACCGCGCGGAGGAGGCCACGGCCCGCGCGGCGCTGGCCGACAAGTACCCGCAGTACGTCCAGCGGCCACCAGCCGGGCCGGTGATCGCGGTAGCGGTGAGCGCCTGGTCGGCGTGGACCGCGGCGGACGCGGCAGCCGACCCGGCCGGGTGAGCGCCGATCAGGGTGTCAGCGGGTCGGAGCGAGGGCGTCGAGCACCTCGTCGGCCCGACGCAGCGACGCCTGCGCGTCGGCACGGGGTGAGCCGATCTCCGGATCGAAGTTGAGGTCGACGAACACTTCGGTGATGCCGGCTTCGGCAAGCCTGCCGAAATCCGAGCGGATCTGCTCGAGCGTGCCGGTGAGGGGCTCGCGCCCGGGCGGGCCACTCGGGCGTACGCGGACCGCACCGCGGCAGACGAATCGCAGTGAGCCGGGATCGCGGCCGGCCTCCGCAGCGGCGGCCTTGACGGTCGCGACCGCCTCGCCGATGCCCGTCAGGTCCGCCTGGCTGCCACTGACCCAGCCGTCGGCGAGCCGGCCGGCCCGGCGCAACGCGGCGGGCGCCTGGCCACCGAGCAGAATCGGCGGGTGCGGCCGCTGCACGGGTTTCGGCTCCAGGCGCGTCGGCGGGACCTGGTAGAACTCGCCGCGATGCTCGACGACGTCGTTCTGCCACAGGGTACGAAGAACGGCGAGGAACTCCTCGGCGCGCTGGCCCCGCCGATGCTTGCTCACACCCGTCGCCTGATACTCCTCGTCCGCCCAGCCGAGGCCCAGTCCCACGTCGAGCCGTCCGCCGGCGAGGATGTCGACGGTCGCGGTCTGCTTGGCCAGCAGCACCGGAGAGATGAACGGCATGTTGAGCACCGCCACGCCGAGCCGGATCCGCGTGGTGTGGGCCGCCAGGAACGCCAGCGTGGTCAGCGGATCCTGGACGCTGTGGTAGGTCTCGCTCCAACCAAGGTCGGCGGGCACCAGGAGCCGCTGGAACGTCCAAAGCGAGTGGTATCCGAGCTGCTCGGCGCGGCGGGCGACGTGGATCATGCAATCGGGTGTGGCCCACGAGCCGGAGACGGGCGGGGCGAATCCAACCTCCACCCGCGCACCGTACCCGGATCGGGCCAGGACGTGGGCTCGGTTCAGGCCCCGACGCTGCGGTCCACCGGACGGAGCAGCCGCCGGAAGTCCTTTGGCAGCTCGGATTCCAGGTTCTCCAGGTCTTCCGCGCTCACCGCCTCGCGCAGCGTCGTCAACACGGCGCGGGCAACCTCAATGGTCCGGTCGCCATCCGTTCCCGCGCGCGCCCCCACCTCATTGAGGAACTCCACGAGGTCGATCCGTTCGGCGAAGTTCACTTCCTTGTGCAGGTACCCTCGCAACTCCCCGGGTAGCTGCGTGGCCAGCCGCCGCGCCTCGCCGCCACTGACCCCTTCCGCCAAGGTCGTCAGCGTGGCTCCGACGACGTTCGCCGCCTCCGTCGCCGGCATTCGCGCCCGCTTCCCCACCGCTTCGAGAAACTCGGCGTAGTTCACCAGTTCTCCTTCCCGACTCGTTGGGGCGCGTCGCGGCGTCCGTGCGTGCTACCCGCGGCGCTGCCCGCCACCGGCACCCACCGGTTCGATCACCTGCTGGAACTCCTTCGGAAGCTGGGCCACCGCGTCCTCGAACTGGTCACGGGAAACAGCCTCACGGAGCGTGGTGAGCACCGCGCCGACCCCGGCAGCGGCGAGCGCACGGTCGACGGCCGGGCGGTCCGCCACCCGCCGCACGAACTCGTCGAGCCCGAACGACTGGGCAGGTTCCTGCCTTCTATGCGGTGGCGGTTTGCGCAGTTGATCGTCAAGCCCATCGGGAAGCTGATAGGCAAGGTTCTCAGCCTGGCCGGCGCTGATCCGATCTGCCAATGTCTGCAACGTGGCGCTGGTGAGTGTCGCCGCCTGATCGGTCGACACCTTCGCCCGCGTGGCCACTGCGTTGATGAAATCCTCGTATTCCACCTGAATTCTCCTCTCCGGCCCGATCGCCGTCGAACCGCCGGTTACGAGCCCATGACCTCAATGCGCCGCGATCGCACACTTCACGTCTCGAGTGCCGAGCGAACTGGTACCTCGACAGCCTCCCGGGACAGGGGGTGAGGCTGCCTCATCCCCATCGGGCGAATCACCAAGGGCGCTCCGGCGACATCCTCGACATTCCGATGGACGGCACGAGCGGGCGCGGCAGCGCCGGCCCCGCCTGTCGGGCTTGGGCGGGCGAGCAACAGCAGGCCATTACCGCCCTCGCCCACGGCGCGGGCACGCTGGCCGCGATCACCGAGGGAGCCGCGGGTCTGGTGGCCGCCGTCAGGCTGCTGGTCCGCGACGCCATCGCCTGGTGATGCTCATCAGCCGAGGGTCCGGCGTCCCTCCTGGTCGAAGCGAAGGCGACCGCTGGTCACGGCGACGTGCAGCCCGTACCGGAGCAGCTTGTCGATCTTGTCGGTGCGCCGACGGTAGCCGAGCCGCTCCAGGCCGGCGCGCAGCAGCCGCTCCTCGTCCATGCTCGACATGCTCTCGAGCACGTGTACGAAGGCGTTGGCCACCTCCTCGGGTGGCACCTCCTCGAACGCCCGGTCGTTGCTTGCCTGAGTGACCCGGTACGGCCGCGTCTGCGGGTCGACGCCATCGGGCCAGGCGTACCCGGCCCAGGGTCGGGTGCTGTTCCACAGGTCCCTCAACGTCGATGATCGTCGCGGAGCGCGTTTCGCATCAGGCCACGTATCCGCTGGTCGGTTCCCAGTAGGTCGTACGAGCAACGCGACGGCGAGTTGGTCGTCGGCGGCGGTGAACTGCGCGAAGACGCTGTCGGACATGGGCGTTTCTCCAGGCGGGGAGACCAGGGAGGGCCAGCCTAGCGGTCACCCGACCGGCGGAGAGGGCCCCGGCCGTAAGACGATCTTGGTTGTCGTACGCCTGAGGCAGGATGTGGGCCATGACAACGCACCACCAGCACCTGGTCTACGGCCACGCCACCAATCACGACTGCCTCGCCTTCATCGACGCCCCTACCGCCGCCGGGGAGGCCGCGGAGATCAGGGCGCTTGCCTCAGCGCGGACCTGGGGCGAGGCCCGGCAGGTTCAGATGACCCACCTGTGGAACCCGGCCGGCCCTGACTACTACGAGCCTAAGGACGACCACGCCGACGACAAGCCCTTCGACATCACCGAGCTGGGTGCGATCGTTGACGGGGACTGGCCCAAGATGGTCACGGTGCGGGCGCTCGACGTACTGCCGCAGGACCTGCAGGACAGGTACGGCGAAGTCGTGCTCACGGTTCACGACGGTGAGTACCTGAAGGTTCCGCTCGACGGCGAGGCTGAACTGGTCGCGGAGCTGCGCGAGCGTGGTTACGAGGTAACCCGCGACGACGAACTCATCAACCTGCTCGACGGCATCGGCGTCGGCTGGTGACCGCCTGAGGAACGACGGAGACGCAGGCATCGCTTCCGAGGACCGGCTCCGCTATCCATGTGCGGCCGGCGTCCCCTTGGCTCAGGCTCATCGGCGGCGCTTGTTCAGAGTCGGAAGGCCGCCGGACACGGTCCGCACGCTGCCGTCCGGGTTGCTCCGGCCCGGTTTTTGCAGCGCCTCCGTGACCCGCCGCCCCGCGAGGTCGGAGGCACTCAGGTTGACGACGACCCGGTCTGACCGCTGCCAGCTCCGTAGGTGAGCCAGAGCTTGCTGGCTGTCGGCTGCGCCGGTCAACGCACGGATGGCCGGCATAGCCCTGGATGGGTCAGCGAGCAGGAGATGGGCGACATCGGCGGGGCCCAGCCGGTGTTGCGAGGCGTTGGCTACCGGCACGAGGGAGGCGTGGATCTTTCCGTTCTGGGACCACAGCCACACAGGCCGCTTGCCATCGCCGGCTCGCATCACAGGAGTTGTCGACGGGGTAGCTGGTCTGGACGACGGCGTGAACGAGGCCGGCTTGGCAGAGAGATGGCTTTGCAGAGCGGCCGGCGGCTGCACTCGTCGCCGCGACTGTGCCGGCACGTCGACAGTCGGGCGGGGCGAGGTCGCCCCTCCCGACGACATCCCCGCGCCGGGTTGCGGCGGCTCGGCCGGGACCGCTTGCCGTTCCCCCACGAACCAGCCGGCGAATGCCCACTGCTCCGACGTGAACCGGACCGGGATGGCCTCGGTCAGGTGTGGTGCCGACGTGTCCTGAACGGTGAGTTGCGCGCGTCGCTTCGCATAGTCGGCCGCGGTGAGTGACCCGATATCGAGGATCGCGGCCAGCGGTATCCGCCTGACGTAGGTCCTCGGCCACGGCAGCAACCGCCATCGCCGGAGGACAAGGTGCTCCTCCTCGAACCAGGCGTCCCAACGCTGAACGACCATCCCCGTCACCTCCCGTGCTGCGGACGTTAGCGGCCTGATGATCACGACCGCACTCGGCTCAACGGGCAGTTGAGATGACGGATCATCTGGCTCTGTCAGCGGTGCAGGCGGCGGGCGCAGGGGCCGTCGTGGCCGTCGCGGAGCAGGCAGCGCCGGCCGCCAGGCAGCCGCAGGTCACAGAAGACCCGGTACCGGAGAAACTGCTGGTCCTCTTCGGAGACGGTGGTCTCCCCCGGGTCAACCATCGGGAGCACCAGCATCCAACGGCCGATGACCCGGGCGAGGCGTTGTGCGGAAGACAGGTCACTGGCAACGACGGGCAGGTGGATGACGTACCGCTGGCTCATCGGGTGTTGTCGCGTTCGTTGCGGGCATGGGCCTGGTCGGTCTGCCAATGGCGCAGCGCGCTCTTGATCCGGGCAGTCTCGAGGCGACTCTCGGCGAGAGCGGCGTAGACGGCGGCCATGTCGACGGCGACCCGGTCGAGGAAGGCGTACACGTCGTCAGGGTTCAGACCGCGACGCCCGAGCCCGGTCGGTGAGAAGCGGCGCTCGCGGACCTGCCACGGCAGCAGACTGGTGTACGTGGTGGAGCGGTAGGTAGCGCCACCGCCAACTGGGGTTGGTCGCTGATTGCGAGCGTTCATGTCCGTCAGCCTTCCTGATCGTGGACGGGCCGGGCTTGCCCGCCCATCCCGTGGCGCCTTGGCACCGCAGCTCCAATCAGCGGTATGGCATCGGGGCTGCTGTGTTCGAGAGAGCACGGCGGCCGCTCGGAGGGACCGGCCGGCCCCCGCGTTGTGATCAGCCTGCGACAGTGCGCAGTGGAAGCGCAACGTTCCAGACCGCAATTTCGCCGTTGTGCATTGACTTTCTTTATTGAAACCCGTAGGAGTTGCAGGAGCGGGTCACGCAGTGTTGCGTGATGGAACCAGGGAGTGTGCGGATGCCCGAAGACATCGGATCGACCGTGCCGCGCCGGCAACTCGGCCGGCTGCTGCGACAGTTCCGCAACGAGGCCGGGGTGACGCTCGACGCCGCCGCCGAGGCCCTCGAATACAGCCGACAGAAGATCTGGCGCCTCGAATGCGGCCAAGGCTCGGTCCGGGTGCTCGACGTCAAGGCGATGTGCGAGCTGTACGGGGTGTCGCCCGAGATGACCGAGGCGATGCGCGGGCTGGCCGCGGAGACGAAGTCGAAGGGTTGGTGGCACGCATACGGGGACGCGGTGCCGAAATGGTTCGAACTGTACGTGGGGTTGGAGTCTGCCGCCGCCCACCTCCGGGAGTACGAGGAAACGCTGATCCCCGGCCTGCTGCAGACACGGGAGTATGCGCTCAACCTCGCTCGACTGGACCAACCGTCTGTTGGGGAAGAGGATCGCGAGAGGTCGGTGGAGGTGCGGCTGCAACGACAGGGCTTGCTGAGTCGGCGGCTGCCGCAGCCACCCCGGTTGGATGCCGTGCTCTCAGAGGCGGTGCTGCGTCGGGCCGTCGGCAGCCGGAACGTCATGGTCGAGCAGCTCACTCGGCTCCTGGACGCCGGAGAGACGCCGAACGTGTCCGTGCGGGTGCTGCCCTTCGCCGCCGGACCACACTCCGGCGCGGTCGCGGGCTCGTTCGTGATCCTCGACTTCCCGGCGACCAACGGCGGACGAACTGCGCCAGAGCCGTCGGTGGCGTACAGCGAATCGTTGACTGGCGCGCTCTACCTCGACAAGCCTGACGAACTGGCTGCTTACCGGGACGTATGGCGTGGTCTGGAGCGGCTGGCTCTCGATGAGGCACAATCGACGGACATGATCAAAAGCGTCATAGCGGAGATGCGGGATGACTGACCTGACCGGCGCCGTCTGGCGCAAAAGCACCCGCAGCGGCGGCAACGGCGGCAACTGCGTCGAGGTTGCCACCAACATCCCCGGCGTCGTTGCCGTCCGCGATTCCGAGGACGCCACGGGACCGCTACTTACCTTCACCGCTCAGGAATGGACCGACTTTATCGGGGCTGCCAAGCGCGAGGGACGTTGAGGCTCCCCCCGGTTTGGTTTGGGTTGGGCGTGCATCCGGTCAACACCGACACCACCGATGCGGGCGAGCTGGTAAGCAGCAGGTGGCGGAGGATTTCAGGCTAGGGGCATAGCCTGTCTCGGATGAATTAGCGGATCGAGAGCGGATCGATGGCGTCGGTGGCCTCGCCCATCTCAAGCTGGCAGGCGATCGCCTGATGTCGGCACTCCTCGACAAGATCCTGCTCCCCGCCTGGCTGGTCCAGGTCTCGGGCCAATGCCTCGAAGGCGTGACGGGCCTGCCGGAAGTCACCTGCGAGCATCAAGAGGTTCGCGAGATCCACTCGTAGCGCCACAATCTCGGTGGTGAGCCGCTCACGGCCTTGCGGCACCACGTGGAGAGCCCGCTCCAACATCTCGGCAGCCTGCACGAAACGCTCGCTCTCGGCGAGTTCCCTTGCCAGCGCCCGCACCTCCACCAGGTTCTGCGGGGATCTCTGCGGCGGCACCGAGACGGGAGCGGTGAGCGGTGCAACGCTGGAGAACCTGATGTCCGTTCGGGCGGCCACCAGCCCTGGAGATTCGCCGCTATCGAGGAAGGGCGTGACGAGCTGGCGAACCTCGTCAGCCGACGCTGGCCGTTCCGCTGGGTCCTTGGCTAGCAGGCAGTAGATGAGGTGCGCCAGGTCGTCGGGCACGTCCGATCGATACTCAGTGATGATGGGAATTGGCGAATCGATATGGCGGCGCATCAGGTCTGGGGCGTTCGCCGCCTCATAGGGAGGGTTACCGCCGAGCATCTCGAAGAAGATGCAGCCCAAGGCGTAGAGATCGGCCGCCGGCCCTACCGGGCCACCCTGAGCTTGCTCGGGTGCGATGTAGGCGGGGGTGCCGAGCGTTCGACCGGTCGCGGTGAGGCGTGACGCTTCGGCCGGCCCGAGCAGCGCGGCAACGCCGAAGTCGAGCACCTTGATTACCCCGGACGGGGTGATCATGAGGTTCTGGGGTTTCAGGTCACGGTGCACGAGGGAGGCTGCGTGGGCGGCCATGAGCACCGAACAGACCTGCATGGCGATGGAGGCCGCCTCGCCGACAGGCAGTTGTTCCTGCTCGGCGATGTGATCGGCGAGGACGATCCCTGGCACGAGCTGCATGACAAGGTATAGATCCTCACCGTGTACGCCCAGGTCGTGTACGGCCGGCACGCCGGGATGGTCGAGCCTGGCGGTCGCTCTCGCCTCCCGCCGGAAACGCTTGCCCGCCGTCTCGCGCTCCTCCTCCGGCACGTCCAACTGCCGGAGAAACTTGATCGCCACCGGCCGGTCGAGTCGCTCGTCGAAGCCGGCCCAGACCTGACCCATTCCTCCGCGACCGACCGGATACGTCAACTCGTACCGGTCACCGATACGCTCCCCCGCCTGCACCCACAGCCTCCCCGAATCGCGCGTCGACCCCGCCTGAGCAGGGGCCGGCCATCAGGTTAGCTGTCGCTGTACGAGTCGCCCGGTCAGGAACGGGCTGGGCGTGCCGTGCCAGAACACCGCAAGCTCGTCGCGCGAACGAGTGGCGGCGACGAAGAGCAGCGACCGGTCGCGCTGACGTTCACGCTGGTAGCGTTTCGGGTCAGTGTCCCGGTACCTGTTGATCATTTGTCGAGGCATCAAGCCGTCGCTGACCCCAGCGATGATCATGCGCTGGTACTCGAGCCCCTTGAACCGGTGCATCGTGCCGATGTGCACGCCGTCAGGCCGCTTCGGGCCGTCAGGGCCAATCTCGACCACCGACAACCCGTCAGCCTCCAACCGGCTGATGACGTCCGCCGCCAAGTCCTTGGTCGGTACGCAGATGGCCACCGAGCCGTCGGTCGGGTTGCCCCAACTGCGGAGCTGCTCGACGATCAGGTCCCGTTCCTGCGCCCAGGTCGGGGCACCATGGAAGACCGGGCGGCCGCCACGTAGCAGCGACCGGTAGCCCGCCAGGTCCTCCTCACCGCCGTCGAGGTCGTCGTACACCTCGCCGGTCATGATCTGCAGGGCATCGGCGAGGATCTGCCGGGTGGTGCGATAGCTCAGCGTGAGCCGGGACGATCGACCGCGGATGTTGACGCCGAGGCTGCTCAACGTGACGTGGTTGTCGTAGATGCGCTGGTGGGTGTCGCCGGTGAGGAACATGTCGTCCGGGCCTGGCGCGACCATGGCACGCAGCATCTTCCAGTGCGCGGCGCTGAGGTCCTGCGCCTCGTCGACCACCACGTGGCGGTAGCGCGGGCGGTAGAACCCGCCGGACGACTCGCCGGCGACGCCAGTGTTCTGGGCCGTGCGGTCCATCTCGAGGCGGGCGGCCCGTTGTGCCACCTGGCGCCAGGTCCAGACGCCGCGGTTCTCCAGCCAGGTGGTGAAGCGCTCGGTCAGCTGCCAGATCTGGTCCCGCTCGATCCGGGAGAGACTGCGGCCGCGGTTGGGGCGGCGGGCCTTGAAGTAGTCGGTCCGCGAGTTGAGCACCTGACCGAGGATCACCTGGGTCCACTCAGCAGCGAGGAACTCCGCCTCCCAGGCGGTCTCCCCGGTCTCGATGAGGAACTCGTCCCACAGCTCGAGGACGCGATTGTCGTCCACCACGCGCCGGCTGCCGCCTGCCTTGGCTTCGGCCACGACCCGGCTGGCCAACCGGTCGATGTTGACGATGTCGACGCGCGACACCAGCTCCTGCCCGCCCAACGCCATCAGTCGGGTACGCAGGTCGGCTGCCAGGTTCCGGTTGAAGGTGGTGAGCAGGATCGGCTTGTCCACCCCCGGCGGTAGCTGCCGGGCGAGGTGCGCCACCCGATGCAAGGCGACGATCGTCTTGCCGGTGCCCGGACCACCTCCGACCCGCGCAGGGCCGTTGTAACGGCGTTCGACCAGCTTCCGCTGGGTGGGGTGCAGGAAGATCTGCCACCGCTCGAAAGCCTCGCCGAGCATCGCTTGCAACGCCTCGTCGTCAGAGGTCACCTGCGTGGCGGGGCGTTCCACCGCCGCCTCGAAGTCCTCGGGATCGACCGGCTCATCGGCGCGGACCGGGTCGGTGACCTGTTGGAGTACTTCGTCGTAGGGGGTGCCGTCGAAGAGCGCGAAGAGCACATCGGTGGTGAGCTGCGGCGCCCGGTCGAGCAGTTCCAGAAGCTGCGCCTCGGTCGTCAACTCCCGGATCTGCGGCAGCAACGGCTCGGAGACGCCGAGCTCCAACAGTTGGGCGTCGGTGTACGCCTGAAAGAGCGGCTTCTGCGCGGGCTCCGGTTCGACATCCGGCGGAATGACCCGGCCGATGATGCTGTCACCGACGGGTGCCATGTCGATGACCTCGATGCCGCCGGTGACCCGGTTGATGCGGTACGCGTAGCGGGTCAGGTCGTCGTACACCTCACCGCGGTGCTTGACCGCGACTAGCAGGTAGTCGCGCTCGGCGATGTGCAGCAGCAGGGCGCGATAGTCCTTGTTGACCCGAGCGGACATCAGCCGGGAGTCGCTGTTGAGCGCCTTCAGATTGAGCCCAGGATTCTCCGGATTGTTCCGGAACTTGTGCATGAACTCGTAGACCGCTCCGATGTCGGCGCGGGTGAGCTTCATGACCTCCTTGTCGGCGCGGTCCAGCATCCGCAGGGTTGTTGCTCCGGTGCTCATCGACGTTCTCCCCCGCTCGTCGCCCTGATCTCCGCCACCAACGTGTCAACCGACCATTCCCGAGCGGTACGGGCGTGCCAGCCCGCCTCCGCGTACGCCCGATCGCGGTCTTCCGTCTCCGGGTCGTCGGACCGGCCGGTGAGCACAATGGCGATTCGTCGATCGGGCCAGGCGAGTTCGGCCTGCCAGCCCTGATCACCCAGCTCGTAGCCGACGACCGGTGCGGGCAGATTCTGCCGGGCAAGTTGCTGGACGAGCTGGTCCAGGGTGTTCTCGTCCGGGTCCAGGTAGCGCAGAATGTCCCGCCACGGGGATTCCTTGTCGAGCGTTTCGGGCTCGGCGGCTGCCGGCTGCGCCACGACGCCGAGCCACGTTGCCGTCTCCTCATCGAGCGGCAGCGCGCGTTGAGCCAGCACGAGTCCGGTGCCCTCGGTGACCGCCATCGAGGCCGGCTCGAATTCGTCGAGGGCGGAGACCGTGAGCTGGCCCGCGTCACCACCACCGTTGGTGAGGAACTGCACGACATTGCCCCACGCCAGCCAGGCGGCCCATCGTTCCTTGTGTCCCTCGCTGGCGACGGCGGCGGGCAGATCGTCGAGCACGGTGAGCGCGGACCATGTCGGCAACGGCTTGCTCCGCCCGTCAACGACGACCGTCACCGGGCAGTCGGCGTTGTCTCGGGCGCGGGCGAGCATGATGTGGCGCGACGTTGTGGGTCCGGGGAGGGGCTCTCCGCGCAGCGCGGGAACCAGCCTTTCACCGACGCCACCGGAGTCGGTAGCGGTGTTGTCCCGAGCCTGCTTGAGCATGCCCGCCAAGGTCGCTTCCGCCCGGCGCTGCCATCGAATGAGATCGGGATCGGCGAGGAAGCGCATCAGCTGCTCGATCGGGTTGACCCAGATGGTCTCTTCGAGTTCGTCCGGGTCCGCACCCGGAAGGAACTGCCGGTATTTCTCCCGCGCTGCCTGCTTGCTGACTCCGCCGTACGGGGTCCACCGCCCCTGCCCGTCGGTGCTGCCCCAGGTCTTGACGTCGTCCCAGGTGGCGGCGAAGACCAGGTAGCCGTGCGCACGTAAGCGGGCCCGCTTCTCCGCGTCGTCGGCGAGCCGGTTGTACTGGGACGAGGCGTGGTACTTGAAGCCGTCGAGATAGACCGCTACCTCGGGGGACGGCGCGTCGAGGCGTTTGAAGTGGACGTCGGGCCGGGTGCCTCGAACGGTGTTCTGCAGTTTCATCTGCCAGTGGGTGACGCTCTGGCCGTTGTCGCGGACGAACCGCAGGTCGGCGATGCGGGCGCCGTCATGGTCGGTCCGCCGGTCGATCCGCAGGCCCGAGTTGGGTGTCTCGCCGAGCGCCAGCAGCTTGGTGAGGAAGCGCAGCTCCAGCTCGCTCTCCACCTGGTGGATCAGCGAGATCTCGTCCGTGCGGGTGCCCTCCTGGACGTCCCAACTGTCGAGGAGCTTGTCCAGCATGCCCAGCGCCTCATCGCGACTCATCAGGGCGAAGTGCTCGTTGCGCGCGTGACGCAGTAGGCAGCGGTGACACACCGCCCTGCCCTCGTGTCGGCAGACGCAGTCGGCGATCCGCTGCCGAGCCAGCTCGAGGATTGCGCGGAACTCCTCCGGTTTGGCGAGGCGATGCAGGTAGCCGGTGCCTTGCGGCTGGGTGTCGTAGACGACCACGAAGTTGCGCGTCCCGTCGCTCTGCCCGTCCGGCATGGTGGCCGGCACGGCCTGAAGGTGCGCGGGGTCGCCGCCGTACTGCGCGGCGATGCCGAGGCGGATAGCGGCGGCGAAGGACACGATGCGCTCCTGCACGACAGCGGTCGCCGCGGGGATCAGGATGCGCAACGCCTCGGTTTCCAACTCGTGGGCCAGGATCAGATCCACGTGGGTGTCCGGGGCAGCCGGTGAACGTCGGTACGGGCACCAGGGGCGGTGGTGCTCGGCACCCTGTACGACGGTCGATCCGGAGGTCTGCGCGGCGAGTTGTTGGCTCACCGCAGGCGCACCGTCGACTGTTGTGCCCCCGCAGGAATTGCAGGTGTGGAACCGGTTGATGCGCACCTCATCGCCAGCGAAGAGTTCAGCTGCACGGTCGTAGCGCTGGGCACCGAGGTTGAAGTGGCGGATCATCGCGTGCCGGCTGTAGTCGACACCGAAGGTGTCGTGAGCGTGGCGCCAGGACGAATCGACCTTCGCCGGGTCGACGTCGACGGCGACGGCGGTCGCGTAGAAGCGCCGGTCCCGGTCGTCGCTGTCGTCGCGGATGCGGGCGTCGTCGCGCTTGTCGCGGCTGAGCACCCGGGTCGGTTGAAGGACCTGGAACAGTCGTCCATGATCGGCGATGCCCGGGTCCGCACAGCGCGGGCAGGCGCTGGTGTCCTCCTTGGCCAGGTGGGTGCGGACGTAGCCACACTGGGCGCAGACCCGCCACTGTTCGTACGCCGGCCGGTCCGCCGGGCCCACGTCGAGCCCCGAGATCTCGTGCTTGTAACCCCGCACGTAGTAGCTGTTTCCAGGGGCGATCTCGATCAGCGCCTGGCGGGCGGGGCGTCCGTACTCGCGGAGCTCGCTGTGGAACCGGCGGTCGCCGTCGGTTTTGTCCTCCCAGGTCAGGGTGGCTTCCAGGTCGGTCCGGGTGTCGATGAGCGCGTAGTTCGGCAGCAGACCGAACTCGACCAGAGTGCCGTGAGCGGCAGCCGCGCTGACCTCCCGCAGACGGCGACGGACCGCACCCTCCTCCGCCTTCAACATCTTGATCTCGCGGGCGTGGTCCGGGTCGCTGGGCACCAGCGTGCCCCGGGCCGTGGCGAGTTCCTGCATCCGGCGACGCAGGTCGGCCAGCCGAGACTCCCAGACCTCGTCGGCTTCCTTGACCCGGTGGACGATGCCGTCCACCGCGAACTCACGCAACTGGTCGGCGGCAGCCCGCAGGACCTTGTCCCCGAAGAGCGTCAGGAACTCCTCCACCAGCCGGCCACCGTCGCGTCGGCCAGCCTCAGCGAGGCCGGTCAGCCACCCGGTCGGACCGAACAGCACGTGCGCCCGCCGTGGCATCGGCAGCACCCCGGTCAGGCGGCCGCGGGCAGCCATATCGATCAGGTGGGCGAGGTACTGGCGACGCAGGATCTCCACGGCGGAGAGGAAACAACCGGGCGGGACAATCTGACCAGCGATCATGTCCCGCGGGTCGGTGAGGTAGTAGCGGTCCCGCTCGGACCGCCCGACCAGGGTCAGCACCAACGCGTTGCCGCTCTTACGGCCGGCGCGGCCCGCCCGCTGGACGTAGTTGGCCGGGCCGTGCGGGAGCGACGCGAGCACGACCGCCGAGAGGGCGCCGATGTCGATGCCCATTTCGAGGGTGGGCGTGCAGGAGAGCACGTTCGGGTCGGTGTAGCGCTCGCCGTCGCGGAACTGCTTCTCCACCGTTTCCCGCTGCGCGCGGGTGAGCATGCCGGTGTGTTCGCCGGTGACCACGCGGAACACCGGGCTGTCCAGGTAGAGCCGCCGGTAGTAGTCGTCGGCAGCGGTGTCGTCGTGGGCGGCCTGGAGCTGACCGCGGCAGCGGTACTGCCGGCAGGGCTGGCCGATCCAGTCCGCCACCCGGTCGGGGTGCTCCGTCTGCTGCCAGTGGCAGGTGTCGCAGCCGACTCCGGCCGCCGCGGCGGACGCGTCGTCGAGCCGGGTCACCCGCAGGTGGCCGGGCATCAGCCCGTACACCGTGTTGCCGTCCTCGGTGTCGCCGACGGCGACCACGTCGGCAGCGGCGAGTGCCGGCAGCAGGCGGGTGAGGAAGCCGGCGGCGTCGCCGGAGTCGAGGCCGAGGCAGCGGGACGTCCAGTCCTGGTACCAGTTGCCGCGCGCGGTGATCACGTCGAACTCCGAGCGGGACTTGGGCGTCGCGAGCAGGAACGTGGGCGCGGACAGGCCCTTCGGGAACGCGGGCATGCCGGCGGGGCGGCCGCCCCAGACCTGCCAACGGGTGCCCCCGCGCTTCAGGTACGGCACCAACCATTCGTGGTAAACCGCACCGCGGGTACGCAGCCGTTCCAGCAAACCACGGAGGAAGGCGAGGTAGCGGGCGTCGTCCGGGGGCGACCCGGCGATGTTGCCGGGGCCGGTCAGGTGGACGTCCCGGCAGATCGCGGCGGCTCGCGCCGGGTCGTCGAGGGCAACCTCGACGGCGACACTGCGGGTCAACTCCAGGGTGCGGCCCTGGCGGGAACGCAGCCCGGTCTCCATCACGGTGGCGAAGACGAGCCGCTCGCTGATCAGCTCCCAGGTCTCCCGGCTGCCGGTGTGCTCACCGGCGAGCAGGCTGTCGACACCGGGCTGGTCGTGCAGGTCCGGCGGCACGACGGTGGAGAGGATCTCCGGCTGCGCAGCCGCCTCGATCATCTTGGCGAAGAGGTCGTCGAGCCCGATCGACTCCCCGGCCTCCAGCCGGCTGGCGAGCAGGGAGCGCAGCGAGAACGAGTAGGACCGGTTGGCGACGAAACCGGCGCGGTGCGCCGCGTCCTGAACCGAGTCGTTGAAGAGCAGCGTCTTCTTTTCGGCCTCGTCGAGTTCCCCACCGGTGAAGAGCTGCGTGATCGCCACCGAGGCGAGGGTGGCCAGGCCGGCGCCGAGGAAGCGGATGCCGTGGTCCAACTCGCAGGACGGGCAGCGGTCCTTCTCGGCGCCGTCGATGTCGAGAACGTCACCGAGCACCACGATCGCGTCGTCGGTGGGCTCCCGGTCCCGCTGTTCGTCGAAGGGGCGCACCCGACGGCCGTACTCCAGAACCAGCAGACCACGGGAGCGCTGGCGTACCTCGTCCTGGGTCGCGGCGATCAGCGCGCGGACCCGGCGCTTGTCCCGACCGACGCTGGCTCGGTAGATCTTGTCCGGGTCGGTCTCCAGCTCCTGCGGGTCCTTCTCCGGCGACAACGCCATCCAGCCGGAGCGGCCGCAGTGCCGGCAGTAGATGGCCGGTAGCCGGGGGTAGCGGTTGTCGGCCACGACCACGTCGGCGTCGGTGGCGTACGGGTCCAGCTCGCGCGGCGCTTCGCCGTACCAGCCGAAGGCGGCCTGGTGGGAGGTGCCGCGCAGCAGGCGGGAGACGGCGCGTACCCACAGGTGGGTTTCGATGTTCAGTAGCGGGCGGCCAGGAGCCTCCGGGTTCTGCGCCACGGAGAGCAGGCCGACGAACCGGGCGAGAGCCTTCGCCGTGATCTCGGGCGGGGTCTTCATCACGCTGCCCCAGCCGGTGGCGTTCTTGCGAGGCAGCACATCGATGATCTCGTCGAGGGTGCACGGCCTCGCCTGGAGCGAGTCGAGCACCGCCTTCGTCAACGGATGCTGACGGAGCAGATCACCGAGGCGCGTCGGGTCGTCGAGACAGCGCTCGCCGACCACCAGCTCAGCGACTTCGGCCATCATCTCCTCGGGATCGCGGTCGTCGACGGCCGCGAGCTGTTCCGGGCTGGGCAGCGGCAGGTTGAAGTCCTGGCGGGCGATGAACTCGCCGGCCTCGTACCGGTCCTCCCCCACCAGCGACCCGGCGTCGAAGGCGACGCCGAAGACCTGCTCGGCGACCTCACGGATCGCGGTACGACCGTCCCGGCCGCCGCCCTCACCGAGCGTGGCGGAGGTGGCCACGGGACAGATCGGCCCGAGCGGCCGCTCCGGCTCGTCGAGGTCGAGCGCGGCGGCGAGCCGGCGCAGCAGCATCGCCACGTCGGTGCCCTGCGCACCGTCGTAGGTGTGGAACTCGTCCAGCACCACGTACGCCGGCTCGGCGCCTTCCCAGAGCGGCAGGTCGTCGGCGCGCTGGAGCAGCAGGTCCAACATCTTGTAGTTGGTGATCAGGATGTCGGGCGGCGTGCGGCGCATCTCGGACCGCTTGGTGAACACGTGCGGGTAC
Source organism: Micromonospora sp. NPDC005163 (assembly GCF_053599835.1). Lineage (NCBI taxonomy): Bacteria > Bacillati > Actinomycetota > Actinomycetes > Micromonosporales > Micromonosporaceae > Micromonospora > Micromonospora sp. NPDC005163. The sequence continues at coordinate 82,187 of NZ_JBSFYP010000017.1, forward strand.
TCGATCGCCGCGACGTCGCCGATGTAGAGACCGGCGGTCACCTGACTGAGCGCCGGGTCGGAGAGCAGCTCGTTGATGCGCTGCGTCTGGTCCGTGGCCAGGGCGTTCATCGGGTAGAGCAGGATCGCCTTGATCCCGGCTCGGCCCTGCTGCTTCTGCCGCCGGCAGTGGTCGAGCACCGGGATCAGGAACGACTCCGTCTTACCCGAGCCGGTGCCGGTGGTGATCAGGGTCGGTTCGGCCGCCTTGCCCTTCGTCGACAGCCGGACGAACGCGTTCGCCTGGTGCAGGTAAGGGGTGAAGTCGGCCGGCGCCCAGTCCAGGTGCGCCCGCCAGTCGCCCTCCGCCGGGCGGAAGGGGGTGCGGATCCGCAGGTACGGGCCGCGGAAGATGCCCTGCTCCGCGTGGGAGAGGAAACCTTCCAGGCCCTGGCGTACGCCGTCCTCGGTCAGGCCGAAGGTGGTGGTCAGGTACTGGGTGAGGGTCCGACGCAGGGTGTCGGCGGCGATGGTCGGCCTCATGAGCGGATCACTGCCGCATGCTACTTCACCCCTTACCTGGGCTGACCTGCCCGACAGCCCTGGCGGCAGGGTTGAGTCGGATTCAAGACACCCCTTGCCGTCGATCACCGCCTAGGCTCCGCACCCATGTCCCCCACGCCCCGAGTCCAGCTTCACGCTCATTCAGATCGACCGACACCCCGTAGACAAACTTCTCGGCAAGCGTTGCGCCGGGGAGTTGGCGGTGCGTTCGCGCCGTGGCCGGCCTGCCAGCGAATTTGATGACGAGTTGATGACAGAGGTGGTGTCGCTCGAGGAGGCCGTTCGATTGGCCGTCGAGCAGGGACACGCGGAACTGACGCGCCTGGATGACATCACGGACGACTTGGTCGGCGCGTTTGCGCAAGGGCAGCGCGTCGCGCCGTCCTCGTCTGGCTTGATCACCCGACTGGACGACTTCACTCGTGGGTTTCCGGGGGAAATGCGACGTCACCTCGATCGTGAGCGCGAGTCGCTCGGGTCGTTCAACATCGCGTTCTTCGGGCGTACCGGCGTCGGAAAGAGCACCCTGCTGTCGGCGTTCGGCCAGCTCGACGGGGAGTATGTCTCACCGGGTGTCAGCGATTGGACCACCGAGGTGCGTCCAATCGAGTGGCGGGATTGCCGGCTGTTCGACACACCCGGGATTAACGGCTGGGGACGCACCGAGAGCCGCGACGATCTCGAGGCTAAGGCCCGCGAGGCAGTCGAGATCGCCGACATCGTGCTTCTGTGCTTCGACAACCAGTCTCAGCAGGAGATGGAGTTCGAGAAGATCGCCGCCTGGATCCGCGACCACGGAAAGCCGGTGGTGGCTGTCCTCAACGTCCGCAACCCGCGCTGGCGCCACCCCGCGAAAGTTCCCGAGGCTCGCCGCAGGAATTTGTCTGAATCGGTTCGCCAGCACACCGACAACATTCGGACCCAGCTCGTACAGATTGGCCTGCCGGACACTCCGATCGTGGCAATCCACAGCCGGCGGGCGTTGTTCGCGCGCGCCACGACCCCCTTCCAAGGTCCGGCCCAGAAGGACTTCCACCACGAGCGGGAGGAGTTCGGGAAGGACTACCTCGATCGCTGGTCGAACTTCGGAACGCTCGAGCGCCTGATAGCCACCTCAATCGCGGAAGGCGGCGCCGATCTCCGGCTGACCGCGCTGCGCGAGGACATCCGACCACGGTGCCGCCGAGGGGTCGGCGAACTCGAAGACCTGGCGGTCGAGATCGAGCAGGAAGCGGAATCCCTCGAACGCGAGGTCGAGTCGCTGTTCGCCGTGTTGGGCTATCCGGACGACGCCGAACGCGCCCAGTGGTTGCACGATGCGGCTCTCAGCGCGGATCTGGTTGAAGTGTCCGAACTGGCGCGAGGTCGCCCGTACACGTCGCCGGCCAAGGGTGCATTGGACCGCTTCGTCCGGCACCTCGCTGCCTCGCACCTTGCGGGATGCGGCCGACAGGCGAAGGCCAATGCGGATGATCTGATCCGGAGGGCATTCGACGAGCACACAGCGATCGACGAGTCGAAGTTCACGAAGGTTGTGTTCGATCAAGGTGCCATTTCCGCTGCGGCGGAAGCCGTTTGGGCGGATCGCCGGGCGTTCCTGCAGCGTGAGCTTGAAGTCGCGGTGGACCATAAGCTCATCGACAGCGGGCCGGCGGTATCGCACGCCGCGATGATCCTCGGCGACGAGGGCGGCGGTGTGGCGGGTGATGTCGTCAGGGGGGCGGGCATCGCGGTGGGTGTGGGCGCCCTTGCGGTACCTGCGTTGGCCCTCTTCTGGAACCCCGTAGGTTGGGTCCTCGGCGCAACTGCCGTGGGCGTCGGGATCGCAGGACAGCTCCAGCAACACTTCGGCAAGAAGATGAGCCGGCAAGCGTCGGAGCGAGCACGAGAAGCGAAGGCTCAGGCAATTGCAGACTGCCATCGCGCTGTGGATCAGACGTTCGTCGATTACGAGGATGCCTTCGTCCGGGACAGCCGGGAAGCGGCGTGGACGTTGTTGGCTTCTGCGGTCGGCGAGTCGCTCCGCGCTGCGATCGAGCTTCGCATGGCGCGCAGCCGGATCGTGCCGTTGATCGACAGCCTGCAGACCTACGCCGGTTCGATCAAGCCCGCACCCGCTGTGGCCGACGTCCTGCTGCGGGCGCAGCGTCGGATGGGGGAATCCCCGGCCGAGGTGACCCGGGCGTTGTTGGGCGAGGACTGGCTCGAGTCTGTCGTCGACCACCAATCGGCGCAGATCGACCGTGCCGTCCAGGAGACGTACTCGAGTCGCCGGGAGGAGGACCGCAGCCGGCTGACGCGCGCAATAGCTGCGGCATGGAGCGCGCCGTCGACGGCGAACATCCACTCGTGGCGAGACGACCTCGAGGACGCGGCCCGACGCGACCCGGCGCTGTTTGATATCGCACGAACCTTCTGGCGCGTCGACGGAGCCAGGCCAACTCTTGCCGTTCTCGGTGACTACAACTCGGGAAAGTCGTCGTTGATCCGTCGGATCGTGGTGGACAGCGGCCGGCAACCACACGCAGCGTTCGACATCCGGGCGTTGCCCGCGACCGCAGCCGCGAACCGCTACCAGTTCCCCCGGTTCGATCTCGTGGACACGCCGGGCTTGCAGAGCGGACACGACGAGCACGAGACCGACGCGCTCGAGGCGATCGCCGAGGCCGCTCTCGTGTTCGTCGTCGTCCACATCAATCTGCTGGTCGGCAACACCTCGATACTGGAAGAGCTCTCGCGCGGCTCGGAGTCGATTGCCGCAAAAGGCGGGCAGATGGTGTTCCTCGTCAATCGGTGCGACGAACTGGGCGTGGATCCGCTGACTGCACCCGAGGCGTTTCTCAACCTCCAGAACCGCAAACGCGAGGAACTGCATGCAGCCTTCGCCGCTCGTTCCATCGACGTCGAGATCGACAGGATCCACTGCTTGTCCGGCGATCCGTTCGGCCTGGTGGGAGGCGATGCAACGGCAGAACCTGGTGATTTCGACGAGAATCGGCTGTGGGACGGCGTGACCGCATTGACGAGCGCCATATCAGGTCTCTCCGACGAGCAGCTGTCCGCTGCGGCGTCGTCCGCCGCCTTCGATGCGGCGGTCACCGACCTCAAGCGTCACCAGCACACGCTTCACCAGGTGCAGGTCGACTGCACGAAAGACCTGCGTCGCTCGGGACCGGTGATCGCTACCCTCCGGGCTGCAGTGAACGACGCCGTGGTCCTCGAAGGTTCACTGCGAGAGGACGCCCGCCGTATGGTGGACCGCCACCTGGTAGCGACGAAATCCGCAGTCGCGAAAGTCGACCGGAAGGACGGCCAGAAGCTGGAGAACCTCGTCGACTCCTGGTGGAAGGCTCCGCAGTTCGAAGCTGATCTCGAACGGCACCTTGCCGACGCGGCCCGCAAACTGGACGAGTGGCACAGTGACCACATATCAGCGATCGGACGCGAGATGCGCGCTGCTGAGTTCCAGGTGAAACCCGAGCTCGCGGCAGAATTCAAAACCCAGGGAAACGCTTGGCACGAGGATCTGACCGAGGGTGCCGGTAACGTCGCAGGAGCTGCGGCGCGGCTTGCGAAAGCCCTTGGAAATCGGGACGCGGTCTACGCGATCGGCAAGCAGTTCGGCCACAAGTTCAAGCCGTGGGGTGCGGTGAAGGGCGGCGCCAAGGTTGCCAAGGTCGGGGTCGTCCTCGGGGTCGTCGCTGCCGCCGTGGATGTCGCGGCGATGGCCAATGACATCAAGAAGGCTGGGGAACACGAACACCAGCAGGAGTCGGCGTTGCAGGCGATCGACGAGAGGGCTGCGGGGATCGTCGAACAGATCGTGCACGGTGCGCAGGGGGAAGGTCCTGTCGGATACCTCGAACAGCGGACCAACGAGCTCGAAGCAATGCTCGACGAGCACCTCGATCTCGAATCGTCGATCAAGGAACGGATGGACTCGGCGAAAGCGCAGGCCGAGGTGGTCGTGGCCTTGATCGCGGCCGCGGACGAATTGATCGGCACACCGGGGAGGAACGAATAACAGTGGTCGACATCGATGCAGTGCGAGACTGGCTGGGGCGACTTCCAGGCGGATCGTTGGCCGGGCAGTACGTCGACGACTGGGACGCGTTCGAGAAGCTGGACAAACCGGTCGTGACCCTCTTCGGGTCCTACGACACCGGCAAGAGCTCCCTACTCCGCCGGTTGCTCGTCGACTCGGGCGGCGATGTACCCGGCTGGCTCACGATCAGCGCACGCCACGAAACCTTCGAGGTCAACGACGTCGAGGTCGGTGGGTGCATAATCCGCGATACTCCCGGATTCGCGGTCGGTGCGTCCGACATTCGCGCACAGAACAATTCGCGCCGAGCAATGGCGGCGGTCGGGCTCACGGACGTCGGCATCGCGGTACTGACTCCACAGTTGGCGACCGCCGAGCGTGACATGCTTCAAAAGCTGTTCACGCAGGGGTGGCCGGTGGGAACGATGTGGTTCGTCATCTCGCGGTTCGACGAGGCAGGTGTGGACCCAGAGTACGGTCTCGCGGAGTACCGGGAACTGAGTGAGTGCAAGGTTCGCGAGTTGCGAGAACTGTTCGACTTGGACGACAGGACACCGGTTCTCGTTGTCTCGCAGGACCCGTTCCAGACGGCAGGGCCGGACACCGATCTCAGCCGAGAGATCTGGGATGACTTCCGTGGCTGGGACGGCATGAGGGACCTTGCGAATGCTGTCGAGGCGGTGTCCCCTTCGGCACTGCCCGGATGGCGACATGCGGCCGGGCAACGGTACTGGACAGCGATCCTGGACGAAACCGTGACCGAACTGCGGAGGCAACTGGCGGACTACACGGCACGTGCCGAAGTAGCTGCCAGTGGCGTCGCTCGCCGCGACGGATGGGAGAGCGAACTCGACGCTCTTGATCGGGCCGCCCACGCCAGCCTCGACGGTCTCGTCGAGGAGGTGATGCGGCGGTCGTGGGAGCCGAGTTCCGGCACCGATGAACTTCAGGCCGAGATTCAGCGCACGCTCGACGAGTGGTTCACCAAACACGAGGTCCGCCTCCAGCGGTTGCAGCAGTCGATCCGCAAGACCAAGGAGCGAGAGCGCGCCCGACCCTCCTGGGCCGGCTTCGCTTCGCTGGCCGCGACACTCGGGTCCGGGGAGGATGCCTCCACGACCTCGGCAGGGCCCCGCGGTGTCGCAGAACATGTCGAGACGGTCGGGACCATGTTGATCGGTATGTTGAAGGCCGCGAACGCACCCAGGCCGATCCCCGGCGGGAAGGCCATTGCGGCGAAGGCGGCCGGGGACCTGAGTCGGCACATCGGCATCGCCGAAGCCGCTCTTCCCCTTGCCGCCTACCTGGCGAAAGTCGTCGACGAGCAGGGAGCGGATCGCGTGCGCCTGAATCAGGACAAGGCGGCAGCCGAGAAGCGACAACGCGTCGTCACTGAGTGCACGCAGCGCGCTCGCGACACCTGGCAGCCGTTCGTCGACGACGTGCGTGAAGCGATCATCGCCGAGACGAGAGACCAGGTCGACCTCGACGCGATCCTGCGCCAACTCGTTGAGCAACTGCGAGAAGCTGTGACGGAAGGCGAGGGTCTCGTTCGAGCGGGTACCGTGCCACTACTCGAGACAAAAGCGTAAGCGAGTGGGCCACTGTGGCTCGACTTCAGGGAGCAGGTCATGAGCGAAGTTGGGTAGCCGGCCCGTCCGGAGACGAGTGCAAATGCTTCGCATATCATTTGGGTACTGCTCTTCCGCTCGCTGCTCATGAGGCTGCCGGGTGCCATGTGGTCAGTGTCGGGGCGGACCGTCGCCGAGGTAGATACCGCCGTGGATGTCCCGCGCCTGCACCACTGGCCCGTGCACGTCACCGGCGACTGAGTTCGCGACACCGCCGGCGCCTTCGGCAACGGTGACCTCGACCTGCGACCACCGCGCACGCAGCTCAGCGGCGAAGGCCACGTCGCGGTGCGACTCCCGATCGAGCAGCTCGGCGAGGCGGCCCACCGCCTCCGGCGAAGGCTGCTGCAAGGCGCCCTCGATGGCGGCACGCGATGCCGGCTCGTGCTGGAACCGGGTGCGCAGGAATCCGATCAGGGAGGACACCGCCGCCCGTCCGCTCTGGGCCAGCTCGGTGGTCGCCCACGCGACAAGCGTCGTCGCCGCGGTGACCATGATCGGGTCGGTCATAGTTCCGCCTCCCGCCATCGCCGCGTGCTCGATGAGACAAGACACGGGCGGCACCCATCAAGCGGCCTCGATGTTACCTTGGGTGCTCGCGCGAATACCCGACTTCGGAGGTCTCCATGAGCGGACAGCGTTGGGAAGCGGACCCTGCCGCCGAGCTCACACGACGTTGGGGTAAGTCCTCACACGAGTTGGGCAACACCTCCGGCGACGGCAGTTGCCCCGACGTCTGGGAGTTGAGCAACGGTGACATCGCGGTGATCGGGCAGGACCTCACCGAGACCTACCGTGAACGACTTCCGGCCGGAGCCTCGGTGGACCCGGGCGAGCGGCTTATCATCATTCCCCGATCGACCATGATCGCGGCGAAGGTGGACATACCTGATGCATGACCTGTTCGGTGGGGATCCCGGTGAGCGAATCCGCCTGGAGAACTACTGGGCCGACTTCGAGGATCGGTTCTGGAGGACCACCGATCCGGGCTTCTGGAAGCTGGAACGGCAGCAGACCTTCAAGGAGCCCGGCGACGGGGGGTGGCAGGCGTTCGCCGACGGGCGGTGGGACGATTCGCTGCGGATCCTCAAGGCCCGCCGTCCAGAGTTTCAGCGCTACCACCGGCGGATCGCCGAGAACGGGTTCGCTACCCGGCGGGTCCGGGTCGTCGAAGAGCCTCTCACGCCTTACCTTCAGTGGGAGCTGCACGTGCTGCGACTGCGGCATGAATACGGTGGGTTGACCCGGGTGGTCGGCGCCGACGCGGTGAGGGCGGCCGAGTCGGGTGGTCCGCTGCCGGAGATCTACACCCTCGGCACCGAGGTGATGTACGAGGCCGTCTACGACGCCGATGGTGTGCTGGCGTCCGCCCGCCGCTGGCGTGACCCCGAGTTGGTGACGCGCTGCCAGGCCTTCATCGAGTCCCTCTACCAGGACGGTGAACCGCTGGATGGGTTCTTCGGCCGCGTAGTGGCGCCGTTGGAGCCTCCCCGCGCGGGGTGAGACGTGGAAGGCGTCGGGTCGGGCGGAGCCGGGCAAGGGCCAGCGCAGGTGAACCGGTCCGAGCTGTCCGGCCCGGCGGAGCTGGTCCAGGCCCGCGACGTGTACGGCGGCGTGCACTTCCACGGGGAGGCGGCTCCTCAGGAGCTACCACAGCAGCTCCCCGGTGACGTACGTGGTTTCGTCAACCGAGTCGAGGAGCTACGGGCACTCAACCGGCTGCTCACCGACGGGCACCAAAGCAACGACGTCACCCTGTCGGTGATCACCGGGACGGCCGGCGTCGGCAAGACCTCCCTCGCCGTGCGCTGGGCGCACAGCATCCGGAACCGGTTTCCCGACGGGCAGCTCTACGCCAACCTGCGCGGCTACGACCCGGGCGAGCCGGCTGAGCCGGAGCAGATTCTCGACCGCTTCCTGCGGGCCCTCGGCGTACCGCCCTCGGCGGTGCCCGCCGACCCGGACGACCGGGCGGCGCTGTACCGCTCCCGACTGGCCGGTCGGCGCGTACTGGTGGTGTTGGACAACGCCGCCACCGCGCGGCAGGTGCGCCCGCTGCTGCCGGGCACAGACCACTGCCTGGTCGTGGTCACCAGTCGGAACATGCTCTCCGGGCTGGCCACCCGCGACGGTGGTCGACGGCTGACGCTGCGCATGTTGACCGAGGAGGACGCGGTCACCCTCCTGCGCGACATCACCTCGCCCTACCGCAGCGGCGACGACCCCGACGAGCTGACCGAACTGGCGCGACTCTGCGCCCGGCTGCCGCTGGCGCTGCGCATCGCCGCCGAGCGTGCGGCGAGCCGGCCGTTCATGCCGCTCGGCGAGCTCATCCAGGATCTGCGCGACGAGTCGGCCCTGTGGGACGCGCTCACCGCCGTGGAAGATGAGGAGTCCGACGCGGTACGCGCGGTCTTCGCCTGGTCCTACCGGGCACTGAACCCGACGGCGGCCCGGCTGTTCCGACTGCTCGGGCTGCACCCCGGCCCGGACCTCAGCGCCCCGGCCGCCGCCGCCTTGACCGGCGGGCCGGTGTCCCGGGTACGGCAGCCGCTCGATGCCCTGGTCCGCGCGCACCTGCTAGAGCAGAGCGCGCCGGGACGCTACCAGCTCCACGACCTGCTGCGCGCCTACGCGGTCGACCAGGTCCGGCACCTGGAAAGCGCCGAGGATCGGCAGGCGGCACTGCGCCGCGGGCTGGACTGGTATCTGCACACCGCCGACGCCGCGCTGGCCCGTACCCTGCCCTTCTACCGGACCGTACCGTTGGATCCGCCGACCGACGTCACGCCGCTCGCCTTCGCGACCAGCGCCGAAGCGGACGCCTGGTTCGACGCCGAGCGGGACAACTTGGTGGCGGCCACGCGAGTGGCCGCCGAGGCCGGCGTACCGCAGATCGCCTGGCGCCTGACGGCGCTGCTGCGCAGCGTCTTCATGCATCAGAACGCCTTCGAAAGCTGGTTCGCCACGACCCGGATCGGGCTGGCGGCGGCCCGCACGCTCGGCGACCGGCGCGGCGAGGCGGAGGCGCTGGAGAGCCTCGGCAAGGCCCACTTCCAGGCCCGCCAGCTCACCGAGGCCGCCGAACACCATCGGGCCGCACTGGTCATCCGACGGGAGATCGGCGACGAGTACGGCACAGCCGTGTCGATCAACGCGCTCGGGTTGCTGGGCCTGCGCCACCGTCGTCTCACCGACTCGCTCACCCTTTCGGCGAGAGCCTGGCGATCTTCGAGCGGCTCGGCAACCAGCGGTGGCAGGCCCTGCTGCTGAGCAATCTCGCCGAGACCCGCTACGAGCTGGGTGACCTGCCCGAGGCTGCCGACCTGCTAGGACGGGCGCTCGTGGTGCAGCGGGCGATTGACGACCGCGGGCAGGAGGGAAACTCGCTCTTCTTCCTGAGCATGACCCTGCGGGAGCTCGACCGCACCGGGGAGGCGCTCGCCGCGATCGAGGCGGCCATCGCCATCGCCGAGGGCGCGAGCCCGCTGTGGCTGGGGCACTGGCTGGTGGAGTACGCGCGGGTGCTGCGCGCCTTCGGCCGGCCGGCCGAGGCGTTGGAGGCAGTGCACCGGGCCGCGACGATTCAGCGCCGGCTCGGTGACCGCAGCCGGGAGGCGATGGCCCTCGACGGCGCCGGTGAGGCATACCGGGAGCTTGGGCAGGCGAACGAGGCAACTGCCTTCCACCTGCGCGCGGCGGTGGTCCACCGGCAACTCGGGGACGATTGGCAACTCGCCCTGACGCTGGACCACCTGGCCGCCGCGCTGGCGGCCGCGGGCCGCTCCGAGGAGGCCGGACAGCACCGGCGGGAGGCTCACTCCCTGCTGTCCGGGCTTAACGACGCGCGCGCTGCCACAATTCGCGAACGCATCGCGGCATTGATGCGGGGCGGCACCGACTGAGACCGAACGATCCTCGCATTGACACGCTGAAGTTTCTCGATCACTGTGGGTGTCTGGCTCATGCAGTGCGTCAGCACCGGGGGTGGGCGTGGAGATTGATTCGCTCGTGCAATCCCTGAGCTACCAGTCGCTACTGGCGCTCAATTCCTCCGATCAGCTGGTCAACGACGTGCTCCGGTACGCCGAGACACACGCCAAGACGCGAGAGGCGTACTGGCACCACAAGACGTTGACCGCGGTGGACGTCGGCACCGGTGGGATGCGGACCAGTCCAGCGCAGGTGCTGCACGAGCTGGGGGTGGCCACCACCCTGCTGACCGCGTCCCCGTTGTCACAGGTGGCTCGGCACTGGGCCGCAGTCCGCTACTGCGCCACGCTAACCAAGAGCGGTGGGCGTCTCGCGCTGACGCCGGATGCCAACGAGGTCGTCTACCACCACAAGGTGACCCAGTCCGAGCAGTTGGGCATCGGCCTGGCCCTCGTCGTCGCCAAGAATCTGCTTCGCCGACAGTATCGGGGGTGGACGTTCCATGCGGTCGACGCAGAGGTGGCGTTGAAGGCCGGCTTCGTGGACGGGGCCGGCGCGGTGGAGTCGGTCTCCCGCACCAAGAAGCGGCCGGACTACATCCTGCTCGGGCACCACGCTACGAAGACCCGCCGGCGGATGAAGATCGTGATCCTGGAGTGCAAGGGCACCCACCAGCCGCCCAGCTTTATCCACGGGCAGCTCGCCCGAGCCGCCGTACAGGTGGAGGCGCTGTCGGTGGGCGGGCACCACCCGCCGTCACTGATGGTCGCCTCGCACCTCACCCAGGCCGGGATCACCGCCTACGTGCTCGATCCGCCTGGGGATGACGAGTTGTGGTCCGGTGATGACGAGGAACTTGACGGCCTGTTGAGCACGAGCCCTAGGGACCAATTCTGGCGACCGCGCACGGTCGCCCCTGACCAGACGGAAGCGAGACAGGCGCCTACCGGCGTACCAGTCCCGGCGGACGAGACCATCGCCGAGCCGGACCTGACCGAAGAGCTGCCACCCGGCGCACCCCAGGTCTTCGACATACCCGAGCAGCAGCGTGGCTGGTTCACCCAGATCCTGACCCGCGCCGTGGCGGCCACCGCCCTGCTCTTCGCCGGAAACAGCGAAGCCGCCAGCAGCTACGCCACCCCCCGCCAGCGCGGAACGGAGGATCCGGCATTCCAACCGGGGCTGTTCGACCTGGATCCAGCGTGGGCGACGAGTAGCGCGGCGACGTTCGAGCTGCCCAACGGGCTCTTCGCGGAGGGCACCCAGCACCGCGCACCCCTGGGCCGTGGCAGGGTCCTGGAGGTCTTCCGGGGCGTGGAGAGCCACCTCTACCGCGAGCTGTCCGACGGCCGGATCGGCGCCTACCTGAGGGATGCGCCGACCTTCTTCGCCAGGCGAGCGGCGCTGCCGGCCGACGGCAGCGTGTACTCGTTCGGCCGCGATGGCACCGTCCTGGTCGTCCGGGTCCTCGATGGCAGCGGTTGACGCGGACCCCAACGCAAAACCGGCGCCGCTGCAGACGCCATGAAGACCGGTGATGAGATGGCAGGCGGATTCCAGAGACCGGCTCGTTGACCGGGAGCGGCCTCGACCCTGCATGACCTGGCCCGCCAACTGCGGACGGGACAGGTCGACCTGTTCGCGCCCGACTGGGCCGACACCCCGGCCAGCGCACTGTGATGTGGACCATCGGCGAGTCGCCTGACGTCAGCGGCGGGACTGCCCCCGAGCGGCAAGCCCCCGGCGAGGACCGGACGGATGGACGTTCCGACGGTGACCTTCGCATCGGGCTTCTGCCGACGGTGCTCGTCCTGGCCCTCACCGCATGCTCCGACAGCGTTTCCGACGATGCGCCGACAGAGGGGACCGTCAGCGTGAGCCCGGCACCGGTACGGACCGACCGGAACCCGATCGCCACACGGTTTCCGCGCCTCGGTGACTTCGCAGAGGTCCACTGGCAAGCAGCAACGGACGGGGCTGACACCCTCGGGGTCCCCGGGCCGACCGACACGCGCATCGAGGCCGTGGTCGTGCTGCGACCCGACACCCTGGCCACAACCATCAAAGGGTACGAATGGCAGCCCGCGCCGCCCAACTGGGACGCGCCGCTGAGCGCCGAGCTACGCCCATTCCTGCCCACTGACGGCACCTGGCAGGTCAGCGAGCAGTACGCCGAGGACGTGCGGACGTCACAGTACAACGGCACCGTCTACCTCGACGCCCGCAGCGGCACGGTCTTTCTGCGGGTCATCGACAGTTGACCCGCAGGCATCGCACCCGGCCGGGAGCGCTCTGCTGCGGTGGAAGCTCGCTGCGCCGCTGATCGGGCTGAGCCTGCTGATGGTTGTCCCGGCCGTGTTCGGCACGGTGACCTGGTGGTCCTTCTACGGGGTCGGATACCGGGTGCTGAGCGTCCTCATCTGCCTCGTCCTCACCGCGCAACTGGCGGTGGCGGTCTCCATCGGCGTCCGGCCGGGCATGGACGTGCCCTGGACGAGGACCGGGCTGGTCATTCTCGGCATCCTGCTCACCTGCGGCCTGGCCCGGATTCGCCACGAACTGTAAACCTCGCTCGACACCATTCCACCCCCGACAGTACGCCATTAACCGCGCGTGGGAATTGCGCGTTCGTGACTCCTGTCGGGGGTGTCTTGTATGGTCAGAAGGCGTAATCGACCTGCGAGGCAACACCCAGTAGAATTGGTTATCGGGGGCAACGACCGCGCGTTTCAGCGATGGCGTCTGGATGTAACAAAATGCAACGTGGAGAGGGCGGGAGCCGATGGCCGAGGACATGGGATCGACAGTGCCTCGACGGCAGCTCGGGCGGGCGCTGCGCGAGCTGCGCACCGAGGCCCCGATGACGCTGGACGGGGCAGCGGAGGTGCTGCAGTGCAGCCGGCAGAAAATGTGGCGCATCGAGACCGGCCTCGGCCCGGTCCGCGCCCTCGACGTCAAGGCCATGTGCGAGCTGTACGCGGCGACGCCCGACCTGGCCGGCGCCCTCACTGCCCTGGCCAACGAAACCAAAGCCAAGGGCTGGTGGCACTCGTACGGCGACGCCGTCCCCGACTGGTTCGAGCTCTACGTCGGCCTGGAATCCGCCGCCTCGCGGCTGCGGGAGCACGACGACACTCTGGTCCCCGGGCTGCTTCAAACTCCGGGTTACACGCGTGGTGTCTACCAGAACCGTCCCAACATGCCGGCTGACGAGTTGGAAGAGGTCTTGGAAGTCCGCCGCCGCCGACAGTCGATCCTTGTTCGCCGGCTCCCAAAGGCACCCAAGCTGGAGTGGGTCCTATCGGAGGCCGTCTTGCTTCGACGCGTTGGCGGCCCCACGGTCATGGCCGAGCAGCTGGAACGCCTTCTTGAGCGTGCCGAGCTACCCAACGTGTCGATCCGCGTGCTGCCACTATCGGCCGGTGCGCACTACGGTGCACTGGCTGGGGCGTTCGTCATGCTCGATTTCCCGCTCGTCAACCGGGTCGTGCCTGATCAGTCCGTTGTCTACAGCGAGTCGGTGACCGGTGCGCTCTACCTCGACAGGCCGGACGAGTTCGCGGTCTACGAGAAGGTCTGGGCGAGCCTCCTCGACCTCGCGCTTGATGAGGAACAATCAAGAAGGATGATCGGCAAGATCAAGGAAGAGGTCCATCATGGCTGACGACCTGCTCGGTGCCCAGTGGCGGAAGAGCACCCGCAGCGGCGATAACAACGGCAACTGTTTAGAGGTAGCCGACAACCTGCCCGGCCTCGTCGCGGTGCGCGACAGCAAGGACCCGGCCGGACCCGCTCTCATCTTCTCCCCTGCCGCCTGGACCAGCTTCGTCCGGGTCACCAAGTCTGGGCACTGAGCCGTACATCAGACGGAAGCGCAGCCGGCGGACGCGCCGGACGCGCTCCCGTCACGCAATCGGTCAGGAGGTCGCGTCCCCCAATGGCGGGCTGGCCACATCCTCGAACAGCGACCACCGGTTCCGCCACGCCTCCACATTCGCCGGGTAGATCGCGGCATGCCGACTATCCGGGTTGCGCGGGCGAACGCCGCCAACACTCGCCATGAACTCGTCGTGCCGCTCGCGCACCCCGGCACGCAGGTCGTCTCCGGGCACAACGTAGAAGTCCCGGCGTCCGTCGGTCACATCGACGAGGACGTAGAGGTCGACCGACATCGCCGTCATCTTGTCGATGTCCGCGATCATCCAGCCGCCCTGCGCGGCGACCTGCACAGCCGCCGTCCTACCGTTGATCGTCACGAAGGTCTGCGCACCGTGCAGGCTCGCCGAATGGCCGTGCAGCAGAGCCTCAGCCACCGCAAGGTGCCGTCCAGCTTGGTGCTTCTAGTGGTTACTCGGAGCCATCTGCTCTCCTTCGGGGGTGAAAGAGGGGTAACGGACTACGACGGCTGCCAGCCCGCGTCGATCGCATCCTGAAGCCGCTTGCTGAACACGGCATGCGCCTGCCGGTACTCATTCTCCCGATCCGCCTTATACAACGGCGCGGCATAGCCAACCGGCATTGGGTTCGTTTCCGGTTGCTCAAGGTGCTTGATGAGATCGAGATAGTCGGCTGCAGTTTGGCCGACCCCGAAAGCGTTGTGGTTTGCTGAGATCTTCCTGCCTCGAGCATCGAACCACATGCTGGATTCATAATCCGCCATAACAGGATAGCGGGACCGATATACTGATATCAGCTCGTCACACTTCAGCCCTAACCAGACTGCGACCAGGGAGTCAATTTCCACTAATGCGGCGCGACGTGAACGCTCGCTCCGCAAAGCGCTCTCCCACTCCCACTGCGACCGAACTCGCTCCAACGGGCCCAACCCCGGCCAAGACACGGCCCAACCCTCAGCAGACAACCGGAATTGCTCGCACACTTCTTGCCAAAGCCCTCCGTAGGCGTTAGTGATGCAGTTCAGCCGCAGGGTGCGCAAGGCCAACGCTGGCGCCAGCGGATGACTCGGATCTGGCGCCGGAAGATTCCGCGCCTCAGTCATACGAACGTCACTCTTGCCCCAGACCCTAAGAAGGTAATCGAGCGGTAGCGCAGCCCAGAATCCGGCAACGAGAACTGTCGCCAGAGCGCTCTCTAACCTCATGGTATTGACACCATCGACATGCGTGGGCCCCGGCGGAACGAGGGCGGCGTAAAAGCTACGCTCAGTGTCGAAGGGGATCATCTTTCGCCATGCAACGCGGTAAAACTCAGAGTATCTCTTACCAAACCACACGTCTTGCGCCGCCACGAATTTGTCGTCCGTTGCGAGTTGACGGTAATTAGCGGAAGGAACAGCATCGGGAGAGATCGTCGAATGTTCAGGTGTCCGCCAGTCTCGATTCGACCGGCAGGGCTCGAGTGGCTCCTTAGCCATCGGCGTTGCGATTCCGATATGAGGACCTTGAAGGACAACCTCAGACCAGGAGCGACGGCGGCCGGTGTCCCATACAATCAGTCCATCCTTTTTTGCCTTTCCTTCATCGAACCCGAGGCTAGTAACCGGATTCAAGTCGCGTAACCTGAACCGAGCGCGCGCAAGGGCATTCATCGCGCTTTCTTCGGTGGAGGTCACAGGAAAAAGCAGGCGAGTTTGCTCTAGAGGGCGGTCCTGTTCACCGACCAGACGCCGCCACTCAGCGAGCGTTTCCCGATCTACGTGGATCAGCCGACTGCGGTGCGGCCGCACGTCCCACTTTCCTAGATGTTTAATTCCCGGAACCTCCCCGCTTCCATCGTGGTCGAAAGAGGAAACGAGAGAGCCGGGTGAGAATAACCAGCTCACGTGGGTGAAGCGTACGGGTCGGACCGACCCATAGATGTGAATGCCGAACTGACGAGTTCCCTCTACCTCATCAAATAGTTGGAGACGATTCGAGAAGTGGGCATGAAACCTGAGACGGGTGTAGGCCGCAGTTCGGAGGGCCCCCTCCCGGGCACCGGCGAAGTGTGTGTCAGGATGTATTAGTCCAGCAAGGCCAGTACGACCCGAATTACCCCAAGTTCTACACATAAATGCGCGGTAGAGATCGGGACGGGTACCTGCAAGGTCCGGATAGATCGTTGCACTACCGAGCATCTGGACGACGCCCACGTTTGCGGCCAACTCGTTGAGATAGTCAAGCTTGCGCCTGGATGTGTCAAGGCTCGAATTCTTTTGCGACCGCCATCGATCGATGCTCGGCTTTTCCGCTAGCCGGAACCACGGGTCCAGCTCCGCCAGGACAATTTCTTCCAGCCAGTCCGGGCGGACCCACGGCGGGTTGCCGACTTGGAGGTCGAAGCCGCCCTTGGCGAAGGCTTGGGCAAAGGTCAGTTCCCAGTGGAAGAAGCCGTGCTGGTCGGCAATATGGTCGACAGCGAGCAGCCAGGGGAACCGGTCGGAGAGAGTCCAAGGCGAGTCCACGCCGATGACACCATCGAGCTTGCGCTCGAACTCACTCATCTCGCCCAGACTCGTTAGCGTCCGGCCGTAGAACCTCCCGGTGTTCTCGTCCACATCACTGCGGCCGATGAGCGCTTCGGCGAACGTCAACCAGTCATCCAGGTTGGACAGCGGCACCTGCCGGCGGAGCTGTTCGGCCACCGACATCCGTCGGGTGCCCGTCGACTTCGTCGGCAGCTTCATCTGCTGCGGCTGCACGCTCCCAAAGATGTCCGCGACCTCGTAGACCACCGGTTCCTCGTACGCCGGCTCGTCTTTGATGTGTGAGACCTGGACGGGCGCGGCCGGGTATACCGGGTCGGAACCGTCGAGCAGCCCAACCTTGTCCAGCGGCCAGAACCACAGCGCGCACCAGACGTCCATCAGCGTCTTGAGCCGCCAGTACGGTGTGCCCGGCGCGGTCAGGTCGGCGAGGATCTCTTCCCGGGGCACCGCCTCGGTGACCGCCGGCAGGTCGTCGGCACCCCAGACTGCGATGTCGCGGCGGATCTCCCGCTCGGAGATGTCGAGGCGCTGCTGCACCAGCCCCCACAGGAACTCGACCCGTCGGGCGAGGGCCTGCAAACGCTGGACCTGCGAGTTCTTGCCCTTGGCCGACGGCGTGCGCTTCATCGCCGTACGCCATGCTTTTAGTCGTGCGGTTTCGGCTGGCGCCAGCTCGCGGGCCTCCTTCTCGCCCGCGACCGCGCCCCAGCCGTCGGCCGGGAGCAGGAAGTGGTGGATGCTGCCCTCGTCGATCGGCCCGTCCCGGTACGGCTGCTCCTTGGGCGCGGTGGTGAGCCAAGACTTGTCGGCGAGCTGCTTCGGGGTGTAGGTCTTACGCCCGCCGCCGATGAGGGAGTTGCCGCGCTGGAGGTGCAGGCCGAACCAGGGCGCCTGGAGGCCGGCGTGCATGACGTTGAGCCAGAGCGACACCTCGGCCAACTCGACGGCGGTGCGGTTGAGGTCTACGCCGTAGCTGTTGTGCAGGGCGATGTACGCCTTCACCCGCTGGAGTTCGAGGTGGTAGTCCTCGGGATCGAGGGTGGTGTCGAGTTCCTTCTGGCGGCGGCGCAAGTATTCGGCGGCGACCTGGTTGATGGCCTCGTTGAGGAATGCGCCGGAGCCGAGCGCTGGTTCGCAGATCGTCCAGTCCAGCAGCTCGCGGGCCGGCGTGACCGTGTCGTCCTGGTCGAGCCGGTACTTGAGGGCGAGCTGGACGGTGACCTCGGTCAACGACTGCGGCGTGTAGTAGGAGGCGCTGGTCTGCCGGTCCCGGCCGGCGAGCCGGTAGACAAACTGGCCGGGCTGGTAGCTGACCCGGCTTCGGACACCGGTGTACGGGTCCTCCTTGTAGACGAAGACGCCGTCGTCGTACTCATCGACCTTGGAGGCGGGGATCATCCACGAGCCGTCCTTCGGGTCGCCGTTCTTGGCGACCTCGTAGAGCTGCTCGGTGGCGACGAAACCGGTGTACGACATCAGGCCCTCGTAGACGGCGCCGAGCTGGTTGATGCCGAGCTGCGCGTACGAGATGAAGCCGCCGCGGCGCTTCTTGCCGCCCTTGGTGAGCATCAGCCGGCGCAGCACCTCGTAGAGGACCTTGTTGCGCAGCCGAGTGTCGATCTTCGGAGCGTCCGGATCATCGGGGTCGCTGCCTGGTTCGGCGATCAGCCGTCCGATGAGCTTGGTCTTCTCCGGCAGGAACAGGTCGGAGCGCATCGGTTCGAAGCGCAGCCCCTCCCCCTCGCTGGCCTTGTCGTCGACCTCGGCGCCGCCGCGCGGCCGGTGCCCCTCGTTGACCATGCGGAAGAGCAGGTCGAGGGACTCGTACAGGTGATAGCGGCCCTCGGCGGACGGGGCCATCCGCCGCGAGACGAGGTCACCGAGGCGGGCGAGGCTGTAGCCCTCGACGTACTGGGGGTCGTTGACCGGCAGGACGCCGAGTTCGGGGCGGGCCTCGGCGTAGAGCAGGAACAGGATCCGGTACAGGTATCGCAGCGACTCCCGGCCGAGTTCCTTGGCCAGCTCGTCGAGGTCCATCACCTGCTGCGGGTGGTAGCCCGCCTGCCGGATCTGGTCGAGGACCTCGTTGGCGATGAGTTCGACGGAGACCTTCAGGCCTTCGCGGAGTTCGCTGGAGACGCCCACGGCGTGCTGGCGGGATCCGGCGACCAGGTCGGCGAGGGGTTCGGTGCCGCCCTCGGCGGGTGGGCGCAGCGAGTCGGCGCCGAAGAGGGCGGCGACGACGTCGAGTTCCTTGTCGTCGTTGCGGGCGTAGGCGGTGTCGAGACTGACGGCCAGGTAGCGGCCCTCACCCCAGACGGTGCGGTCGGCGAGGGTGATCACACCCCCGCTGAGGATCAGCACGTAGCGGGGTTTCGGACTGTCGGCGGCGAAGAGCAGGGAGGCGAGTTTGGCGCCTGTCTCGATGGTCTC
Source organism: Micromonospora sp. NPDC005163 (assembly GCF_053599835.1). NCBI lineage: Bacteria > Bacillati > Actinomycetota > Actinomycetes > Micromonosporales > Micromonosporaceae > Micromonospora > Micromonospora sp. NPDC005163. Next base: position 101,198 of record NZ_JBSFYP010000017.1, read on the forward strand.
GGTGCTCGACAGGGCGAGCGGGTCGAGCAGGCGGCCGGCGTCGTCCTGGTCCTGGGCTGCCTCGGTATCGACCGCCCAACCGCAGTCCAGCGCGATGATCCCGTGTACGGTGCCCAGCTCGGCGTGGGCGACGTGGACCTCGTGCTCCTGGCCGGTCCGCTCGACGGTGATGGTCTGCGGCTGCGGCTCGAAGCCGAGCGCCCGCAGCACGTCCTGGTGCTGCTTGCGCAACCGCTCAGGGTCGAAGAAGTCGGCGTCGGTCAGCTCGGTCTTGGCGTCGAAGTACGGCCGCCGCATGCCGCGCAGCCCGGCGCGTGGCGTGACCCGGTTGGCCTTCTCGTCCTCGGCCCACTGCTTGAGCAGACCGCCCTTGAGGGTGGTGGGCAGGATCTCGGCGAGGTAGTGCGCGGAGAGGTACTCGCCGCGGTTGGTCAGCGACTCGAAACTCATGCGGCACTCTCCGAGGACGGTACGAGGACGGCGAGCACCCGCAGTAGCGGGTCACCGGCGGTTTCCAAACGGTCGAGCAGGTCGTGCTGCTCCTGGACGGTGGCGTCGACGCGTTGGCGTCGCTTCTCCCGATGCGCGCCGGGCAGCTCATCGGTGAGGCTGGCCTGTTTGAAGGTCGTCAGCTGCTGGCGGTGCTTCTGCAACGGCTCGGCGTTGGCCTCGGCCCACTCGGCGCGCTTGCCCTCGAGATACTGGCGGGCAACCTCGACGGCCTCCGGCAACAACTCCTTCAGCGGGTCGATGGCGATGGCCTCGGCGCGGTTCACCATCGTGGGGCCGACGTTGGCCTCGCGCAGCACCTCGTCCATGGGCCGAATCGTCGGCGACACTGACAGGCCGGAGACGGCCATCCACTGGACAACCGTGGGTTGGCCGAGGCGGTTGGCGTAGACGCCCTGGATCAGGAACGTCGGCGCGGCCACATCGGCGGTGAGGACCGGCGCCTGCTGGCGGCCGAGCCGAATCAGGACCTTGTCGACCAGCCAGTCGACCATCGGGTGTACGTCGCTGAGGAAGGCGATGTCCGGCCACATGGGGGTTTTGCTCTGCCGGGCCTGGTCGAGCTTGCGCTGGGCGAGGGCGCGATCAAAGGTGACCTTGAGCCGCAGGTCCTCGCCCTCGCGGTGGGCGCGCAGGTAGGAGCGGGGCAGGTCGGTGAGCCGGTGCACCAGGTCGGCGGGGGCGAGGAAGGTCAGCAACTCGTCCTCGCGGCGCAGGTCGATGTGGTCCTCCGGCCGGTCCTCGTAGATCTCGTAGAGCGCGGCGTCGACGAAGTCCTGCGTGGAGTCGAAGAGCTTCGGCACCCGAGCCAGGGGCACGTCCGCCGCCACGGGCGCGGTGCCGACCTCCCCGAAGAGGTCGGCCATCACGTCAACCTCTTCGTGGGCGGCGTCGTAGGACTCGTCCACCGACTTGCCGGCGAGCAGGTCCCGGACCAGCCGGTCCTCCTCGGCCTTGGCGTCGTACTGGCCCGTCACCGCCTCCACGCTGCCGAGGCTGCGGTGGGCGGTCTCCTCCCGATTGAGCAGCTTCTCGGAGACCGTCCGGTCGTCCTTGGCGTCCTCGCGGTCGGAGGTGAGGATGAGCGCGCGGAACTGCGGCTGATGCTTCTGCCCGTACCGGTCGATGCGGCCGTTGCGCTGCTCGATCCGGATCAGGCTCCACGGGATGTCGTAGTGGATCAGGTGGTGGCACTGCTGGTGCAGGTTGACGCCTTCGGAGGCGACGTCGCCGGTGAAGAGCAACCGGACCTCGCTGCCGGCCAGCTCGAACTCCTGCAGGATCGTCTGCTCGTCCTTGTCGGCCACACCGCCGTGCAGCACCCGGATCGCGTTCGGCTTGAGACCGAGCAGCCCGGGGACTACCTCGGCGAGCCACTTGATGGTCGGCACCCGCTCGGAGAAGACCACCGCCCGGGTGTCGCTGTTCTTGCCGACACCAATCTTCTTCAGCTCGTCGACCAGCCCCTTGAGCTTGCTGGAGTCCTGCTCGGTCATCGCGGAGGTCAGCTCCGCGAGCCGGTCCAGGGCCACCCGCTCGGTGCCGGCAGCCTTCTTGCGCCGGTTGTTCACCGTCTCGTGCAGCGCGCGGTGGGAGGACAGGAAAGACTTCAACAAGGTGTACGGGAAGAGCCGGTGCTGCCCGGTGATCGCCTCGTCGGTCCACTTGCCGGCCAGCCACACATCGGTCAGCTCGTCGAAGATCTGCTCCTCGATCGGCGTCGCTGTGCAGTGCAAGGCCTGGGATGGGCCGCGGTCGGCCCACCGGTCGCCGATCTGGTCGCGTACCTCCGGGCTGATCTTCGTACGGCGCAGGTAGAGGTGGGCGATGTCGCTGGCCTGGTAGTCCTTCTCGTTGGCGATGGCCGCCGGGTCGAGCAGCGAGATCAGCTGCGCGAACGACTCCTTGTCACCGTTGTGCGGAGTAGCGCTGGCCAGCAGCAGCGCGTCGGTCTTCGCGGCCAGGCGGCGGGCCAGTTCGTTGCGCTTCGTGCCCTTGTTGATGAGGTTGTGCGACTCGTCGATGACGACGGCGTCCCAGGTCGTGGCGTCGAGGTGGTGGCCGAACTGGCCCGCGTCCTTGAGGGTGTCGACCGAGATGATGGCCCGTTTGAAGTAGGTGAACGGGTTCCGCCCAGCCGGGATCTCCTGCTGGATGCGTTGGATGCCGGTCGAGTCGAGCCGGACCAGGGGGATCGCGAACCGGGTCCACAGTTCGCGTTGAAACTGTTCGAGGACCTGCTGCGGCGAGACCACCAGGATGCGGTCACCTCGGCCCCGGCGGATCAGCTCGGCGAGGATCAGCCCGATCTCCAGGGTCTTGCCCAGGCCAACCACGTCGGCGAGCAGGATCCGCGGCCGCAGGCCGGACAGCGCCAGCTCGACGGGTCGCTGCTGGTAGGTCAGTGGGTCGAGCAGGAACCGGTCGGCGAGGGCCAACCCACGCTCGGTGCGGGGCAGCGGAGTACGCCGCAGCACCGCTTCCAGGAAAAGGCGGCTCTGCCGGAACCGCGACGACGTGTCCTGGACGAGCTCCGTCTCCTCGGGCACCAGCGGCGTGATGTCCTCAAGCGCGGTGAAGAAGGTGGCCTCGACGTCCTGCACGAACTCGGATACGCCGACCGCCTTCACCATCGTGCCGTCCGCGGTGCCGGTCTTGACGCTGCGGATCAGCCATTCCTCGTCGCGTACGACGATGCGGGAGCCCGGGGCGAAGGTCGCGGCCTGGGAGGTGGTCATCGGTGGTGCCTTCCTACAGGGTCGAGCGGCGGGCGTACTGGCGGCGCATCTTGTCGACCAGCCAGGTGACGTCAGCGCGGGGGTTGGCGGGCCGCTCGGGGTCGACCTTCGTGGGTGCCGGCTCCGGCACCGGGACGGTGTCCGCCTCGATGACCGGTGCGCCCTCCGGGTCCTGTCGCGGATCATCCAGGTCCGGCGGAACCAGCAGCTCGGTGTCCCCGTCGTAGGTGAGCGCCGCCACCTCCTGGCGCAGGGCGTGGACGCTCTTGCCGCTGGCGGCGGTGGCGACCGCGAGCAGCCGAGCGCGAACGTCGGTCAGGCCGGGTCGGGCGGTGGGGTCGAAGGCGAGCATCGTGCCGAGCAACTGCACCAGCTCGGCCGGCACCTCGGAGAGATCAGGAAGGTCGGCCGGCTCGCTGATGCGCAGCAGCAGGTTCCACGAGTTGGTCGGCGGGTAGAGCCCGTGGCCGGTGAGGGCGAAAACCAACGTCGCGGCGAGCGCATAGATGTCGACCGCCGGGGTGAGGTCCCGTTCACCCTTGACCTGCTCGGGTGACATGTACGCGGGAGTGCCCACCAGGGCACCCGGCTCGGTCAGGTAGTCATCTCGTTCGATCAGCACCGCCAAGCCGAAGTCGATCAGCTTGGGTCCGTCAGGGCCGAGGATGATGTTCTGCGGCTTGAGATCGCGGTGCAGCAGCTTGACCTGGTGCACCTTGGCGAGGCCTTCGGCGAGCATCGCGCCGGCCATCGCGGCCAACGGCAGCGGAAGCGGCCCTCGCGCGTCGACATGTTGGCGCAGCGTGGCCCCGGGGACGTACTCGACGGCGAGCCAGGCCGGGTTCGCGTAGGGGTCGGCACCCTCCAGGCGGGCAACCCGGGATCCGAAGACCAGCTTGAGGCTGTCGACCTCGGCGGCGAACCGCTCGCGCACCGTGGGCGCCTCGATGAGGTGCTGCTTGATCACCTTGACGGCGACCCGCTCGGCGGTCGGCGACACCGCGAAGAACACATCGCCCATACCACCTGAGCCCAGCGGCCGGACCAACTCGTAGCCGCCGATTCTGCCCAGCGTCATTCGTCCCCCTCACGATGACACCCACCCAAACTGCTCGTCTGCCTGTCGGCTCGACGCTGGTCGGACGCATGACCGTACAACGTTGAACTTTCAACGAGGAAGCGTCCGAATGGCGGTTAGCACTGGCCCGCCGTCTGATATCCGACGACACGCGGGCCGCTCGGCAGGCGACCGGGCACGGCGGTCATCGCGTCTCGTCCGGCCGGATCGTTCCCCGGGCCAGGCCGTCGGCAGTGAGTTGGGCCAGCTCCGCTCCCAGCGAGGCGGCCTGCCGGATCGCTGACTCGAAGGCGTCGAGGCGCCGGAACGCGTCCCCGTGCGCCCGCTGCTCGTCGAGCGACAGCCGCCGCACCTGCGCCCGTCGAATGTCGAACCGCATCGTTCCCGAGAGACTCGACGCCTGCTTCTCGTTCGCCGACGTGCGCAGCTGCCCGGCCAGGAACCACGGGTCCAGCGCCGCCGGATTGGGTCGCAGCAGGTAGAGGTTGCGCCCCAACAGCGCGCCGTCGGCGGTGACCACCCGCGGGATGAGCTGCCGCGCGATCATCGGCACCACCACATCCCCCACAGCGAGCAGGATCTCCTGCCCGAACCGGTCGTCGACCCGCCCGGACGCCTCCACCCCGGCGAGCACGTCCGGCACGGTGAGCACCGGCGGCCCATCGGGTGCGGGTGTGGACGTGCCAGCGCGGACCGGGCCGATCAGTTGGAGCGCCCCGGTCTTCGCCAACTCCCCCACAGTGAGGAAGAGACCGTCCGGCCCCTCAAGCGCAGGTGTGACCTGCGGCAGCAGCGCCGGCAGCTCGCCGACGATGGCGGCCAGCCGCTCTCTGGTGCGTACCAGATGCTCTCCCGAAGCCTCGCCCCCGACGGCCGGTTGCCGGCGCGCGGGGGTGAGGTCGACCTCCTCGTCGAGTAGCTCGATGACCGGGACCGGGCGGGCGAAGCCGGCTTCCTCGACGTCGGCGTCCGGGGCGGCGGCGAAGGCCCGCCACGCGGCCAGCACGCGCGGAGCGGTGTCGGCCAGGTCGCCTCCGGCGGCGTCGATCAGCAGCGCCCGCGCCGGTGGCGGTGCGTCGGCCGCGGCCCGCCGCAGCACCCACAGATGCAGCGGTACGCCGTGCGGCGCCGCCACCCCCGGCGGGAGCGCGATGACGGCGCGCAGGTGGCCTCGGCGCAGCAGCTCGCCGCGGATCCGTTTGCCGGCGCGCCGGCTGGCCACCGTGGGCGGCATCAGCAGTACGGCGTGCCCGCCGACCCGCAGGTGCGCCAGGGCGTGTTGCGCCCAGGCCAGCTCCGGTTCGGTGCGGGGTGTGGTGCCGACGATCCAGCGGGGATCGTGGCCGAGCTCCTCGTCGCCCCAGTTGGTGGCGCCGAACGGTGGGTGGCAGACGACGGCGTCGACGGTGCGGCCGGCGAAGGCGTCGGCGCGCAGGGAGTCACCGGGGCAGACCTCTCCGGGTACGTCGTGCAGGGCCAGCCACAGGCCGGCGAGCCGGGCCAGGTCCTCGTCGAGTTCCTGCCCGTAGACCGAGGTGCCGCCGGCGCGGACGGCGGCTCGCAGGATGGCGCCGGAGCCAGCGGCCGGGTCGAGCACTGAGCCGCCGCCGACGCTGGCGAGCCCGATCATCAGGTCGGCGAGGTCGTCGGGGGTGGCGAAGGGGCGGCCGGGCCCCGGTGCGGAGAACCGCTGCCACAGCTCGTCGAACGCACCCTGCGGGCTCAGCTCGTCGGCGAGGGCGTCGACGTCGGGCAGCAGTGGCGCGAGCTGTGCGTCGGGGTGGCCGCTTCTGGAACCGCGCTGACGGGCCAACAGCAGCGCGCCGACGGCCGCGAGCCCGGCGGCTGGGGAGTCGCTGGCCGCGGCGAGGTGTCGCCAGAGCCGGTCGGCGGTGGCGAGCTCGGGGAGCTTGCCCTGGGTGCGTAGCCACTGCTCGACCTGGATCAGGTCGAACTCGGGGCTCGCCGTCGTCCCGCCCACCGGGGCGGGGAAGTCGGCGTGCCTCTTGCGCCAGTTGCTGACCGCGGCGCGACCGACCCCGGCGAGCCGGGCGATCTCCGCTGCCGTGATGGTCGGGTTCTCCTGCACGCCGAAAGTCTCGCACATCTGTCAAGCACGAGATTGTCTGTTGACACCGTTGTCGGACGATGCTCTTATTGACGCCGCAACGTTCACATCAGGAGGACAACGATGCGCAAGACCACCACTCTCGCTCTGCTCGCCACCGGCCTCATCGCCCTGGGCTGCGGCTCCGGCGCCGCCGACACGTCCACGAGCTCCGGCGGCAGCGGCAAGGGCGAGGACGCCCCGGCGAAGACCGCCAAGGTGGGCGAGGCGGCCCGCGACGGCAAATTCGAGTTCACGGTGAAGTCCGCCAAGTGCGGCGTCACCAAGGTCGGCAGCGACCTGCTCGGCCAGAAGGCGCAGGGCCAGTTCTGCCTGGTCACCGTCAACGTGAAGAACATCGGCAAGGAAGCGCAGATGTTCGACGGCAGCAGCCAGAAGGCGTACGCGGCCGACGGCACCGAGTACTCCGCCGACACCGGCGCCGCGATCTACGCCAACAAGAACGCCGAGACGTTCCTCAACGACGTCAACCCCGGCAACCAGGTCAGCGGCGTCGTCGTCTTCGACATCCCGAAGAAGGTCAAGATCGCCAAGCTCGAGCTGCACGACTCGCCCTTCTCCGGCGGCGTCGACGTCTCCCTCGGCTGACCACTCCCCCGTAGCACCGGGGCGGATCTGAACGATCCGCCCCGGCTGTTCACAGCCCACCTGTTCACACGAGGAGCCCTGTCATGACTGACCCGACCACCCCGAAACCGCCCGACCAGCCGACCGAACTGCCACAGCCTTCGATGCCCCCCGTCGGCGCTCCGGCGTCCGCCGCGACTGCCGACGCCACGCTCGTCGGCGAGTTCGGCCCTGCCACCCACGAGAAGCGGTCCCACGTGCGGGCATGGGCTGTCGGTGGCATCGCCCTGGCCATCGCCCTCTGCTGCGGCGGCGCTGTCATCGGCACGGTCGCCGGCGACGAGCCGGAGGCGACCGCCGGTGCCAGCAGTTCGCCTGCGATCAGTCCCCCCAGCGCGTCGCCGACGACAGCGGCTCCCACCACTGCCGCCCCGACCAGCGCTGCCCCTACCAGCGCCATCCCCAGCCCGGCCAAGACGGCCCCGCCGCCCAAGCCGAAGCCGCCGTCGTACAAGACGCTCACTGAGCGGCAGTGGAAGCTGATCGCGAAGGACCCGGACAGCCACCTGGGAAAGACCTACGTCGTTTACGGGCGGGTCACCCAGTTCGACGCGGCCACTGGCGTCGACAGCTTCCGGGCGGACATCGCTCACCGCCGAATGGCCGACGACTACGACTACGAGACCAACACCATCCTCAACGGGTCCCAGTCGGACCTCGACAACCTCGTCGAGGACGACATCTTCCGCGCCAACGTCACGGTGCTCGGCTCCTACAGCTACGACACCCAGACCGGCGGCGAGACCACCGTTCCGCTGCTCCAGGTCGACTCCATCAAGGTCCTCTGAAACTCCCCTGAGACGTCAGGAGGCGTCGTGCGGCCCGATGAATTCCTCCGCGCCCTGGCCCAACTCCCCCCACCCCTGCACGGCCGGGCACTCACCCTCCGTCCCTACGCCCGCCCGACCCGCTGCGACGACTGCCAGCGGATCGGTGACGCCGTCCGCCTCGCCCTCACCGCCGCCCACTACGACGAGCTGACCTCCGCCAGCGAACTGCTCGACACCGCGGAGCGGCTCGCTGTCGAGCACACCGAGCACGTCCCGCCGCGCCTGAACCAGCAGCACGGGCGCGGCCGGGTGATCCGCTGGGCGGCGGCGTCCGCGCCGCTGGTGGCGGCGACCGACGCCAGCTGGAAGGGCCGCGCCGGTGGCATCGGGTACGTGGTCAGCGACGGCCGTTACGGCCTGCTCGGTAGGGGTACCGGCCGGCTCGATCCGACCGGCGCCTCCCGGGTGCTCGTCGACGAACTGCGCGCGGTCGACTACCTGCTGACCGGGTACGACGAGGTGCCGACCGGCATGACCGTGCTGCTGGACAGCCTGACGGCTCTGCGATACCTGCACCGCTGGCAGGCCGGCGATACCGATGCGATGCCCGCCGGCTACAGCCTGCGGGAGCGCCGCTGGTCCGACCAGCCGACCCTGGTCCGGCTCGCCGAGCAGGTGGCCCGCCGCCCCGGCCTGACCTTCGCGCACGTCAAGGGGCACAGCGGCCACGCCCTCAACGAGGCCGCCGACGGCCTGTGCCACATGGCCCGCCGCCGGCGAGAGGAGTCCTTCGACCTGCGCCCCCGGGCGTACGCCCTGGTTGACGCGTTCCTGCGCGACTGGCACGCGAACGCCACGGTCTGACCCGCGCGACCGTCACCACCCCCACTTCCACCGCTCACCCCGGGCGGGCCGACGAGTCGTCGGCCCGCGGACACCACACGCCTGGAGACGAACCATGACCCAGCCTCCCCAGCCGACCGCACCGCTGATCGAGCTGATCTTCGACCGACTCGCCGCCGCTGACGACGTACCGACCGAGACCGCCGAGCTGGTCCTCGCCGCGCTGACCAGCGAGGACGACCTGACCGCAGCGCTCGCCGGCACCCCCACCCGGCTCGACCCCCGCTCCCCCACCGGCGACGGACCGGCGGACCGGATCTGGCTGAAGTCGGTGACCGTCGCCGGTTTCCGCGGCGTCGGCCCGGAACGGACCCTTCAGATCGACCCCGGTCCGGGCCTCACCCTGGTCGTCGGCCGCAACGGCTCCGGCAAGTCCAGCTTCGCCGAGGCCGTCGAACTCGCCCTCACCGGCGACAGCGCCCGGTGGGCCGACAAGACGAGCGTCTGGCGTACGGGGTGGCGAAACCTGCACAACCCGGATCCGTGCTGGGTCGGCGTGGAGCTGCGGGTCGACGGGGTGGCGACGCCGACCCGGGTGCACCGCGCCTGGCCGGTCGGAGCCGAGCTGGCCGACGCCGAGGTGACCGTGACCAGCGCCCGGGGCCGCCACAACGGCCTCTCCGAGCTGGGTCTGGCCCGCCCGCTGGAGCTGTACCGGCCGTTCCTCACCGCCGCCGAGCTGGGCAAGCTCGCCGCCGGCACGCAGAGCCAGCTCTTCGACGCGCTGTTCGCGATCCTCGGTCTGGACGCGCTCACCGACGCCGACCAGCGTCTGCTGCGCGCCGCCCGGCCGCACGACACCACCATCAAGGAGGTACGCGCACAGCGGACCGCCCTTGCCGACACGCTCCTCGGGATCACCGACGACCGGGCCCGGCGGACCGTCGCGCTGCTACGTGGCCGGGGCGTGGTCGACCTGGCGGCGGTGACGGCGATCCTCGACGAGCCGGACGAGCCGACCACCGACGGAGTGGTGCTGCTCTGCCGGGAACTCGCCGCTCTCGCTCCGCCGCCGGTCGATGAGGTGACCCGGCTGGCTGGTCAGCTGCGGGAGGCGGCGGTCGAGGCCCTGCGGTACGACGGCGGCCGGTCCCGGGCCGCGCTGCGCAGCGCCGAGCTGCTCCGTCTCGCCCTCGAACATCACGAGGACGAGGGCGACGGATCGTGCCCGGTCTGCGCGACCGGCACCCTCGACGGTGGGTGGCGTACCGCCGCCGCGCAGTCGCTGACCGACCTGCGGCAGCGCAGTGTCGCCGCTCAGACGGCGGCGACCCGGCTCACGACTCTGCTGCGGCAGACGCATCACCTGATCGATGATCTCGCGGTGCCCGAGGGTCCCGGGTCGGAGCCGCCGGGCGGGGCGCTGCGCGATGCCGTGGCCGCGCTGCGGCGCGTACCCGGGCAGCCGGCCGACCTGGCCGACCACCTGGCCGCGCGGTACCCGGCGGTGGTGGCGGCGGCGGACGCGGCGCGTTCGTACGCGGAGGGGTTTCTGCGGCAGCGCGACACCGGCTGGCGGGCGGAGGCGGCCGAGGTGCGCGAGTGGGTGGCCGCGGCCGGCGGGTTGCCGGCGCGTGAGGCGACCCTGGCCCGGTTGAAGGCCGCGCGCGGCTGGCTGAAGGGCGCCGGTACGGAGATCCGCAACGAGCGGGTCGCGCCGTTCGCCGGGCACTCGCAGCGGATCTGGGCTCAGTTGCGGCAGGAGAGCAACGTCGAGTTGGGGGCGATGACGCTCGAAGGCGCGAACACCCGGCGGCGGGTGGTCTTCCCGGTGAGCGTCGACGGCGCCGACAACGGCACCGCGCTGGGGGTGATGAGTCAGGGTGAGATGCAGGCGCTCGGGCTGGCCACCTTCCTGCCGCGCAGTTGCGCGCCGGAGAGCCCGTTCCGGTTCATCGTGGTCGACGACCCGGTGCAGAGCATGGACCCGTCGAAGGTGGACGGTCTCGCGCGGGTGCTCGCCGAGCTGGCCGAGCAGCGGCAGGTGGTGGTCTTCACCCACGACACCCGGCTGCCCGAGGCGGTCACCCGGCTCGGCCTCGGTGACGCCCGCATCGTCGAGGTGCACCGGGCGGAGAAGTCGGTGGTGACGCTGCGGCCGGGCTCGGACCCGGTGACCCGGTATCTGGACGACGCTCACGCGCTGTCGCGCAACGAGGACATCCCCGCCGAGGTGCGCGGGCCGGTGGTGGCGGAGCTGTGCCGTTCGGCGGTGGAGGCGGCCTGCCACCGGGTGGTCTGGCGGGTACGGGTCGCCCGGGGTGTCCCGCACGACGACATCGAGGCGGCCATCGAGGCCGCGTCGCGTCGGCTGGCCACCATCGTCGCGTTGGCGCTGTTCGACGATGCCGATCGGGGCGGTGACGTGCGCAGCCAGCTGGGCCGTCGGCACGGCCGGAGGGCGGTGGACGCGTACGAGGCGTGCCGGGAGGGCGTGCACGGCGCGTACCTGGCGGACCTGCCGGGCCTGGTCGCGGACGCCCGCTTCCTGGCCGGGGCGCTGCGGTGACCGCGCCGACGCCGCAGCGCTGCCTGGCGGCGGCCGACCAGTTGCTACGCGGCTCCGGCCTGCTGGGGGCCGTCGCCGTTCCCGGCGGCTGGTGGCCCCGGGCCTGCGCCTGCCTGATCCGGCTCGCCCTGGAAGGCGGCATCGACGCCTACTGGCGGCGGGTCAAGCCGACCGTCGCGGCCTGCCGGCAGGGCCGAGCCAAGCAGCTGATGCTGCGCGGACGGCTCGGGCCGGGCACGGACGTGGCCCGGCGGGTGGCGTACGTGTGGGCCGCGCTCTCGACCGCCGCGCACCACCACTGCTACGAGCTGGCGCCGACGGCCGCGGAGCTGCGCCGGCTGCACACCGAGGTGAACGCGCTGCTCGTCCGACTCGACCAGCGATGACCGGTCCTACCCCACCCGTACAGGAGTGACCATGAGCTACCACCCCGGCTATGACCCCCACCGGCCCACGTTGCCGGCATCGGCCCCGCCGGCCAGCCCCGGCCCGTACCCGCCGATCGGGTATCCGCCGGCGCACATCGTCGTGCACGGCCCGCCCACCTCCAGCCTGGCCGTGACGTCGCTGGTGTTCGGAATTCTCGGCGTGCTCGGCGGGTGGTGCCTGTTCGGGGTGCCGTGCCTGCTCGCCGTCGTCCTCGGCCACGTCGGCCTGCACGACACTCGCAACAGCATGAAGTCCGGGCGCGGCATGGCGGTCGCCGGCCTGGTCCTCGGGTACGTCTTCGTCGCCCCCATGATCATGCTCACGATGATGGTCTTCTTCGGCGGACTGATCGGCGCAGCGACGCCCTCGACCACCCCCACGCCGTGAGGCGAGACGGCCCTACACCTGGCAGCCGCTGGTCCAGTGGGTTCGTCATCGACCGCTACCCCGCCGCAATCCTCATCCCCCGGCGACCGGGGCGGCACGTGCGTAACGTGCAGGGGTAACCCTGACGCGAAGAGGAGACTTCATGTCCAAGCCACCGCTTCCCGAGGCCGCGGTCGCCATGCTGCAGAAGCCGAACCCCGCCGTCATGACCACGCTCCGCAACGGTGGTCAGCCGGTGTCCGCCGCCACCTGGTACCTGTGGGAGGACGGCCGGATCCTGGTGAACATGGACGAGAGCCGCCGCCGGCTGGAGCACGTCCGGAACGACCCCCGGGTCTCCCTCACCGTGCTGGACGAAGCTGGCTGGTACACCCACGTCAGCATCATCGGGCACGTCGCCGAACTGCGGCCGGACGAGGGCCTCGCCGACATCGACCGGTTGTCCCAGCACTACACGGGAAATACGTACCCACGGCGGGAGCGCGCTCGGGTCAGCGCCCTGATCGAGATCGACCGCTGGCACGGCTGGGGTGCGCTCAAGGACAACAACCAGATCGGCTGACCAACGCGGCCCGGCCGGCGGCACCGGCGGCCGGGCCAGCGACACCACGGTCAGGGCTGCACGGTGGTGACGGCCGGCGCGCCGGCGCGGGTCACCAGGTAGCCGAAGGCCGCCGCGGTGAAGAACATGACGATGCCGTAGACCGCCCCGGGGATCGCCATCTGGGTGTTGTTGAGCAGCGCCGGGCTGAGCGCGATCGTGATGGCCAGGGTGCTGTTGTGGATGCCGATCTCGAACCCGGCCGCGGTGGCGGCGCTCCGGTCGACCCCGGCCATCCGGGGCACGCCGTACCCGATGGCGAGGCTCAGCAGGTTGAAGGCGAGCACGGCCAGGCCGACCGAGACGAAGTAGTCGGCGATGTTCTCCCGCTCGCCGAGCACGGCGCCGGCGATCACCGCGACGAGCACAACGACGGACAGGATCCGAACCGGGCGGTTCAGGCGGTCGGCGACCCGGGGTACCCGGGCCCGGATCAGCATCCCGATCGCGACCGGGACGAGCACGATGGCGAAGACCTGCAACACCTTGTCGAACTGCAGGCCGATGCTTTTCCCGTCGGGCAGGAAGTACGCCGCCGACAGGTTGACCAGGATCGGCAGGGTGAACACGGCGAGCACCGAGTTGATGGCGGTCAGGGTGATGTTCAAGGCCACGTGCCCGCCGAAGAGGTGGCTGTAGAGGTTGGCCGTGGTGCCGCCGGGGGAAGCGGCCAGCAGCATCATCCCGACGGCCAGCTCGGGCGCCAGGTCGAAGGCGAGGACCAGGGCGAAGCAGAGCGCCGGCAGCACCAGCACCTGACACACCAGCGCGATGACGGCGGCCTTCGGGTGCTGGGCGACCCGGCGGAAGTCCGCAATGGTCAGTCCGAGACCCAGGCCGAGCATGATGATGCCGAGGGCGATGGGCAGACCGATCAGAGTCAGGGCTGAGTCCATGACACAACATCGTTACCACCCGGTAACGGCTCCGCCATCCCCCATGTGGCCGGACGGCTCTTGACCGTCGACGGTGATCGGCTTAACTTCATCAATCAGGCAAGACTCTTTACTAATTCCGCTCCATTCCTCGTGGGAGTGTGCCGATGCGACCATTCCGCCACCGCCGCCTGACCGCCGTCGTCGCCCTTGCGGCCATGCTGATCACCGCCGCCCCGCCAACCGCCGCGAGCGCGGGTGACAAACCCGACCGCCGGGCCGGCTACCACCGGGTCGGCTACTTCACCCAGTGGGGCATCTACGGCCGGGCCTTCCCGGTCAAGAAGCTCGACACCTCCGGGGCCGCGAGTCGCCTCACCCACGTCAACTACGCCTTCGGCAACGTCAGCGAGGACGGACGCTGCTATGTCGACGGTGGGCCGGGCGAGGGTGACGCGTGGGCCGACTACCAGCGTCCGGTGCCGGCCGAGGAGAGCGTCGACGGTGTCGCCGACGCCCCGGGCCAGGCGCTCAACGGCAACTTCGGCCAGCTGGCCAAGCTCAAGGCCAAGCACCGCGATCTGAAGGTGCTGATTTCGCTGGGTGGCTGGAGCTGGTCGACGTACTTCTCGAACGCCGCCCTCACCGACGCCTCCCGCAAGGCGTTCGTCGCCTCCTGCATCGACCTCTACCTCAAGGGCAACCTGCCGGGCGGCGACGGCGCCGCGGGCGGGCCGGGTGCCGCCGCCGGCGTCTTCGACGGCATCGACCTCGACTGGGAGTGGCCGAACTGGGCCGGCGAGCCGGGCAACGTCATCCGCCCGGAGGACCGGGAGAACTTCACCAAGCTGCTCGCCGAATTCCGCCGGCAACTCGACGCGTACGGGCGCACGACCCGCGAGCACTACGCGCTGACCGCCTTCCTGCCGGCCAACCCCGCGACCATGGACGCCGGCTACGAAGGCCGCAAGATCTTCAAGTACCTGGACTTCGCCACCGTGCAGGGGTACGACTTCCACGGCGGCTGGGACGCGGTGACCAACCAGCAGTCCGCGCTACGCGTACCGGCGGGTGCTCCGGACAACCCGGACTTCTCCGCCGAGGTGGCCATCGACGGCTGGATCACCCGCGGCGCGCCGCGCGACAAACTGGTCCTCGGCATCCCGTACTACGGTCGCGGCTGGACCGGCGTCACCGGCGGCGGCAACGGCCTGTTCCAGCCGGCCACCGGGCCCGCGCCGGCCACCTTCGAGGCCGGGTACGAGGACTACAAGAAGCTCAAGACCCTGGCCGGCAACGGCTACACCGTGCACCGCGACCTGCGCTCCGGGCACGCCTGGCTATTCGACGGTACGACGTTCTGGACGTACGACGACCCGGCGGTCGTGCTGCAGAAGACGCTCTACATCCGGCGGGCCGGCCTGGCCGGCGCCATGATCTGGTCGCTGGACGGCGACGACGACAACGCCACGTTGACCAAGACGATCGGCCTCGGGCTGACGACCTGGTAGCCGTATCGCTTGCGGCAGTCCCCCGGCCCGTCGTCGACCGATTCATCGGTCGGCGGCGGGCCGGTGGTCCGTGCGCCAGACCGCGATCGATCAGCTCGGTCTACCCCTGCTCGGATGCCACCGCGCGTACCGCGGCCTCGATGAGCGCGGTCACCTCGTCCATGTCACGGGCCCGGGGCACGTCCAACTCCCCCGACCATCCGTCCGGACGGGTGAGCTTCACCGTCACGTCCTCGCGACGGTGGGTCAACCAGCCGGCGATCGCCTGGACCAGCACCATGACAGCCCCGCCGCTGTCGACCGCCACCAGCAGCACGTCCGTACCCTCCGCCGACGTGTCGCCGGACGACGTCGTCGAACCGGCGGCGGGCGCCGCCGTCACCTTTTCGCGAAGCCGGTCCTCGGACCGCAGCCAGGACGCCAGAGAACGCCGAGCGTCGGCAGATGGAAGATCGGGGAAGACCGACAGCGTGATCGTCTCCTGAGAGGCCAGCACCGTCTCCTCCTTCCAGGCGAGACATCCGCACACCGCCATCCTGCCAGCCAGCGCCGCCGCCGGCACCCCACGCAATCATCAAAGTCGATCAGACCTTGACCCGGGTATCCGCGATTCATAGGCTCCGGCCACTGCGAGGCTTTTCCCGAGAAGGGAAACAAAGACATGGCCCCATCGATGCGTCCGTCCTGGACGGTCCCCACGAGGCGGCTGGCGAGTGCCGCCGCGATCACACTCCTGCTCGGCACGATTCCCCTGCTCAGCGGCACATCCGCCGCGAGCGCGGCACAGTCCCCCCGATGCAGCACCGACCCGACGGCACGTCTGAGCACCGTGCCCGCCCCGGAGACCGTGCTCGGCTTCCCGCTCGGCGTGGGTCAGGAGCGGGTCGTCACCAACGACGAGGTCCGGACCTACCTGGGAGCGGTGGACGGCGCCTCCGACCGGGTCGCCACCGGGGTGATGGCGACCAGCGTGCTCGGTCAGCCGCTGCCGTACGCGGTGGTGTCCAACGAGCGCAACGTCCGGCCGTCCGCGCTGCGCAGGATCGCCGACGACGTGCGTGACCTACGGGATCCGCGCCGGACCAGCGCGAGGACGGCCGCCCGGACGGCGAAGGACAGCCCGGCCATCGTCTGGGTCACCGCGAACGTGCACGGCGGCGAGAAGAGCGGCACCGACGCCGCGCTCAAGACGCTGTACGAGCTGGCCGCCGGCCTGTCGTGCGCGGTCGTGAAGCGCAACGACAACCTGGTCACCGTCATCGTCCCGACGCAGAACCCGGACGGCCGCGACGCGACCAGGCGGCAGAACGAGTTCGGCTTCGACATGAACCGGGACTGGTTCGCCCGCACCCAGCAGGAGACCGACGGCAAGCTCGAACTCCTGCGCCGATACCCGCCGCAGGTCTTCATCGACGCCCACGAGATGGGTGGCCGCCAGTACTTCTTCCCGCCCAACGCGGACCCGATCCACCACGAGATCGCCGGCGAGGCGGTGGACTGGATCAACCGGATCGGCGAGGCCAACAAGGCCGGCTTCGGCTACAACGGCGCCTGCGTCGACGACGACAGCATCGAGTGCTACTTCAACTACGACACGTACGACATGTTCTTCATGGGCTACGGCGACACCGTGCCGACCACGGGCTTCGGCGCGGCCGGCATGACGTACGAGAAGGGCAGCGCGTCGGCGGTGGCCGACCGGGTCCAGCAGCAGTTCCACACCCAGTGGGCGACGCTCGGTTGGGCCGCGGCGAACAAGCACGAGGTGCTGACCGACTACTTCGACATCTGGACCGACGCGCTCGCCCAGGGCAGGGCGGGCACGCTGGAGCCCAACGAGGTGGTCCAGCCCACCAACGAGGTCCAGTTCCCGGTGCCCGACATCAAGATCCGCTCGTACTTCCTGCTGCCCGACCGGCAGCTCGCCGACGTCCGCCAGCTCGTCGAGCGGCTGCGCCGGATGGACGTCGAGGTGTACGAGGTGCAGAAGCCGACCCGGGTGCCGACCGCGCGGGTCTTCGGCGGCCGGACGGCCACCAACGTGACCGTGCCCAAGGGCGCGTACTGGATCCCGATGGACCAGCCGCAGAAACACTGGATCCAGGCGATCATGGGCGAGGACCCGTACGTTCCCTTCCCCTACTTCTACGACGTGTCCTCCTGGAGCAACCCGCTGCTGATGGGTGTCTCCACCATCTACACCGGCGACAACGTCCGGCCGAAGGCGCAGCTGGTCCGCACGATCTCCGGCGGTCGCAGCGGGCTGGCGCGGCCGTGGGGCTCGTACGCGTACCCGCTGGACTCGGCGGCGGCCGCGGAGTTCACGTTCGCCCTGCTCGGCCGTGGGGTGCCGCTCGTGCGCAACCTGGAGACCAGCGCGGTGGCCCTGCCGGCGAGCAGGCTGAGCCGTACGGTCGACGAGCTGGCCGACTCGTTCGGGGTGACCCTCACCCCGGGCGGGCGCGCCAGCGGGACCCCGCTCGACCTGCCGGACGTGGGGCTGTTCCAGGGCACCGGCATCTCCACCACGTCAGGCTCGCACGGTGAGGCCCGGTACGTGCTCGGCAAGCGGTGGGGGCTGGACCTCACGCCGGTCACCACGGCCGACATCAACGACAACACCGAGGCGTTCACCGGACGCACGGTCCTGCTGGTGCCGGACGGCAGCAGCCCGACCGGTGGCCTCACCGGCGCGGGGCAGGCCAACCTGCGCGACTGGGTCGCGCAAGGCCACACCTACATCGGGCTGCGCAACGAGGGCACCCGGGTGGCTCGGGCGGCCGGGCTCACCTCCACGACCGAGAAGCCAAAACCGGCCGGGTACCAGGTGATCGGCTCGCATCTGCGGGTCGACGTCGACCACGACAGCCCGGTCGCGTTGGGCCGCCCGGCGGAGGACTTCGAGTTCAACAACAGCGACCCGATCCTGAACCCGAGTACCACCGGGACCAACGTGCTCCGCTACCCGGCGGGCGACACCTTCTGGGCCAACGGCTACACCGTGGGCGGCGACGCGCTGAAGGGGACGGCGGCACTGGTCGACGAGCCGACCGGCGCCGGTCGGGCGGTGCTGTTCGCGTTCAACCCGCTCTTCCGGGCGTACAACGAGAATGGTCTGCACCTGGTGGCCAACGCGCTGCTCTACCCGGCGGGCGCGACTACCGCGCCGGACGCCCGGCGCACGCCGGGCATCGACCCGGCGCGCACCAGCGCTGCCGCCGCGCCGGTGGCGGCGGACCTGGGTGGCGGGTGGCGGCCGATCACCATTGAGGTGGCGGCGGGCGACCTCCCGCGCACCCGGGCCATCGTCGAACGCTTTACCACGGACGCCCTGGCGTCCGCGAAGGGCAGCTCGGCGTACGTGGTGATCCCGAACCCGCAGGGACTCCAGGTGGACGAACACCCGTTCGCGAGTGATCTGGTGCGCGCCCTGCGCGACGCCAGGGTGCCGCTGCGGTCGGTGGTGGGCTGACGAATCCTGCACAGCGAAGCGCCCGTCCCATCGACTGGGGGCGGGCGCTTCGGCGCGTTCTGGGGCCGGTTCCGGATGTGCCGGCGCTCGCCCTTTCTCCGGTCGATGGAGCTGACCTTCGGCAGTGACCCGCAGCCGAGGCCCGGCTGACGGCTACGGGTGTTGCCCTTGACGACCAGGCCGACCTGGGGTGCCGGCAGTGGAGTTCGGAGCCTGTGGAGCTGATGTCGCCAACGATTCAGGCGGGCAGGGCGATCGGGTGAATCGTTGGTGACATCAGCTCCATAGCGTCTCAACCAATGATGGCACCCTCCGTGGGGACGGCCAGGGAAGCCAAGCGTCTCCTGCGCCGGTACCGATCGTCCACGAGGGCACGGCCGCCGCGATCCAGCTCGCGGCCCGCGTCAAGCGACGCCGGGACGTGGGGGTGACCCGCATGCTGCTACCTGCATCAGCACCGGGGCATCGCCGGTGCAGAGGTAGCCACGACCGGGTGGGCCGGCGAGGTACTGGTCCGGTTCGAGGGGGATGTTGTGGGCCACGGCGGCCGACCGGTTGCTCGGGGCCGGCACGAGGCGTACCCCGGCCATCATGACGGCGTTGACCAGGCGGGTCAGCGGACCCCTTCTCCTGGGAACTGGCACCAGGGTTGATCAGCCGGGTTGTGCCGCTCGCTCAGACAGCGATGAACCGACGACAGGGGCGAGGGCTGCGGAGAGTACCTCCGGTGGCTGCGGAAGCGAACGGGGTCGCGACTCACGCGATCTGTCACGTCGCGTGGCTGGTGTGAGTGCGCGGTTGGATCGCTGGCCTGTCGCCGGAGCTCCGTGCTGACAGATGGGTGAGTACCGGCGTGGTCGCCGATATGTGACGCTGGCTGTGTGCTGCCCGCGCCCTTGTCTCGCCCGGGCGTGGTCGTCCGAGTCCGCGTTGGGCGTGGACGTGGTCGTAGCCGAGCTGGTCCAGGACGTAGTGGTAGGGGTAGGACCCGCCGTAGGCCCGGTTGGGTCGGAACCGGTCTGTCGCACGCAGGACGGTGAGGCGGCGTAGCCGGCGTTGGGCGAAGTCCAGGGACGGGAACAGTGCGGCGCCGATCTGATCGGTGGTGAGGACTCCATGGTCGTAGAGCCAGCCGAGGAGCCGGTCGTCGCGGGCGGTGATGCTGGCCTGTAGACGCAGCAGCGGGTCCGGAGCCGGTAGCGGTTTACGCATGGGCGTCCCCTGGGGGGACACCCCACACATGAGGGTGTGTCTGGAGCCGATCAGGAGCGATGAGAGTGGTGTTGACCTGGGCTGTGAGCGAGTACGGGGGGTCCGTTTGGGGGTCGGGATCAAGGCGGACGGTGAAACGGGGACCGACATCGACACCGTAACGGCGGGTCACACCGCGTCAGACGTAACGGTGCGCTGAAAGTCTGCGTGAGCCGGGTCGGTGACGGCGTTGGCGACGCAGGTGATGGTCGTTGTGCAGGGTCATGATGCGTGAAGCTCCTCGATCAGGAATGCGGATGGGCTTTCGATGCGCGCCCTCGCTGCTGCGCCCAGACAGCCGCGGCGGGCGACGTCGCGGTGACAGTTCTGTCAGGTTCTGCCAGGTTCTGTCAGGTCGCCGGCTTGCTGCCAGACGAAAGAACTGGTCTGACAGCGGCGACCCGGGCTGACAGAGGACCTCGTGGTTCGGTCACGCGCCTCCATTCGCGGCAGTTCCGGCGCGGTCGGTGCCGGTGGAGTGATCTCGACGCGCACGAGCGCCGATTCGGTGGCGTTTGACAGCTGATGCCCGTCCAGGCGCAGCTGTCCGGCGAGGGCCTTGCGGGATAGCGATGTCTTCTCGACAGTAAGGGCGCGGGCGGCGGTCCGGGCGGCCGGGACCAGCGCCGCCACCTGCGGGCCGCCGTCGCCGGTTGCCGCCTCGTGGTCCCGGCGGTCCGGGACCGTCCGGCCCCGGTCCGCAGCGGCGGGGACCGCGGCAATGGGGTCCCGGACCGTCTCGCTAGGGTCCGAGACGAACGTGTCAGCGACGAGCGCCGGTCGTGGCCCGGTCCGGCCGGGCCGAGCGGTCCGGTCGGGCCGAGCGGTCCGGTCGGGCCGAGCGGTCCGGTCGGGCCGAGCGGTCCGGTCGGGCCG